>SHXD01000007.1 GCA_009693505.1 Limnohabitans sp.
AGGCGGCAGCCACGCAACCGCAACCCGAATTGCACATTCGCTCACACGCCAAAGCCAAGTACGAAGCGGTGGCACTGGTCATGGCCAGTGCGCAGCGCCTAGGCTTGAACAAACTGGGCATTGTGGGCTCTGAGCAGTTTGTGAATTAATTTTTGCTTGAGGTCTTGCTTGTTCGCACGAAAAAAAACCGCCTCAATGAGGCGGTTTTTTCATTGAGCGAGAACATCAATCAGCATATTTGCCGCTTGCATCTACTGCCACTTTGATTTTCTGGATTTCTGCAGCTACAAACTTTTTGTGCTCGGCAGGTTCCACGCGTTTATCGGTGACAACCATCGCGCCCAAGCCTTCTTGCTTCTTGATGAAATCAGGATCTTTCAGCGCCTTCTTCATGGCGTCGTTCAAGGCTGTTGTGATGGCCGTTGGCGTGCCTTTAGGGGCGTACAAACCGTGCCAGATTGTGAGGTCAAAACCTTTCATGCCCATTTCTTGCAACGAAGGGTAGTACTTCAACAATTTGTGATCAGACAAAGGCTTGGCGGTGGTCACCGCAAATGCTTTGACACGACCAGACTCAATTTGTGCTGTAGTGTTGGTGGTTTGATCGCACATCACATCGACTTGACCGCCTACCAAGGCGTTCATGGCAGGTGCTGTGCCACCAAATGGAATGGTGGTCATGGCTTCTTTAGATTGCACCTGCGCTTGCCACAACATGCCGCAAATGTGCGAAGCAGAACCCAAGCCTGCGTGGGCAATGTTCAAACTTCCGGCGTTAGCACGAATGTAATTTTCGAAGTCACGATAGGTGTTGGCGGGCAGTTGCGGCTTGCCAATGAGGGTCATGGGCACATCGTTGACCATGCCCAAGTACTCAAAGTCTTCCAAGGGCTTGTAGGAAAGTTTGCGGTACAGAGCTGGCGTTGCAGCCATGCCAATATGGAACAACAACAATGTATGACCGTCTGGGTTGGCGCGTGCTACTTTGGTGGCGCCAATGGTGCCACCGGCACCCGCTACGTTTTCGACCACGAAATTGCCACCTGGCAATGTCTTGGCCATGGCCACGCCAAGGTCACGGGCCACTTTGTCAGTGGGGCCACCTGCAGCGAAGGGCACCACAATGGAAATAGGCTTTGTGCCTGGGAAATTTTGAGCGTGCGCTACCAAGGTTAAGGCAGCAGCAGCAAGGACCAACAAGCGCTTCATCTATATCTCCTAAATTAGACAGGTAAGTGTAGCGTCTTAGCACGCCAAGAAGATTCCGCGCACGAACCAACACCTCATTATTTAGGGGGATGCCAAGCCGCAAATGCACCCATTTTG
Organism: Limnohabitans sp.; assembly: GCA_009693505.1. Classification (GTDB taxonomy): domain Bacteria; phylum Pseudomonadota; class Gammaproteobacteria; order Burkholderiales; family Burkholderiaceae_C; genus Limnohabitans_A. Next base: position 1,327 of record SHXD01000007.1, read on the forward strand.
TGCAAGGTCAAACTTTCATTGATAGCTTCGCGCGTCTTCAATCACTTTGCCATCATTGGCCAAAGTGCCAGGGGCCACCAAATGCACATCGCTTCGCAATTTGGTGATGTCCCGAATGGCCTCGGCAATTTGCGCTTTCAACTCAGATTCTGCACCGCTGGCCGCTGTGGTTTCCACATGCAGCGCCATGCTGTCATTGGCCATTTCGCCCTGCACAATGAGCCGTGCACGCAATGCAGATGGAAAGCGCTTGACGACTTCGGCCACTTGCCCAGGATGCACAAACATGCCGCGAACTTTGGTGGTTTGATCTGCACGACCCATCCAGCCTTTGATGCGCTGATTGGTTCGACCGGTAGGGCAATGGCCACTCAAAATAGCCGACAAGTCACCGGTGCCAAACCGTATCAAGGGATAGTCTGGATTCAAACTGGTAATGACCAATTCACCCACCTCGCCTTCGGGCACAGGATCACCCGTGCCAGGCCTCACAATTTCAACGATCACGCCTTCGTCAATCACCAGCCCTTGGCGTGCGCTGGTTTCATAGGCAATGAGGCCCACATCTGCAGTGGCATAGCACTGAAAAGCATTGACGCCGCGTTCAGTCAACCAATCACGCAAGCTTGGCGGAAAGGCTTCGCCAGAGACCAAAGCTTTTTTGACAGAAGGCAAGGCCACACCCATTTCGGCTGCTTTTTCAAGAATGATTCTCAAAAAACTGGGCGTGCCAATGTAGCCCGCCGGCTGCAACTCAGCCATGGCTTGAACTTGTTGTTCGGTTTGGCCAATGCCGCCAGGAAACACCGTGCAGCCCAAAGCATGGGCACCTGTTTCCATCATGGAACCAGCAGGTGTGAAGTGATAACTGAAACAGTTATGAATGAGTTCACCCGACTGAAATCCAGCCGCCGCGATGGCACGCGCCATGCGCCAGTAATCGGCGCGCGAACCTTCAGGCTCATAAAGAGGACCTGGGCTTGAAAACACGCGAGGCATTTGTTGGCCGTAGCTGACTGCACTGAAGCCGCCGAACACGCTGCCACCCGCCGCACGTGAGGTTTTTTGTTTTTCAAGCAACTCGTATTTGCGAATCACTGGCAACTTGGCCAGTGCGGCGCGCGATGTGATGTCGGCCGCATGGATGTCTTTTAAAATTTCTGCGAAAGCGGGAGCGTTTTTTTGTGCGTGTGCAATTTGCCCAGGCAATGCCGCCAACAAAGCGGCCTCGCGCGCTGCAGGGTCGCGCGTTTCCAATGCATCCATGTGCGTCTTCATTAAAATCCTTTGAATGTGATTGAAAAAAATTAAGCCAACCAACGCTTGCGTCGTTTGTAGCTCTTCACATCTTTAAAGCTCTTGCGCTCGCCGCCGCCCATGCCAAGGTAAAACTCTTTCACGTCTTCGTTGGTGCGCAGATCTTCGGCCACGCCGTCCATCACGATGCGACCCGACTCCATGATGTAGCCATAGTCGGAATACTTAAGCGCCATGTTGGTGTTTTGCTCTGCAATCAAGAACGTGACTTTTTCCTTCTCGTTCAAGTCTTTGACAATGTTGAACACCTCTTCCACGATTTGTGGGGCCAAGCCCATAGAAGGTTCATCCAAAAGCATGACGCTAGGGTTGGTCATCAAGGCCCGGCCAATGGCACACATTTGTTGTTCGCCGCCTGAGGTGTAAGCCGCTTGTGAAGTGCGCCGTGTTTTAAGACCCGGGAAATAGGAGTACACCTTTTCAAGATTGGCTTCAATCTCACCTTTGTCCTTGCGCGTGTAGCTGCCAGTCATAAGGTTTTCTTCAATGGTCAAATGGGCAAAGCAATGGCGTCCTTCCATCACTTGTACAACACCGCGGTTGACCAAATCGGCGGGGGTGAGGTTTTCAATTCGCTCACCACGCAGCTCAATGCTGCCCTTGGTAACCTCGCCGCGCTCACCTTTGAGCAGATTGGATATGGCCCTGAGGGTGGTGGTTTTGCCAGCGCCATTGCCTCCCAAAATAGCCACGATGCCTTGCTCAGGAACTTGCAGAGAGACACCCTTCAACACCAAGATGACGTGGTTGTAAATGACTTCGATGCCACTGACATTCAATACAATTTTTTTATCGCTCATGCACTTTGCCTTTATGACCAAATGAAAATCTCAAGCGCTGAGACTTTCATTTGGCAACTGCTTTCGCAGTTACCAAACTACCGCACAACCGTGTGGTGTTACCAGGATTTAAGACTGGCAATCAGCCGGTGTACGGCGATTGATTTTCTTTTCTGCCGCATATTTGTCAGCAGCGGCTTTCACCATGGGCTTGATGATTTGCTCATCGGCTTGGTACCAATCGCTGGTGAACTCCCAATTGCTGCCGTTCCATGTGTGAATGCGGGCCCAGTTGGCACCCATGTGGTCGGCACAAGATGTTGAGATAGGACGTAATACACTTTTGAAGCCGAGGGCATCAAGTTTGGGCTGTGTCAGGTTCAAGTTCTCATAACCCCAACGAGCTTGTTCGCCGGTCATGACTTTGCCTTTGCCGTATTTCTCTTGGGCTTGACGAACACCTTCAATACCAAACATGGCGCTGAACAGGCCGCGCATATAAAGCACTTCGCCGACTTCATCCTTGGGGCCTGTGCCTTGGCCTTTGGCGTGCAACTTCTCCAGCACCTCTTTCACAACAGCAGAGCCCTTTTCGGCACCGTGTTGCATGGTGAGGGCGTTGTAGCCCTTACCGCCCATGCCAATGTCTTTGACATCTGGCTCTGCACCGGCCCACCACACGCCATAAATTTGCTCACGTGGGTAACCTGTGGCTTGCGCTTCTTTGAGCAAGGTGGAGTTCATCACACCCCAACCCCAGTTCAAAACGTAGTCTGGGCGATCGCGGCGAATTTGCAACCATGTCGACTTTTGCTCCACACCAGGGTGTGTAACGGGTAACAAGCTCAGCTTGAAGCCGTGCATGGCAGCGCGCTCTTGCAAAATAGGAATCGCTTCTTTACCAAAGGGGCTGTCGTGGTAAACCAAGGCAATGTGTTTGCCCTTGAGTTTGTCAGCACCACCTACTTTTTTGGCTATGTCTTGAATGATCACATCGCCTGCAACCCAGTAGGTACCGGCCAAGGGGAAGTTCCACTTAAAGACGCCACCATCAGCTGATTCGCTGCGGCCGTAACCTGCTGTGATCAAAGGAATCTTGTCGCCAGGGGCTTTTTCGGTCAGCGCAAAAGTAATGCCTGTTGACAAAGGCTGGAACACAGTAGCGCCACCATTTTTGCCTTTGAGACGCTCATAGCACTCAACACCACGGTCAGTGGCGTAGCCAGTTTCGCATTCTTCGAAGCTGACTTTCACGCCATTGATACCGCCGCGTGCGTTGACAAGTTTGAGGTAGTCGACGAAGCCGTTGGCGAATGGCACGCCATTGGGTGCGTAAGCGCCGGTTCTGTAGACCAAAACTGGGAAGAATTGCTCTTTGGCTTGAGCAGTTGCTACGGTGCTGACCAGCGCGCTGGTAAGTCCTGCAGCGGCCATCGTGGCGGCCATAGCGAGTTGACGAAGCTTCATGGTTGTCTCCTGTAAAGTAAAGTGTGAAGCACTGAGGGAAAAATCAATGAGGGAATGGCCATAAACGCAGCTTTTGCTTGGCCACCGACCACAGTTTGGCCAAGCCATGCGGTTCCACAATCAAGAACCACACAATCAAGGCACCAAAAATCATGAACTCTGAGTGAGAGATGGCTGCAGTGGAAATGACCACGCCCACCAAGCTACCCGCCCAAGGCAAAAACTGATTGAGGAAAATGGGCAGCACCACAATGAACGCCGCACCAAAAAAGCTGCCCATGATGGAGCCCATGCCACCAATGATCACCATGAACAGCAATTGGAATGAACGGTCTATTGAAAACGCCGCTGGCTCCCAAGAGCCCAAATGCACAAAGCCCCACAAACCACCTGCGACGCCCACAATGAAGGAGCTCACCGCAAAAGCGCTGAGCTTGGCGTACATGGGGCGAATACCAATGACAGCCGCAGCCACATCCATGTCGCGAATGGCCATCCACTCACGACCAATGGCTGAACGGACCAAATTCTTAGCCAGCAGGCCAAAGACAATCAAGAATACCAAGCAGAACAAATACTTTTCGACGGGTGTCTCAATGGCCAGACCCATGATGCTCAAGTTAGAGACCGAAACTGAGCCAGACGGCGTGTTGTTGGTGAACCAACCCACGCGAAGAAAGGCCCAATCACAAAAGAATTGTGCGGCCAGAGTGGCTACCGCCAAATAGAGTCCTTTGACACGCAAACTGGGGATGCCAAAAAAGATACCGACCAGCGTTGCAAAAAATCCACCGCTCAGAAGCGCAACGATGAGGGGAATGCCATCTATTCGAATGTAGGTGTTGTAGGCCATGTAGGCGCCCACCGCCATGAATGCACCCGAGCCCAAAGATATTTGGCCGCAATAACCCACCAGAATATTCACGCCCAGCGCCGCCAAGGACAAGATCAAGAAGGGAATCAAGATGGCCCTGAACATGTATTCATCAACCAACAAAGGCACACCCACGAAGGCAAATGCAATCAACGCGAAGATGGCCCATCGGTCTTGGGTAATTGTAAAAATTTGTTGGTCACTTCGGTAAGAAGTTTTAAATTGACCGTTTTCTCTGTAGAACATGTTGTGCTTCCTTAAACGCGATCAATGATTTTTTCACCAAACAAACCCTGTGGTCGAAACAGCAAAAAGATCAACGCAAGGACATACGCAAACCAAATTTCAATGCCACCACCGACATAGGGGCCGAGAAACACTTCTGACAATTTTTCTCCCACGCCAATGATCAAGCCGCCAATGATGGCGCCTGGCACCGATGTCAAGCCGCCCAAAATGATGACGGGCAAGGCTCTTAAAGCAACCGTTGTCAAAGAAAACTGAACGCCCATTTTGGAGCCCCAAATGATGCCCGCCACCAACGCTGTGATGCCGGCAACAAACCAAACGATGACCCAAATTTGATTCAATGGAATGCCAATCGACTGAGCTGCCTGATGGTCATCTGCAACTGCACGCAAGGCTCTGCCTGTGCTTGTTTTTTGGAAAAACAGAGACAATGTGACCACCAGCAAGGCCGCAATCAGGGCAGCGTAAACATCTTCCAAGTTAACCAAGACACCACCTGGAAAAACAGAATCTAGAAGGAACACAGGTTCTTTGGGCATGCCCACATCGATTTTGTAAATGTCGCTGCCAAAGATGGTCTGACCCAAGCCGTCAATGAAATACGTAATGCCCAAGGTGGCCATCAGCAAAGTAACGCCCTCTTGGTTGACCAAGTGACGCAACACAAATCGCTCAATGAGCCAAGCCAACACAAACATCAAGACTGCCGCCAAGGCAAAAGCGATGACGTTTGAAAGGACTTTGTTGTCGAGCCCCAATATTTGAGGAACCCATTCAGAGAAGCGCGCCATGGCCAAAGCAGCAAACAGCACCATGGCACCTTGCGCAAAATTAAACACACCAGAAGCTTTGAAAATAAGCACAAACCCAAGCGCAACAAGTGAATACAGCATGCCGGCCATCAGGCCGCCTAAAAGAGCTTCTAAGAAAAATGCCATGTGATGTGTTCCTTAATGACTGGTGCCCAGATAGGCACTGATCACTTCTTCGTTGTTACGGACTTCTTCGGGGGTTCCGTCGCCAATTTTTTTTCCATAGTCCAAAACCACCACACGGTCTGAGATGTCCATCACGACACTCATGTCGTGCTCAATCAGCACAATGGTGGTGCCAAACTCGTCGTTGACATCCAAGATGAAACGACTCATGTCTTGCTTTTCTTCCATGTTCATGCCGGCCATGGGTTCGTCTAGCAAAAGAACTTGAGGTTCCATGGCCAAGGCACGGCCCAAGTCGACACGTTTCTGCAAACCATAAGGCAATTGACCCACAGGTGTTTTGCGATGGGCTTGAATTTCAAGGAAGTCGATGATGTGCTCGACAAAGTCACGGTGCTCCTCTTCTTCGCGTTGGGCAGGGCCAATGCGCAAGGCTTGCATGAATATATTGCTTTTAATTCTCAAATTCCTGCCAGTCATGATGTTGTCAATCACGCTCATGCCTTTGAACAATGCCAAGTTTTGAAATGTTCGGGCAATGCCCATTTCTGCAACTTGCCGGCTGTCCATGTGGCTGAAGGTTTGGCCACGGAAAGAAATGCTGCCCTCTTGGGGTTCATAGACACCGTTAATGCAGTTCAACATGGAACTCTTGCCAGCGCCGTTAGGTCCAATGATGGCCCTGACTTCATGCTCACGAACGTTGAATGAGATGTCGGTCAGCGCTTTCACACCGCCGAATCTGAGACTGATGTTGTTCACATCCAGAATAACGTCACCAATTTTTTTTGTCATAGTGTGTTCTCTGCTTCAGCCTTTGTAGACTTCAAGCTGCCGCCTTTACGGGCACAAATGTTTGAGCATCTGAAATGTTGAGAGTGGCACTGACACTGCCTGAGCGGCCATCTTCAAACTTCACCACCGTTTCGATGAACTGGGTGGTCAAACCACCATACAAGGCGTCTACCAAGGGCAGGTATTTCTCGGCAATGAAGCCGCGACGAACTTTGTTGGTGCGTGTGAGTTCGCCGTCATCGGCATCCAACTCTTTGTGCAGCACCAAGAAGCGACTCACTTGGCTACCCGCCAACAAGGTGTCTTCGGCCAGGTCGGCGTTGACTTGCTCAACACACTCTCTGATGAGTTGATAGACTTCTGGCTTTTGCGCCAAGTCGGTGTAACCGGCGTAAGGCAAGTTGCGGCGCTCGGCCCAGTTGCCGACCGCATCAAAATCGATGTTGATCATGACGCAGACTTTTTCGCGCTGATCGCCATAGGCCACCACTTCTTTGATGTGCGGGAAAAATTTGAGTTTGTTTTCAACATACTTGGGCGCAAACATGGCGCCGTCGTTGTTGCCCCCTTTGATACGGCCCACGTCTTTCACGCGGTCGATGATTTTCAAGTGGCCATGGCTGTCTAAGAAACCCGCATCGCTGGTGTGGTACCAGCCATCTGCTGTCAAAACTTCGGCGGTGGCTTCTGGATTTTTGTAATAGCCTTTGAGCAAGCCAGGTGACTTGACCAAAATTTCGCCATTGTCGGCCACTTTGATTTCAACACCACGGCAAGGCACACCCACGGTGTCGGCGCGTGCTTGGTTGTCGGGCTGCAAGCACACAAACACAGCCGTCTCAGTGGAGCCATAAAGCTGTTTCAAGTTGACGCCGATGGAGCGAAAGAAGGTGAACAAATCGGGGCCAATGGCTTCACCCGCGGTGTAGGCCACACGCACACGGCTAAAGCCAAGGCTGTTGCGCAGTGGGCCGTAAACCAACAAATTGCCCAAGCCATACATCAGGCTGTTGAGCAAGCCAATTGATTCGCCTTCCATGCGCTGAGGGCCAACTTTCATGGCCAAGCTCATAAAGTATTTGTAAATGTTGCGCTTAACGGCGCTGGCATCTTCCATGCGAATGCTCACACTGGTGAGCATGCCTTCAAAGACACGAGGCGGCGCAAAGTAATAGGTGGGACCAATCTCTTTCAAGTCGATCATGACAGTGGCCGCAGACTCTGGGCAATTGACCACGTAGCCTGCCACCAACCACTGTGCATAGCTGAAAATATTTTGTCCAATCCAGGCGGGTGGCAAATAGGCCAGCACATCTTCATTGGATGTGAGGTGATCAAATTCGGCGCCAGCTTGCGCGCGGTCAATCAAAGTACCATGCGTGTGAACCACGCCTTTAGGGTTGCCCGTGGTGCCGGATGTGAAGAACATGGCCGCCACATCTTCTTTGGTGCCAACTTCAACTTGTTCTTTGTAAAAGTGGGGGTGTTGCTTGGAAAATGCTTCGCCAACTGCCAACAATTCGTCCACCGAGCCGAGTCCGGACTCATCGTATTTACGCAAGCCACGTGGATTGTCAAAATAAATGCGCTCGAGCGCAGAATAGGACTCGCGCACTTCCAACATTTTGTCGACCTGCTCTTGGTCTTCCACCACACACAAACGCACTTCAGCGTTGGTCATGGGGAACACGCATTCGGCTGCTGCGGCGTCTTGATAAAGCGGGATTGGAATGGCGCCCAAGGATTGCGCAGCCAGCATCGTGGCATATAAACGTGGGCGGTTTGAGCCCACCACAATCATGTGCTCACCCCGCTTCAAGCCCGCAAGATGCAGTCCGCAAGCCATGTGGGTCACCATGTGGGCCATGTCTTGCCAACTGATGGCTTGCCAAATGCCATATTCTTTCTCACGCATGGCGGGCGCATTGGGGCGATCTGCGGCATGCTTCAAAAGCAATTTTGGAAATGTCGTCTGCATGCGGGTCCTAAATTGTTCGCCGCCTCATCTGAATAAAGAGAGGCTTGTTGAAAACTTAGACTGAATGCTAGACTATAGTTTGACGCTAAGCTGTCATTTCGACGACAATCTAAGGCATCCTCCATTAGGATTTTCCCTAGTATTTTTAACGTATTACAGAACCTTGACATGAGATCTGACCTGTATCAAAGAAGACGGCCTCCTAACAAGGAGGAATTGGTCAATATTCCGTGGCTTTCTTTGTTGCAAGCCAAGGAGCGCGATCGCGCTGTCAATGCGCTGCGGGTGGGCGATGCAGAAAAAGGCGATTTTGTGTGCCGCGTGGGGCGCCCGGTCACTTTCTGGTTTGGCACCGTCTCGGGTCTGCTCAAAATGAGCACCGACAACGAGGATGGCCATACCATGACATTTACCGGCGTACCGCCCGGCGGTTGGTTTGGTGAAGGGACTGCTTTGAAACGCGAAGCTTATCGCTACAACATCCAAGCCTTGCGCGCCAGTGTGGTTGCGGGTTTGCCGCTAGACACCTTTCACTGGCTGATTGACAACTCACTGGGTTTTAACCGCTTTGTCATGAACCAGTTGAATGAGCGCTTGGCTCAGTTCATTGCGGCCAGGGAGTTTGACCGATTGAGCAATCCTGATTTGCGCGTTGCCCGCAATTTGGCGGCACTCTTTAATCCTGTTTTGTTTTCAGGTGTTGGCGATTTGCTGCGCATTACCCAACAAGAGCTTGCTTATTTGGTGGGGCTTTCCAGACAGCGCGTGAATGAAGCCATGATTCACCTGCAAGAAAAGGAACTCATTCGGGTTGAATATGGTGGTGTTCGAATTTTGAATTTGCACGGCCTCCAAACCCGCATGATTGACCGCAGAAGCAGGGACAATCCGCCCAAAGAAAACGTTTTATGAATCAGCTCCCGCCTAAGCCTAACTTTGCTCGCGCACCACGACCTGCCAACGCGGTTTCAAGCGCACACCCCAGTGCTTCTGGCGCCACCACTGTCCGCTTGAACAAGCGCATGGCTGAATTGGGCCTGTGCTCTCGCCGAGAGGCCGATACCTGGATAGAGCGCGGCTGGGTCATGGTCAACGGCCAAGTGGCCGAGATGGGCATGCAGGTAGGCTCCAACGATCGCATCACGGTTGAGCCTGAAGCCCAAGCCCAACAAGAACAGCAAGTGACTGTCATTCTGCACAAACCCATGGGCTACGTGAGTGGTCAAGCAGAGGACGGGCACGAGCCTGCAATGGTCTTGTTTCAAGCGCGCAATCAATGGACTGGCGACACCACCCGCATTCGCTTTAGCCCGGCACAATTCAAAGGCCTTGCACCTGCGGGCCGCTTGGACATTGACTCTGTGGGCCTGCTGGTCATGACGCAAGATGGCCGAGTGGCGCGTCAACTCATTGGTGAAAACGCCGAGATGGAGAAAGAATATTTGGTGCGCGTCACTTGCGCGGGGCCGCAAGGCGATGTTGCAGTCAATGTGCAAGCGTATTTTCCAGCGGCACAAATGCAAAGACTGTGTCACGGCTTGAGCTTGGATGGCAAGCCTTTGAAGCCGGCTCAAGTGGAATGGCAAAACCCAGAGCAACTTCGCTTTGTGCTGAAAGAAGGCAAGAAGCGCCAAATTCGGCGCATGTGCGAACAAGTAGGTCTGAAGGTTGTGGGACTCAAACGCATTCGCATGGGCCGCATCAGCCTCGGTGCTTTGCCGGTGGGGCAGTGGCGTTATTTGGGTCCCAAAGAATCTTTTTAATTTGGAGCAAAACAGGATGAACTCAATATTGAAAAAAACTTGGAAAACTGCATTGGGCCTGTGCGTCTTAAGTAGCGCGCTGAGCTCTGGCGCTCAGACTGCCACCGTGAATGCCATTTGCAGCACCGATCAAAGCTGGTGCGAAATGGCGGCGCAAGCATTCACAAAAGCCACAGGCATCACGGTGCTGCAAACACGTAAAGCCACGGGTGAGGCCTTGGCCCAAATTCGTGCTGAAGCCGCCAACCCCAAAACCGACATTTGGTGGGGCGGCACAGGCGATCCATTTTTGCAAGCTGCTGAAATTGGCTTGCTCACGCCCTACCGTCCCACCTACATCAATGACCTCTACGGCTGGAGTGTTCGCCAATACGCCATGTCGGAAAACAAAGTGGGCGGCTTCTACACCAGCGCCATTGGCTTTGGTTGGAACACAGAATTGCTGAAAAAGAAAAACCTCCCTGTGCCCAAGTGCTGGGCAGATTTGATCAAGCCCATTTACAAAGGCGAGGTTGAAATTTCACACCCCGCTTCCAGTGGCACGGCCTACACCATCTTGGCAGGTCTGGTTCAACTGATGGGCGAGGAAGCCGCTTTTGAATACATGAAAAAGCTCAACGCCAATGTGACCCAATACACCCGCAGTGGCACGGCCCAAGCGCCCAATGTGGCCAAGGGCGAAGTTGCTGTAGGGATCAGTTTTATGTTTGGTTTTGACCTTTGGAAACACAACAAGTACCCCGTGCAATCTGGTGCACCCTGCGAAGGGACCAGCTTTGAAATTGGTGGCATCGCGCTCATCAAAGGCGCGCGCAACGCGGCTGCGGCCAAACAATATTACGACTGGCTCATGAGCGCTGAAGGCCAAAAAATTGGCGGTTTGGCGGGTAGCCTGCAATTTCCAGCTAACAAAACTTTCAAGCCCGACCCGCGCATTCCATCGCTCGACGAAGTCAGGTTGATCAAGTACGACTTTGAAAAATACGGCAAGGCCGCAGAGCGCAAGCGCCTGCTAGACCGTTGGAACAAAGAAGTTGGGGCGCAAGCGAGATAACCCCGCCCCAAAGACCCCTTGAAATTGGCCCTCTCACCCCCAAATCTGGGGGTGCGGGTCATTTTTTGACCCCGTTGCCTGATGGGCAGCACGCTGTTAACCCTATTTTCAACCCCTGTTTCTAGATTCGAAGATGACTAAAAAGACACATGCATTCCAAGCCGAAGTCGCCCAACTTTTGCACTTGGTCACCCACTCCCTTTATTCCAACCCCGAAATTTTTGTACGCGAATTGGTCTCCAACGCTTCGGACGCCTGCGACAAACTGCGCTTTGAAGCTCTGAACAACGACGCGCTGTACGAAAGTCAGCCCAATTTGGAAGTCCGTTTGTCGTTTGACACCGAGGCTCAGACCCTGACCATTACCGACAACGGCATTGGCATGACGGCCCAAGAGGCCATCGACAACTTGGGCACCATTGCCAAAAGCGGCACCAAAGACTTTGTGAGCAAGCTCTCGGGTGATCAAAAGGCCGATGCCCAACTCATTGGTCAGTTTGGCGTGGGCTTCTATTCTGGGTTCATTGTGGCCGACAAGATCACAGTGGAAACGCGCCGCGCCGGCGCGCCTGCATCCGAGGGTGTGCGCTGGATCAGTGGTGGAACGGGCGATTTTGAAGTTGAAAACATCGAGCTCGCACATCGGGGCTCCAGCATCATTTTGCATTTGCGCGAAGACGCACTGCAATACGCCAACACTTGGAAATTGAAAGAAATCGTTGGTAAATATTCTGACCATATCAGCTTGCCCATCTTGATGGAAAAAGAAGAGTGGAAAGATGGCGAACTGATTGGCAAGGACGAAAGCGAAGGCCGTCAACCTGGCAGCATGGTTAAAACTGGCGAATGGGAAGCCATCAACAAGGCAACTGCGCTGTGGACGCGTCCTAAAAAGGATGTGACAGAAGAGCAGTACAAAGAGTTCTACAAACACATTAGCAAAGACTTTGCCGAACCGCTCACTTGGACTCACAACCGGGTGGAAGGCAGCACCGAGTACACGCAACTTTTGTACATTCCTTCGCAAGCACCGCAAGACTTGTGGAACCGCGAAAAGAAAGCCGGCATCAAGTTGTATGTGAAACGCGTCTTCATCATGGACGACGCAGAGGCCTTGATGCCCAGCTATTTGCGTTTCGTCAAAGGCGTGGTCGACTCTGCCGATTTGCCTTTAAACGTGAGCCGCGAGTTGCTGCAAGAAAGCCGCGACGTGAAAGCCATTCGCGAAGGCTGTACCAAGCGTGTGTTGTCCATGTTGGAAGACTTGGCCAAGCACGACGCAGCGCCCTCCACCGCTGCCGACGAAGTGACCGACGTGGTGAGCGAAGAGGACAAAGCCAAACTAGGCCAGTACACAAGTTTCTACAAAGAGTTTGGCGCAGTGCTTAAAGAAGGTTTGGGCGAAGACTTTGGCAACCGCGATCGCTTGGCCAAATTGTTGCGCTTTGCCTCTACGTCGTCCGATGAAGTCAGCGTGTCTTTGACCGCCTATAAAGCGCGCATGAAAGAAGGCCAAGAAGCCATCTACTACATCACCGCCGACACTTTGGCTGCAGCCAAGCACAGCCCGCAACTGGAAGTGTTCAAGAAGAAAGGCATTGAAGTTTTGCTCATGACCGATCGCGTGGACGAGTGGGCCTTGAACTTCTTGAACGAGTTTGACGGCACCCCCATGCAAAGCGTGGCCAAAGGCGCTGTCGACTTAGGCACCCTGCAAGACGAAGAAGAAAAGAAAGCCGCTGAAGAAGCCGCCGAAGCCTTCAAACCTTTGCTGGCCAAATTGAAAGAAGCTTTGAAGGACAAAGCCGAAGATGTGCGCGTGACCAGCCGCTTGGTGGACTCACCTGCTTGCTTGGTGGTCACCGACAATGGCATGAGCATGCAATTGGCCCGCATGCTCAAACAAGCGGGCCAAGAAGCACCTGAATCTAAGCCTGTGTTGGAAGTCAATCCTGAACACGCTTTGGTCAAGAAGCTCGAAGGCTCCGTGCACTTCCATGACCTGGCCCATATTTTGTTTGACCAAGCATTGCTGGCCGAAGGCGGTATGCCTGCAGATCCAGCGGCTTATGTGCGCCGCGTGAACGCGTTATTGGTTTAAACCACCAAGAGCGGCTCTTGCATTTGCTCGATCTGCTCTTCCAACATTTGCACTTGGCCGCGCCAGTAATCTGGCGTGCCAAACCAAGGAAAGTTGATGGGGAAAATAGGATCGTCCCAACGGCGCGCTAACCAAGCGCTGTAATGCACCAAGCGCAAAGTGCGCAGCGGCTCAATCAGTGCCAACTCGCGTCGATCAAAATCGCGCACTTGCTCATAGCCTTCTAACAACATGCTCAACTGTCCTGAGCGTTGCTTGCGATCGCCAGACAACAACATCCACAAATCTTGCACAGCGGGGCCCATGCGGGCATCGTCTAAGTCAACGAAATGTGGGCCTCCGCCTGGCAAGTCGGCAGGCGTCCACAAAATATTGCCTGGATGGCAATCGCCATGCAATCGCAGCATTTGAAAATTAGGCCAGTCACTGCCATGTGCAACGCCTAGGCCATTGGCATGCATCACATCCATGGCTTGCTGCCAAGTGTCTTGCCATGCGCGCTCTACCTCCATCGGAATGGCTTTGTTCTTGGACAGCCAATCTTTGGGCTCTTGCATGAAGGTATCGATGCTGAGTGCAGGTCGATTGTGAAATGGCTTGGCAGCACCCACAGTGTGAATGCGCGCCAAAAAACGACCAATCCATTCCAACACTTCATCGTCGTCCAACTCAGGAGGGCGTCCACCACGCCGCTCACTGACTGAAAAGGAAAAGCCTTGGAAGTCTTTTTGATTCATAGAAAAACCAGAAGCCGGTGTCTCGGACCTGTTTGCACCGTTTGCAAAAGCCTTCTGATGCAAAGTCCGTCCTTGCAAATTCAAAGGCGGCACCACCGGGACTTCTGCGGCCACCAACTCTGCCGCGAAGTCGTGCTCTTCTTGTATCTGCGCATCGGCCCACCGACCAGGCCTGTAAAACTTAGCCACCACACTGTCAGGCACAGGCGTGCCATCGGTTTGGGTCGGCGTGCGTTCTGTTTCCAAGTGGATTTGGTACACGCGGTTCTCGTAAGAACTTAATGCAGTAAGACGACCATCGCCCATCAGACCCGTGTCGGCCAAAGCGTCTAAAACAAAATCTGGCGTGAGCGAGGTGTAAGGATTGACATGGCTGTTAGCGCTTAGTTCATTGCTCACAATGCTATTTTCCAGTGAACCGAGCTACGCGTTTTTCGATGAAGGACTGCACGCCCTCTTTGGCGTCTTCGCTGTTAGACAAGGTTTTTTGAACCGCTATAAATTCATGCATGGCAACCAGAGGTCCTTCCTCTACCGCCTTCAAAACATTTTGTCTTGTGGCCACCACGGCCATCGGCGCTTGCGCTGCTATGGCTTGTGCCATGTTCAGCGCTTCGCTCAATTGCATTCCTGCCGGCACCACGCGCTGTACAAAATTCAAGCGCAATGCTTCTGCGCTGCCAAACTCATCGCCCGTGAGCAAATGCAACAAGGCATTGCCCGTGCCTGCGCGCTCAGCCATGCGCAAGGTGGCGCCACCCGTGGCCATGATGCCGCGCTTGACTTCCAATTGAGAGAAACGGCAATTGTCAGCAGCCACCACAATGTCGGCCGCCAGCATCAACTCTATGCCCAAGGTGTAAGTAATGCCTTGCACCGCCACCACCATGGGCTTGGTACGGCGGCGATAGCCTTCCATGCCCAAATTCAAAGGGTCGACCAAACCCAGCGGCACGGCTTTTTCGCCGCGCTGCATGAGGGGTGCGATAGTTGGCAAATCAAGGCCCGCTGTGAAGTGCTCGCCCATGGCGTGCAATACGCCAACGCGCAATGACGGGTCGTCGTCCAGCCGCGTGTAGGCCTCGCCTAACTCGCGGTACATCTTGGGCGTGAAGCCGTTGAGCTTGTTGGGCCGGTTAATGCCGATCAACAGCACACCGCCTCTAACTTCCAAGTCAATGCCGCCTTCAGGATGAATGGTCGTCATAGAAATCCTTGCACTCAGTTTAAACAGATCTAATCAAAACGCGCTTGCGCAAGATCAATATTGATAAACACCATGACCTGTTTTGCGGCCCAATCTGCCTGCGGCCACCAACTCTTTCAAAAGGGGACACGGGCGGTATTTGCTGTCGCCAAATTCTTTGAGGTACACCTCCATGACGGCCAGACACACATCCAATCCAATCATGTCGGCCAAGGCCAAGGGGCCAATGGGTTGGTTGCAGCCCAGCTTCATGCCGGCATCGATGTCGTCGGGTGTGGCCAAGCCTTCTGACAACACAAACAGCGCTTCATTGATCATGGGCACCAAGATGCGGTTGACCACAAAGCCTGGCGCGTTCTTCACCGTGATGGGCGTTTTGCCCAAGGCTGTGGCCAAGGCATGCACGGCATCGTGGGTGGCATTGCTGGTTTGCAAACCGCGAATAATTTCCACCAGCGCCATCATGGGTACGGGGTTGAAAAAGTGCATGCCAATAAAGCGATCGGCACGCGTGGTCACAGCAGCCAGTTGTGTGATCGAAATCGAAGACGTGTTCGATGCGATGATGACTTCGGGTGCCAGCATGCCATCAAGCTGTTTCAAGATTTTGATTTTCAAATCTTGATTTTCTGTGGCGGCCTCAATGACCAAATCAGCGTCTTGCAAGTCTTCGTACTGTGTACTGCCTTGAATTTTAGAAAGTGCGGCGGCTTTATCGGCCTCCGTTATTTTTTCTTTTTTCAGCAAGCGGTCTAAGCTGCCAGACACCGTGGCAATGCCCTTGGCCACGGCTGCTTCAGAAATATCCACCATCACCACTGGAATACCGACGACTGCACACGCTTGTGCAATGCCGTTACCCATGGTGCCTGCGCCTATGATGCCAACTTTTTGAATGATCATGATTTTAAAAATGGAAAGTTAAAAAATTCTAGCAAGGCTTGATGTCAAGCTCTGAAACGCTTGCGCGTTAAGGACAAGGCCACCCAAAAAGCGATAACCGTCACGCCGATCAGCAAACACAAATTGCTGGCGACATGGGTTGGCCATTGGTCCAAAAACAAAGGCCGAACCAGCTCGATGGCCGCTGTCAAGGGGAAATAGTCAGTGATCGTTTGCAGCCAGCCTGGCAATTGTGTGCGCGGAAAATAAATGCCCGATAAGAACATCATGGGCGTTAAAAACAAGGTGAAGTAGTACGTGAAAAAGTCATAGCCTTTGGCCAGGGCATTGAAGATCAGCGCAATGCAACTGAAGGTCACGCCCACCATCCACAACACCGGCCATGCCAACAACAGCTTCCAACTGTGGCTGATGCCCAAGACCAGCATGACCCCCAAAATGGCAGTCACTGTGAACAGTGCTTTGAACGAAGCCCACAACATTTCGGCCATGACCACATCGTCCAAACGCACTGGCGCGTTCATAATACCGTCCCAGGTTTTTTGCATGTGCATGCGCGAAAAAGCGGAATACAAAGCCTCAAACGAGGCTGCGTTCATGGCACTCATGCAAATGCTGCCACTGGCGAAAAACAAAATGTAGGGTACTTGCTGACCGCCCGTACTCACCTCGCCCACCAATGCGCCCAAGCCATAGCCAAAGGCGACCAACCACATGAGGGGCTCGGCAATGTTGCCCACCAGGCTGGGAAGCGCCAGCTTGCGCCATACCAAAAGGTTGCGTAAGAAAACAGGCCACCAGCGCATGGACAATTGCGGCGGCGCCCAAACAGATGGAATCACATGTTGTTTGCGCATCATGCGTTCTCCCTGATTTGTCGACCGGTGAGTTTCAAGAACAAGTCTTCTAAGTTGGCGGGGCGATGCAGGCTTCGAACCTGCGGCCATGCCTGCAAAGCCATGAGCAAAGGCTGGGCTTGCGACGTGTAGAAGAAAGCCGTTTCGCCGCTGATTTCAACACGTGCAGCATGTTGCCTCAAAGGTGAGTC
Organism: Limnohabitans sp.; assembly: GCA_009693505.1. GTDB lineage: Bacteria > Pseudomonadota > Gammaproteobacteria > Burkholderiales > Burkholderiaceae_C > Limnohabitans_A. Next base: position 18,537 of record SHXD01000007.1, read on the forward strand.
CTCGTCGGCCAAGGCCAAAGCACCTTGCCCATACAACTCAACCACATCGGGTTCTAAATGTTGTGCAATCAAATCGCGCGGCTTGCCTTCGGCTATTTTTTTGCCATGGTCAATGACCAACAAGCGATCGCACAAACGCTCCGCCTCGTCCATGAAATGGGTGGTGAGCAAAATGGATTTGCCTTCTTGCATGAGCATTTGCAAACGCTCCCACATGAGGTGTCGCGCTTGCGGGTCTAGGCCTGTGGTGGGCTCGTCCAACATCAACATTTGCGGTTGATTGATAAGCGCACGCGCCAAACTCAAGCGGCGTTTCATGCCGCCAGACAACTCTCCCGGCTTGGCTTTGGCTTTGCTGGTCAATGCGCCAAACTCCAACAGGTTGGCAATCCTGGATTTGATGTCGCGGTCTTTCATGCCGAAGTAACGACCATACACCAGCAAATTTTCTTCGGCGGTGAAATCAGGGTCTAAGGTGTCCATTTGAGCCACGACGCCCAAACGTGCCTTGATGGCCAAGGCTTCGTCGGGCATGGACAGGTTTTCAAAATAAGTGATGCGGCCTGCGTCTGGTGCGGTCAAACCCAGGCACATCCGAAGGGTGGTCGTTTTGCCAGCACCGTTGGGGCCAATCACACCCAGACATTCTCCGGGTGAGATGCGAAAGGACAGATCGTCCACAACAGTGTTGCTGCCAAAACTTTTGACCAAGTTTTCGACATTCAATAAATAATTCATGCTTTGATTGTGCCTCGCAGACGCCTGTCAATTGCTGACCCCATGCAGGTTTCTAAAGCTTCTTGGCCCACCGAAGTCAGCCCCTTGTCGTCAGCTTGCCAAGCTTAAATTAATATGTATACTTATTAAATCAAAGAAAATCCTTAGGAGACCGATCTTGAACGCCTCTCAACAGACTGATTCCTTAGGCCGTTTAGAAGACTTGCCGGCAGACTACATTGCCGACATGACCGCCCTGTCGATTGCGCCTTTGTGGCCGCAATTGCGAGGTCTGTTGCCTCGCGGAAAGCCATCGCGAGCCACTCAGCCCTTTGTTTGGCATTACAAAGATGTGCGCCCGCAGCTCATGCGCGCTGGGGAACTCACCCCTATTGAAAAAGCAGAGCGCCGCGTCTTGGTGTTGTGCAACCCAGGGCACGGCATTGAAAAATTGGTCGCCACCCCGAACATCTACGTTGGCATGCAATTGATATTGCCAGGCGAGGTCGCCCCCAACCACCGTCACACACCCAGCGCAGTGCGCTTTGTGGTGGAAGGCGAAGGCGGCTTCACCACCGTGCAAGGTGAGAAATGCCCCATGCACAAAGGCGACTTGATCTTGACACCTGCCGGACTTTGGCATGAACACGGCCATGAGGGCCAAGGCCCTGTGGTGTGGATGGATGCACTCGATTTACCCATGGTCTACGGTATGGAGGCTTCCTACGCCATTGAAGGACCCTCGCAAAATGCCAGCCCAGATTTGGACGCCTCGCAAACCAAATACCAACGTGCAGGCCTGGTGCCTTTCAGTTCATTGAGCCAATCGGTGCGCGCGCCTTATCCCCAAATTCGTTACCCCTGGGTGGATGTGCGCAAAGCTTTGTTGGCGCTCGAAAAAGGCACGCCCCAACACGATGCTGTTCAATTGGCTTATGTGAACCCAGAAACAGGCGCGCCTTGTTTGCCCACTTTGGGTTTCTCTGCACAACTTTTAAGAGATGGCCTCGACTTCAGTCCACGTCGTCGTTCAGCCAGTTCGGTCATGCATGTGATTGAAGGCCGCGGCGAATCTGAAATCGATGGCGTGACACTGAAATGGTCGGAAGGCGATACGGTGGCCATTCCCACACACGCTCAAATTAAGCACCGCGCCAGCAACGCCCAAGCCTATCTTTTCCATGTGGACGATGCGCCTACTCAGCGCGCGTTGGGCTTCTATCAGGAGTTCTCTGCATGAGCAGCACGGGCAAAAAGTTCATTGTGGTGGGCGGCGGTATTGGCGGTTTGGCTGCGGCAGTCGCACTCAGTCAACAAGGTGTTCATGTCACTGTTTTAGAACAAGCGACTGAGTTGGGTGAAATTGGCGCGGGTGTTCAACTGGGGCCGAATGCCTTTGCTGCGCTTGATTCTTTAGGTGTGGGTGAAAATGCTCGCAAACGGGCTGTGTTCACCGAACGGCTCATCATGATGGATGCTGTGGATGGCTCTGAGATTGGCAGCTTTCCAGTGGGCCAGGCTTTTCGCGACCGCTTCAAAAACCCTTACGCCGTGATTCACCGTGCCGACATCCACACCTCGATGTTGGAAGGCACGCAAGGCTCCAATTTGATTGACGTGGAAACCTCGACCAAGGTTGTGAGCGTGACTCAAGACCCCAAAGGCGTGACGGCCGTCGACCAAAACGGCCGCGTCTTCAAAGCCGATGCCTTGATAGCAGCCGACGGCGTTCGCTCTGTGATTCGCGAAAAAATGTTCAACGATCCACCGCGCATTTCGGGCCACGTGGTGTACCGCGCGGTGGTGCCTGTGGCAGAAATGCCCCTCGATTTGCAAATCAATGCCCCTGTGGTTTGGGCGGGCCCCGACTGCCACTTGGTGCACTACCCGCTGCGCGATGGTCAGCAATACAACCTGGTAGTGACCTTTCACAGCCGACATGAAGAAGAGTGGGGCGTGACGCATGGCAGCAAGGAAGAAGTGCTGAGTTACTTCGAGGGCATCTGCCCTCGCGCAAGGCAAATGCTGCACCTTCCCAAAACTTGGCGGCGCTGGGCCACCGCAGATCGCAACCCACTCGAAAAATGGGGCGATGGCCGCGTGACCATGCTGGGTGATGCAGCGCACGGCATGTTGCAGTACATGGCGCAAGGCGCTTGCATGGCCATTGAAGACGCTGTCACTTTGGGCGAAGCCATGAAGCATTGCCAAGGCGATGTGGTCAAAGCCTTTCAGCTGTATGAGAAAAGCCGCATTCCACGTACAGCGAGGGTGGTGCTGTCAGCGCGTGAAATGGGGCGTCTGTATCACGCCAAAGGTGTTGAACGCTTGGTTCGAAACCAACTGTGGGAAGGCCGCACGCCCGAGCGCTTCTACGATGCCCTTGAGTGGCTGTATGGCTGGCGTGCTGAAAAATCATTGACTCTTTAAAGACCGCAGTCCCTTCTTGGCGCCTGTGAAGACCCTTCTACAATAGGCGCTAATGCGAATCTAGGGAGCCTAAGTGTCCGATCAATTGGCGGTGATACCGCAATACCTGATGCCCAAGCTGGCCATGACCCTCTTGGCGGGCCGCGTGGCCAGCGCTGAGTGGGGCTCATTCACCACCTGGGTCATCAAGCGTTTTGTGAAACGCTACAACGTGAACATGAGCGAAGCGGCCAATGCCGACCCCGCGCATTACAAAAGCTTCAATGAATTTTTCACTCGCCCCTTAAAAGACGGTGCCCGTCCCTTGTCTAAAAGCACATGGGTTTGTCCAGTCGACGGCGCCATCAGCCAATGCGGGGCCATTGAACGAAACCAGATCTTTCAAGCCAAAGGCCATCAGTACAGCACCCTTGCTTTGGTCGGTGGCGATGCGGCACTGGCTGCACAATTTCAAAACGGTCAATTTGCAACGCTTTACTTAAGCCCGCGAGATTACCATCGCATTCACATGCCGATTGGGGGCAAGTTATTGCGCATGATCCATGTACCAGGTGATTTGTTTTCTGTGAATCCCACCACGGCACGCGGAGTCCCAGGCTTGTTTGCACGCAACGAACGGGTGGTGTGCGAATTTGAAACCGAAAAAGGTCCCATGGTTTTGATCTTGGTGGGGGCCACCATCGTGGGCAGCATGGCCACTGTGTGGTACGGTCAGGTGAATCCGCCGCGGCCTGACTCTGTGCGTGAATGGCGCTACGACACGCAAGATGTGCGTCTGCAAAAAGGCGAAGAGATGGGGCGGTTTTTATTGGGCTCCACGGTGGTCATGCTTTTTCCAGAAAACAGCATTCAAATTCCAACGGATTGGACAAGCACTCGCCCACTTCAAATGGGCGAGATGATGAGCAGCAACTGATCTGCCACAGAACTAAAACTTCGCAGATCAGCTAGAAATTTGATGGCATGCGCCTTCAAATTTCAATCTTAGATCCCAACTCCACCACCGAGTTGTTTGGGAGTTTCAAGAACTCAGCAGCAGCACTGGCGTTCAAGTGCATTTGAGCAAACAATTTTTCTCGCCATGTGGCCATGCCGCCCCCAATGGTGGGAATCACAATGTCGCGTGACAGGAAATAACTGGTGCTCATGGGGTTGAGTTCGGCACCATGGAATTTGAGTTGCTCTAACGCCTTGGGCAAATTGGGATCATTTTTGAAACCGTAGTTGACAATCACTTGCCAGCAATCATGGCCCAAGGGCTCAATTTCCAAACGCTTGTTTATGCCAATCCAAGGCACTTCTTGGTTGCGCACCGTGACGAACAAATTTTGACGGTGCAACACTTTGTTGTGCTTCAAGTTGTGAAGCAACGCGTTGGGCACATTGCCAGGCTCTGCGGTTAAGAACACTGCAGTGCCTTCTACACGGGCTGGCGGCGCCACAAGAACAGCCTCTAAAAAATCCACCAAGCTGAATGATTCGGCTTTGATCGAATCGTTGAGCAAGCGCCGTCCATCGCTCCAAGTGATCATGAGCAAGAAAATACCAACCCCAATGACCAAGGGGAACCAGCCACCCTCCAAAAATTTAAGCAAGTTGGAAGCCCAGAAAGCAAAGTCCACCATAAAGAAAAATCCTGTCGCGCCAATGCAAAGTGAAAGCGGCAATTTCCAGTGGTAACGGATCACAAAGAAAGTCAGGATGGTTGTGATCAACATATCGGTGCACACCGCAATGCCATAGGCGGCTGCCAAATTGCTTGATGATTTGAACAAAGCCACGGCCAACACAATCAAGATGAACAAGCCCCAGTTCACGAAGGGCATGTAGATTTGACCCAAATCTTTCACACTGGTGTGAAGCACTTGCAAGCGGGGCAAATACCCCAACTGAATCACTTGCTTGGTCACGCTGAACGCGCCAGTAATCAAAGCTTGGGAAGCAATCACTGTGGCCATGGTGGCCAAGCACACCAAGGGGATCAGCGCCCAATCGGGGGCCATCATATAAAAAGGATTTTTGACAGCTTCGGGGTTGGACAACAGCAAAGCGCCTTGACCAAAATAATTCAAAGTCAATGCGGGCATGACGGTGGTGAACCAGGCCAGTCGGATGGGCTTCTTACCGAAGTGACCCATGTCAGCATAGAGCGCCTCGCCGCCAGTGACACACAAGACCACTGCACCCAAAATGATGAAGGTGGTGCCAGGGTTCTCCCACATGAACATCACTGCATAGTGGGGGCTGATGGCCCACAAAATTTCAGGCAGAGTGGCAATGTGATAAGCCCCCAAAACTGCAATAACTGCAAACCAAACCAGCGTAATGGGCCCAAAGAATTTGCCAATGCCTGCGGTGCCTCTTTTTTGTAGGGCAAACAAGCAAAACAAAATGACCAAAGTGAGTGGTATCACCGCCTTTTTAAAGGCGGGAGAAACAATCTCCAAACCTTCCACAGCGGAGAGCACCGAAATGGCCGGCGTGATGACACCATCGCCATAAAACAAACACGTGCCAAAAATGCCGACCATCAGCAATACTTTGCGCAAACGGGGTTTGTCTTTAACGGACTGAGAGGCCAATGCCAACATGGCGACCAAACCACCCTCGCCGTGGTTGTCAGCCCTGAGGACAAGGGTCACATACTTAACCGAAACAATGGTGGTAAGTGTCCAAAAGAAAATGGACAAAATGCCATAAACGTTTTGTGGTGTGAAGTCCACATGGCCAGAACGAAAGACCTCTTTCATGGCATACAAAACACTGGTTCCGATGTCGCCGTAGACCACGCCGATAGCACCGACGGTCAGGGCCGTTAAAGAGGTTTTGCTTGAAGACACAAAAAATAAGCCCAGCATCGAGGCTGGGCTTTTGTTCAAAATGACCGCAATTTTGCGCCTCTTTTCAAATCTTTGCCATGGGGGCTGGCATCAAAAAGACAGTGCTGTCTCGAAATGTTGCACCGCAACAACTTGCGCCAAGTTTCGAATACTTTAGTCGTAAACCTCGGCTTCAGGGTCGGTCGACTCCAGCTCATAACTGGCCGCCAGCATGGCCAAACGGCCAATCACGCCATACATGTAAAAGCGGTTGGGCAGGCTGGCACCAGGCTTCATGCCCGGCTGGGGAAGGTGGGGGGCTTCGGCAAAAGCCAAGGGTACAAAACTAGCGCCTGGCGCATTCAAGTTTTCGTCGACACCGCGCTCTGCGTGAACTCGGTAGAACCCGCCCACCACATAACGGTCCATCATGTAAACCACGGGTTCGGCTACCGCATCGTTCATGCGCTCATTGGTCAGTACGCCCTCTTGAATGATGACGTCGCTGACCACTTGGCCGTCTTTGATCACGCTCATTTTGTTGCGTGTTTTGCGGTTCAGCTGATCGAGGTCGGAGACATCGCGCACCGTCATGATGCCCATGCCGTAGGTGCCGTTGTCGGCTTTGACCACCACAAACGGCTTTTCGTTGATGCCGTACTCTTTGTACTTGCGCTTGATTTTGGTCAAGAGCGAATCGACGTTGCTGCGCAGAGCTTCAATACCCAGGCCTTCTGCAAAATTGACATCACCGCATTGGCTGAACATGGGGTTGATGAGCCAGGGGTCAATGCCCAACAACTTGCCAAAGCGTTTGGCCACTTCTTCATAGCTCTGAAAATGCACGGTTTTGCGACGGACACTCCAACCTGCGTGCAATGGCGGCAACAAGTGCTGCTCATGCAACTCTTCCAAAATACCGGGCGCGCCAGGCGACAAATCGTTGTTCAGCAAAATGGTGCAGGGGTCAAAGTCTTTCAAACCCAGGCGGTGCTTGGTGCGAATGACAGGCTCTAAGGTGACTTGCTCGCCACCGGGTAATTCAATGAGTGTGGCTTCTTTGATTTCTGGATTGATGGAGCCAATGCGCACATTGAGCCCCGCCATGTGAAAGATGCGCTGCAACTGAACCACATTGCTCAAATAAAACGTGTTGCGTGTGTGATTCTCTGGAATGATAAGCAAGTTCTTGGCTTCGGGGCAAATTTTTTCAATGGCAGCTTGTGCGGCTTGCACAGCCAAAGGCAACATCTCTGTGGACAAATTGTTCCAACCACCGGGAAACAAATTGGTGTCGACAGGGGCCAACTTGAAACCCGCATTGCGAATGTCCACCGAGGTGTAAATGGGCGGCGTGTGCTCCATCCACTCCAGTCTGAACCAGCGCTCAATGGCGGGCATGGAATCAAGAACCCGTTGTTCAAGTTCGTTGATGGGGCCATTCAAGGCCGTGACTAAATGCGGAACCATAGAGGCCTTTTTACTGTTAATTTCTAACTTCACCGTCACCCAGTACCACGTACTTAAGCGAAGTGAGTCCTTCAATACCGACCGGCCCACGGGCATGAAACTTATCGGTAGAGATGCCAATTTCTGCACCTAAACCAAATTCAAAACCATCCGCAAAACGGGTGCTGGCATTGACCAGCACGCTGGCTGAATCGACTTCGCGCAAGAAGCGTTGTGCATGCATGTGGTTGCGCGTGAGGATGGCATCGGTGTGATGGCTTGAATAATGGTTGATGTGGGCAATGGCTTGGTCCAAGCCCTCCACCACTTTGATGCTGATGATGGGTGCCAAATATTCTTCAAACCAATCTTGCTCGGTGGCGTCGAACAACTTGGCACCAGTGACTTGCGACAAAATCACTTTGGCCTTGGGGCAGCAACGCATTTCAACGCCTTTTTCTGCATAGACCTTGCCAATGAGTGGCAAAAATTCTGCGGCCACGCCCTGCGCCACCAGCAAGCCTTCGCTGGCATTGCAAGGGCTGTATTTTTGAGTTTTTGCGTTGTCGGCCACTTTCACGGCCATGGCCACATCGCATGGGTCGTCAACATAGGTGTGACAATTGCCATCGAGGTGTTTGATGACGGGCACTTTGGCTTCGCGGCTGATGCGCTCAATAAGGCCCTTGCCGCCACGGGGAATGATGACATCGACATACTCTGGCATGGCAATGAGTTGACCCACCGCCTCGCGGTCGGTGGTTTGCACCAACTGCACCGCATGGACCGGCAAACCAGATTCTTGCAAGGCTTGCTGAACCAAGAGCGCCAAGGCTTTGTTGGAATCGATGGCTTCGGAACCGCCTCGCAATATGCAGGCATTGCCACTTTTGATCGACAAGCCGGCCGCTTCAATGGTGACATTGGGACGGCTTTCGAAAATCATGCCAAACACCCCCAGAGGGACGCGCATTTGCCCCACGCGAATGCCGCTGGGCTGTTGTTTCATGCCCAAAATTTCACCAATGACATCGGGCATGGCGGCCAATTGTTCACAGCCTTCCGCGCAGGTGGCCAGTATTTGGGGCGTGAGGCGCAAGCGGTCGACCATGGGCGCGGCCAAACCCGCCGCCTGGGCACGCGCCAAGTCTTTGGCGTTGTCAATTTGGAGTGCTTCTGTGTTTTCGCGCAGCAAAGCAGCCAGGCGTTTCAAAGCGCTGTTTTTGGTGGCAGTCGATGCCTTGGCCATGGCGGCTGAGGCCACTTTGGCCTGCTGCCCCAAAATTTGCATCGGGGTCTGCAAAGTTGTTTGCGAATTTGCGTTCATGCGCCTATTTTCGCACTCTTAGGCTCAAACGGGGAATTGACCTTCCCATTTCTCTACTTCAGGCAGTCCCAAACAGTCGTTGTACTCTTTAGAGCTGAGCTGTCTGTTCTTGGCAGCCAGTGTATGGCCGTCATTTTGCAAATGCTGAAGCGCCTCGCGCATGGCAAAACCGACCGCGTTGCGCAACAAGGCCGGATAAATAGCCAGCGCCACGCCGTGCAGGTGCAACATCGATGCAGGCAGGCCCAACAAAGGCCCGCCTGCATCGATGTTCACGGTACAAGGAATAGTCAGCGACTCGGCAATGCGCTTGAGGTCATCTAGCAAACCGTCATGCGCTTTCAACTCCACAAAAACAGCGTCTGCTCCGGCCTTTTGAAAAGCCTGTGCGCGTTGAATACCGGCGGCCAAACCCTCGGCACCCACACTGTCTGTTCTGGCAATGATCATGAGCTGATCGTCTTTGCGCGCTGCCACGGCCGCTTCAATTTTGGCCACTGCTTCTCGAAAGGGCAACACACTTCGATCACCGGGCAGTTGGGCGCAGCGCTTGGGCGAGACTTGGTCTTCCATGTGAATGGCGGCCACGCCTGCCGCTTCAAACTCTTCAATGGTGCGCCGCACACCCACCACATTGCCATAGCCCGTATCGGCATCGCAAATGAGGGGCAGGCTGACACAGGAAGCCACACGCCTGGCGTGACCCGACATGAGGGACAAATCAATGAGACCCACATCAGGCCGTCCCAACAAGGACGCTGACACACCATTGCCCGTCATGTAAACGGCTTCGAAGCCCTGCTGCTGCACCATGCGCGCGCCATAACCATCGAAAACGCCAGGCGCAATCAATGCGGTGCCGCCTTGTTGGGCGGCTTTTAAACGAGCACGCAGTAAGGTGCGCAGTTGCATGGGAGTTGGCATGGCAATCATGCTGTGATTTTCCAGTCGGGGTATTTTTTGAGAAAGGGAATGAGGCCGCCTTCGCGCAAAATTGCCCGAATGGCATCCGGCACGGCACCCAAGGGGCGCGTTAACTGGCGCGAGGCAACACACACTTTTTGGCCTGCGATGTCGACTTCAATGCTGTCACCTTCTTCGATGCCCGAGACATCGCACTCCACCACGGGTAAGCCATTGTTGATGGCATTGCGAAAAAACTGCCTGCCAAATGACGGGGCCACAATGGCTGCCACGCCCATGCGCCGCAAAATGTGCACCGCCTGTTCGCGGGAGGAGTTAATGCCAAAGTGTTTGCCCGCCACAATGATGCCGCCTTCTGAAAATCTTGCAGCAAACCCTGGCGCTATCGCTTCAAAGGCTTGGGCTGCAATGAAGGCTTCGTCTTTGCCGGGCAAGTATTTACCAGAGCAATTTAAATCGGTATTGACGTCGTCGCCCAACACGTAAACGCGCCCTTGAATGGCTTGATCATGCATGCGAGGCCTCCCATTGACCGCCGGCCACGGTGCGAGGGTCAGTGATGAAACCGGTCAATGCCGAAGCTGCTACTGTGGCAGCAGAACCCAACCAAATGTCGGCATCGTGATTGCCCAAGCGACCCTGGAAATTTCGATTGGCACTTGAAATGACCACTTCACGATCGCCTGGAATGAGGTGATTGGTAATGCCCACACAAGTGCCGCAGCCTGCCGCCTCAACAGAAGCGCCTGCTTCGGTGAGGGCCTCTATCAAACCTTCGCGTGCCGCCGCCAAATAAATTTGGCGCGAGGCCGGTGTGATGATCATGCGAACGCCTTTGGCAACGCGCTTGCCCTTGAGCACTGCTGCGGCTTGGCGAATGTCGTCCAAGCGGCCATTGGTGCAAGTGCCAATAAGGGCGAAGTTGATTTTCTGACCGATCACTTCATGGGCCGACACAATGTCGTCCACGGCATGTTTGCGTGCCACTTGAGGTGCCAACTGCGAGGTGTCAATTTCAAATCGATCTGCGTAATGCGCATCAGCATCTGCACTCAAAGGTGCAGGTGTTTGGGCGCCGTGCGCTTTTAACCAAGCCAAAGTTTTTTCATCGGCTTCAAGCAAGGCCGCCTTGGCGCCCAACTCAGCAGCGTGATTGCACAGCGTCATGCGATCGTCTATTTCCATGGCCTCTACCGCAGAGCCCACATATTCAATAGCGCGGTAATTCAAGCCTTCTGCGCCAAACTTGCCCAGCATGTGCAAGGTCACATCCTTGGCCCACACGCCAGCTTGCAAACGGCCCTTCAGCACGACACGCACCGATTCAGGTACGCGCAGCCATACTTTGCCCGTGGCCATGACGGCGCTCACGTCGGTGCCTTCAATGCCCGTACCAAACGCGTTGAAAGCGCCATAGGTCACCGAGTGGGTGTCGGTGCCGACAATCAAATCGCCACAGGTGAGGTGGCCGCCTTCCGGCAAGACTTGATGGCAAATGCCATCGCCGATGTCGTACAAAACACTGCCGTGCTCGTCGGCAAATTTGCGCATGGCGGTGTGCCCTTGCGCTGCCTCAAGGGTGGGCGGAGGTGAAAAGTGATCCAACACCCAAGCCGTTTTGTGGGCAAAGGGCAAAGACTTGGCGCCCATTTTTTCCACCATGCGAATGGTGTTGGGCGCGCGAGCATCGTGCACCATGGCAAAGGTCACGCCTGCCACCACCAAGTCACCTGCGCGCACTTGCGGCAGGCCTGCATGCCGCGCCAATAATTTTTCTGCGAGGGTTGAACCCATGAACGTCCCTTGTTGGTATTTGAGCGATTAACTGCCCTTGATGTTTGCTTTGCGAACCACACTGCTCCACTTGTCGCTTTCTGCTTTGATGTAGCGTGCGGCTTCAGCAGGGCTTGTGGGCGTGGGCTCTAAACCCAATTTGCGCAACTGCGCCACCACACCCGGATCCTTCAAAGTAGCCACCAATGCAGCATTCAAACGCCTGATCACTTCTGGTGAAGTTTTTGCGGGCGCTGCAAATGCATACCAGTTGGTCGCTTCAAATCCGGGGAAGCCCGACTCAGCAATGGTGGGCACATTGGGCAAGGCCTCTAAACGCTTGGAACCGGTGGTGGCCAAGGGGCGCAGTTTGCCAGTTTGAATGTGTTGAACGGCATCTGTGGGGCTTGAAAAGATAGACGGCAAAACGCCCCCCAACAAATCGTTCATGGCAGGCGCGCCACCGCGATAGGCCACATGTTGGTTGTTCAAGTTAGCTGCAATTTTGAGCATCTCGCCGGCCAAGTGACCGCCCCCACCAATGCCGGATGAGCCAAAAGACATTTTGGAATTGTCTTGCCGGGCTTGCTTCAAATAATCTTCAAATGTTTTGACGTCGCTGGCCGAATTCACCACCAACACATTGCTGAAAACCACACACAAAGACAATGCCGCTGTATCAATCACGGGGTCATAGTTCAGTTTGTTCAGATGCTGATTGACAGACAAAGAACCTACCGTGCCCAACATGATGGTGTGGCCATCAGGCGTCGCCTTGGTGAGCAAGTCAGTGGCTATGTTGCCACCAGCACCGGGTTTGTTGTCAATCACCACAGTTTGCTTGAACAACTCTGTGAGCTTGGGCACCATGATGCGCGCCACCGTATCGGAGCTTCCACCAGGTGAAAAGCCAATCAAAATTTTGATGCTTTGCGTGGGGAAGTTAGCCTCTGCACTTTGGGCTTGCGCGTTCAAAGTCAGCATGGCCAGCGCATTTAAAAATACGGTGGCCAACAGGGCCCATCGGCGAGTTTTTTCAATCGAGAATGGCAAGTTGAGTAGCATGGTGACAGTCTCTCGTTTGTTAGTGAGTGAAGTGTAGGCCTTTGCCCCGACTTTTTACCGCAATCAAGTGTGTAGCGCGTGCATTCTGTGAGTTGCTCTCACAGCCCTCAAACCCTAGGCTTTGGTCGCACAGACGCTAGACACTCTCAAAGCCAATCGCTGCAAGGCTTGCCAGGGGTCGGTGGGCCAATCGGCCACTTTCAAGCCTTTCACAATGCCGTCCACTTGGTGGGCGTTTTTCAGCAACTGCGCCAAGCGAGCCGTTGACAATTTGGGCAACACACGCTCAAATAGTTTTTCACGAACACCCCAAATTCTTTGTTCGCGCAAAGCCATGGGCAGGGGCCGGCCCTCTGCGATGGCATCTTTGACTCGCTTTAAAGCTCGGATGTCTTCTGCCAAGGTGTAGTGCACCAAGACGGCCGCCTCACCCTCAGCTTGCAAACCATCTAGCATGCGTTGCACGCGGGCCACTTGGCCCGCCAAGACCGCTTCCGACAATTTAAAAACATCGTAGCGCGCCACATTCATGACAGCACTTTCAACTTGCGCATGTGTCAGTTCACCGGCGGGGTACAACAAACTCAGCTTTTGAATCTCTTGGTGGGCTGCCAGCAAATTGCCTTCCACGCGGTCTGCAAAAAATTGCAAACAGTTTTGGCCATCTTGTCCAGATGCAACGCTTTGATTTTGCAACTTCAAACGCTGTGCAATCCACTGCGGCAATTGGGCTCTGTCTAAAGAGTCAATTTGCAAAGAAACCCCAAATTGTTCCAAGGCCCCAAACCATGCGCCCTTTTTAGTGGCGCTGTCTAAGCGAGGTAAAACAAAAAGCGTCAAGGTGCTGTCGTTGCCGTCTGCGCTCTGTGCCAGTTGCTGAATCATGGGGCTGCCCTCTTTGCCGGGCTTCCCAGTGGGCACGCGAATTTCTAGAATTTGTCGCTCGGCAAAAAGACTCATGGAGCCGCCTGCTGCCAGCACCTCGCTCCAATCAAAGTGAGCGCCCGACACCACATGCATGCTGCGTTCGGTATAGCCTTGTTGTCGCGCTGTTGCGCGAATGGCATCTGCCGCTTCTTGCACCAACAAAGCCTCATCACCGTGCAAGGTATAAAGACTTCGCAAGCCTTTTTGCAAATGTGATTGAAGCTGAGGCAGGGCCAATTGCATAAAGAAGGAGGACCTGTGCGCTGGCTTTAAAGGGATTTGACAGAAGCCAAACGGCGCAAAATTTGTTGCACGATGTCGACCTGCATGTCTCGGTACATCATGTTTTCTTCAATTTCTTTGGAAAGGGCTGCAGACTCCAAGAAGCTCAAATCGCGCTGCTGCTGCAACTCAACTTCTGGAATGAGGTTTTGACCTTGCGGCGTGCGCAATCGAAATTTCACTTTCAAGCGCAGTTGCAATTCACGCACCTGACCGGATGCATTCAAACCCACCACCACGCGTTCGCGCACTTCAGACATGACATCCAACACCACCTCAGAAGTGGCCATGTCAGGGCCTTCAGTGAAAACTTTCAAGTTGGCTTGACTGGCCAAATTGCGCCTCAGGTCTGTGCCCAAGGCAGATTGTCGCGGCAAGATCAAAAACAAAGTTTTGAAAGGCAAGTCTGCGCTTTGGCGCAATTGAAAACCACAGCCCGACAAACCAGTTGCCGCGAGGCCGCTGACGAGCGCGCCGCCCGCCAAGCTGCGCCCCAGGGCTTGCAGCGATTGGCGACGGTTCAGCAACTGCGGAGAAACGTTCATTTTGTGTGCGTGCGGGCGCTGTAATTGAAGGTGCTGTAGTTCAAAGCGATCGGTTTACAGCACCACGTTGACCAAACGGCCAGGCACCACAATGATCTTCTTGGGTGCGGCGCCAGCGGCTTGCTTGGTCACTTGCTCGTGCGCTGCAGCCGCCTGTTCAATGCTCGCCTTGTCGGCGTTGGCGGGCACCGTGAGCGAGCCACGCAACTTGCCGTTGATTTGCAACATGAGTTCAATCTCGTCACGCTGCAAAGCGGTTTCGTCCACACCCGGCCACGCCACGTCGAGCAAATCGCCGCAGCAAGCGCCGTAACCCAATTCGTTCCACAACTGGAAAGCCAAGTGCGGGCAAGCGGGGTACATGACGCGTAGCAAAATGGAATAGCACTCTGCCAATGCGGCGTGGTCATTCACGTCTTGAGAAGCCGACAGCGGTGAATCTTCCAGCGTGTTGAGCATTTTCATGAGTGCAGACACCACGGTGTTGTATTGCATTCGCTCGTAGTCGTAATTGGCTTGGCGCAATACCGAGTGAATTTCCAGGCGCAGTTTTTTGGCATCGGGGCTGAAGGTGATGGGCTGCAAAAGGTCTATGGCGATGCCCATCTTCAAAGCACTTTCCACTTTGACGGCATAGTTCCACACACGCCGCACAAAACGGTAGCTGCCTTCCACGGCCGCATCGTTCCACTCCAGCGTGGCTTCGGGCGGTGCGGTAAACATGGTGTAGAGGCGAGCGGTGTCGGCGCCGTATTTTTCAATCAGGTCTTGTGGGTCGACGCCGTTGTTTTTCGACTTGGACATGGTGCCCACGCCTTCGTAGTCGATGGCCGTTCCTTCAGGCAAATTGCCTACGGCTTTTTTCAAACGCGCACCTGTCACTTTGCCGTCTTCGGCCAAGACATTCTCCACATCTTGTGGCCAGAAATAATCTTTACCGCCTTTGTCGGTGCGTCGTGAGTAAATGTGGTTCAGCACCATGCCTTGCGTGAGCAACTTGGTGAAGGGTTCGTCCACTTTGACCAAGCCCAAATCGCGCATGACTTTGGTCCAGAAGCGCGCATAGAGCAAGTGCAGAATGGCGTGCTCTATGCCGCCAATGTACTGATCCATGGGCATCCAGTAGTCGGCGCCTTCGGCCACCATTTGATCGGTGTTCTTGGGGTCGCAATAGCGCATGAAGTACCAAGACGAATCGACAAAGGTGTCCATGGTGTCGGTCTCGCGGCGCGATGGTTTACCGCACACAGGGCACACCACGCCAGCATGAAAACCTTGGTGTTTGTTCAGCGGATTGCCCGAGCCATCGGGAATGCAATCAAGCGGTAAAACCACGGGCAAATCTTTTTCAGGCACGGGCACTGCGCCGTGTTCATCGCAATGGATGATGGGAATGGGCGTACCCCAATAGCGCTGACGGCTGACACCCCAGTCACGCAGACGCCAAGTGGTTTTCTTCTCGCCCAAGCCTTTGGCGGCCAAATCAGCCGCTACGGCTTCGAGGGCATCTTTGAAACTCAAACCATCGTATTGGCCAGAGTTGACCAATACGCCATTGGCCTTGTCGCCAAAGCCATCGTGCCATTCGGTGTGGCTGAAGGCCACGCCTTTGGAGGCCACCACTTGTTGAATGGACAATTGGTATTTGAGGGCAAACTCAAAATCGCGCTCGTCGTGCGCAGGCACACCCATGACGGCGCCATCGCCGTAGCTCATGAGCACATAGTTGCCCACCCACACTTCAACAGGTTTGCCTGTGAGGGGATGCGACACAAACAAGCCCGTGGGCATGCCTTCTTTTTCTTTCACCGCCAACTCGGCTTCGGTGGTGCCGCCTTTTTGGCAGATCTGGATGAACGTGGCCAATGCCGGTTGCGTGAGCGCTGCATGAGTGGCCAGCGGATGCTCGGGCGCCACTGCGCAAAAGGTCACGCCCATGATGGTGTCGGGGCGTGTTGTAAAAACATACATCTTGCCGTCTTGAATGAGCTGACCCTCTGCGCCGCGAATGACATGCGGGAACGCAAAGCGCACACCGGTGGATTTGCCAATCCAGTTTTCTTGCATGAGTTTGACGCGATCGGGCCAACCAGGCAACTTGTCGCCCGTCACAAAGTCGAGCAGCTCTTCCGCGTAATCGGTAATCTTTAAATAGTAGCCAGGTATCTCGCGCTTCTCAACCACCGCACCCGTGCGCCAGCCCTTGCCGTCGATCACTTGCTCGTTGGCCAACACGGTTTGATCAACCGGGTCCCAGTTGACGACTTGTGTTTTGCGATAGGCCACGCCCTTCTCTAACATCTTCAAGAACAACCACTGGTTCCACTTGTAGTAGCTGGCATCACAGGTGGCCACTTCGCGGCTCCAGTCGATGGCCAAGCCCATGGCCTGCATCTGCTTCTTCATGTAAGCGATGTTTTCGTAAGTCCACTTGGCGGGCGGCACGCCGTTTTTAAGCGCCGCATTTTCTGCAGGCAAACCAAACGCGTCCCAGCCCATGGGCATGAGCACGTTGTAGCCGTTCATGCGCAAATAGCGCGTGAGCATGTCATTGATGGTGTAGTTGCGCACGTGTCCCATGTGCAGCTTGCCGCTGGGGTAGGGCAGCATGGAGCAGGCGTAAAACTTCTTTTTATTGGCGTCTTCTGTCACGCGGTAGGCGTCGCGAGCGTTCCACTGGCTTTGCGCCGCGGGCTCAACTTCGAGGTGGTTGTACTTGTCTTGCATGGTGCAAATTGTAGGTGTTTGGCGAGGTGAAATTCCTCTGCAGGATGCCCTGAGCCCTGATTGACCCGCAAAGGACGCCTGCATTGCAAAAGATCAGCGCGTGGCAGCCTTTTGAATGTCCCTTTGACCGCCTCTTTGGGCATCCGTTCCAGGTGCCGTCACAAAGCCTATCCGGCTTAAGCCAGCCTGCTGAGCCAGGCCCATGAGCTCAAGGACTTGACCATAAGGCACTGCCTGATCCACCCGAAGCTGAACTTCCAAGTTGGGCTTCTGATTTGCCAATTGCTGAAGCTCAGTTGGCAAGGCCGCCAGCGTGACGGGCTTGTCATTGATGAAAAGTTCGCCAGATGCTTTAAGGCTGAGGCTAAGCGCCTCGGGCGCTTCCCCCGCTTGAGCGGCTTTGGATTGAGGCAAGTCAAGACGAATAGCGCTGGTTAGAAGGGGCGCCGTGAGAATGAAAATGACCAACAACACCAGCATCACGTCCACCAAAGGCGTGACATTGATGTCACTGAAGGGTTTGGCTTGAGCAGCGCGAGGGAATCGACCAAATGCCATGGCTTTGCCTTCTGGCCTGTTAGTTGTGTCGACCGGTGAGCAAGTTCATCAGGTCTTGTGCAAACCCCTCTAGCTCAATTTCAATTTGCGCCACCGTGCGGCCCAACACGTTGTAGGCCAAAACCGCAGGAATGGCCACTGCCAGACCAGCGGCAGTCATCACCAAAGATTCACCCACGGGGCCGGCCACGCGGTCAAGGGTAATTTGGCCCACCTCTGCCATGCCACTCAGGGCATTGAAAATGCCCCACACTGTGCCTAGCAAGCCCACAAATGGCGAGATGGCACCCACCGTGGCCAGCAGCAATTGCCCCCATTGCAGCCGGTTGACCGTGGCTTGCAAACTGTCGCGCAAAACACGGGTGAGTTGATGCTCGCGTTCGCCAGCGGCCGCCAAAGTGCCGACCAAGGGCAACAAAGTGGCCTTTAAAAGTGGGGTGACAGATTGATCGCGGTCAAATTGCGCAACGCGGGCCTGCGCATCTTCAAATTGAACGGACTGCCAAAAAGCGGCAGTGCTTTGCGGCACGTCTAGTTTCACGCGGCGCAGCAAATTGAGTTTCCAAAAAATGACCACCCAAGTGCTAACCGACATGGCCAACAATGCCACCGCCACAAAGCGGGTGACCCAGTCACCTTCAGCCCAAAAGGTCAATAAATTCATCGGCTGTGGCTTTATCTCAAGGACAGCACATCGAACATGTCGAAGAGGCCCGTTTTTTGGTCCGCTAAAAATCGGACAGCCCGCAAACTACCTTGCGCATAGGTGGCCCGGCTGGAAGCCTTGTGCGTGACTTCAATGCGTTCGCCGGTACCCGCAAACAAAACGGTGTGATCGCCCACAATGTCGCCACCGCGGATGGTGGCAAAGCCAATGCTGGAAGGGTCTCGCTCACCCGTGACACCTTCGCGGGCATACACAGCGTAGTCTTTCAAGTCTCGGCCCAAAGCATCGGCAATGACCTCGCCCATTTTGAGGGCAGTGCCCGATGGCGCGTCTACCTTGTGGCGGTGATGGGCTTCGATGATTTCAATGTCATAACCCGTGGCCAGCGCTTTGGCCGCCATTTCAAGCAATTTGAGCGTGACATTGACACCCACGCTCATGTTGGGTGCCATGACGATGGCCACGTCTTTGGCGATGGCTTTGATTTCATTTTTCTCAGCATCGGAAAAACCGGTGGTGCCGATGACCGCCTTGACACCCAAGGCTTGGCAAATTTTCAAATGCGCCAAGGTGCCTTCAGGGCGTGTGAAGTCAATAAGGTATTGGGAGTTTTGCAAGCCTGCTTTGAGATTGCCGGTGACGAAGACGCCACTGGCTTTGCCCATGGCAGCGCCAGCGTCAGTTCCGACAGCCGTACTGCTGGCCAAATCGAGCGCACCCGTGAGGCGGCAATCTGGGGCATTGGCGATGGCCTCAATGAGCATATGGCCCATGCGGCCAGAAGCGCCAGCAACAGCGACAGCATGCAGGAGCGCAGAATGTGAAGAAGCAACTTGTGTCATGTGATTCATCAGCGCTTGGCTGGTTCAAGCGGAGGGTAAGAACTGGGCAGCGGCAAGGCCGTGGCTGGAACAGGGTCAGCTTTGCGAACGGGTGCTGGAAATTTGCGCAAATCTTCTTCTTTGGCTTCTAACTCTGGCACCTTGCTACTGGATTTTTTGGCCACCAATTTGGTGACGAACTCAGTTTCGCTGGGCAACTCGTCGCCTGTGACGCGATCGAGCACATCGCCTTTGAACCAAACACTGAGGCTAAAGCTTTGCGCTGGCACACTTTGGCGGCGAATGGTGAAGACGTAATCCCAGCGTTGCTCGTGAAACACGCTGGCAACCAAGGGCGTGCCCAACACTTCCCGCACCTGCAGGCGTGACATGCCAGGCTTGAGAAATTCCTTTTGCTCAAGCGACACAAAATTGCCTTGAACCACCTCAGGGATGTACAAAATGGCATCCGTGGCCACATTGAGGCGGGGCAAACTGCACGCACTCATAAGGGCCAGCAACAAAGGCACAGCCACGCCCAAAGTCAGGGTGTTGCGCAGAGAAATAAGAATTTGTTTTTTCATGGATGCTTGGCAGGCCATATGATTGGGTCATTGTAGCGGTAGCATTCGGCTCTGGCGAAGCCCCTTTGACCAAACCCCTTCTCATTCATTTGCAACTGAAAACACATGGACGAACTCAAAAGCACTGGGCTGAAAACCACCATTCCCCGGCAAAAGATTTTAGAAATCTTTCAAAAGGGGGCGCAAAGGCACATGACGGCCGAGGATGTTTTCAAGCATCTGCTCAATGACAATGCCGTCATCGGTTTGGCCACGGTGTACCGAGTCCTCACCCAGTTTGAACAGGCTGGGCTTTTAAGCCGAAACCATTTTGAAAGTGGCAAGGCGGTGTATGAGTTGAACGAGGGGCAGCACCATGACCACATGGTGTGCCTAGACTGCGGCAAAGTTGAAGAGTTTTACGACGCCGAAATTGAAAAAAGGCAACATGACGTGGCCTTGGCCAAGGGTTTTGTGATTGCCGATCATGCCCTCAGTTTGTACGCTCACTGCACCCAAAACCCCTGCCCCCATCGCAACCGAACCTAAGTCATCAGCAGGTTAAGTCAGGCTCACTCAGCCCATGGCCGCACGTTGGGCCGCCATGAAGTCTTGGTAGGTGTCAATGCCCCGCATTTGCAAAATGGTGTTGCGAACGGCAGCCTCCACCAGCACCGCAATGTTGCGGCCAGCCACCACCTGTATGACCACTTTGCGAACCGGAATGCCCAGCACATCTTGGGTGAGTGTCTCTGTGGGAATGCGTTCGTAATCACGCTCAAAGTTTTCGTGACGCACCAAGTGCACAATGAGTTTCAAACGCATTTTGCGACGAACCGCGGTTTCACCAAAAATACCGCGAATGTCCAGCAGGCCAATGCCGCGGACCTCGAGCAAGTTTTGCAGCAACTCTGGGCAGCGGGCCTCAATGGTGGTTTGGTTGATGCGAAATAAATCAACGGCGTCATCGGCCACCAAGCCATTGCCCCGGGAAATCAACTCCAGGCCCAACTCGCTCTTACCGAGGCCTGACTCGCCCGTGATCAAGACACCCAAACCCAAAATATCCATGAACACACCGTGCATGGTGGTGCGGTCGGCAAAGTGTTTGGACAAATAAGCCCTGAGCACATCAATTACAAAAGCCGACGACTCGGGCGTCGAGAACATGGGGATTTGCGCGCCCTCACACACTCGAAGCAAGGCCTCTGGCGCGGTTTGGCCATCGGCCAAGACCAACACAGGGGGCTCCAAGGTGACGATGCGTGAAAAACGCCTCAAGCGATCCTCTTCGCTGCCTCGCACCAGATAGGAGACCTCGCGTTCACCCAAAATTTGAACCCGGTAAGGATGGATGTAATTTAAATAGCCCACCAAATCGGCACCTGAGCGAGCGGCACGAACGGCGACTTCATCAAATCGGCGCTCTGAGGCACCTAAGCCCGCAATCCACTGCCACTTGAGTTTGCCTCGGTGGTCTTCAAACATTGCATCTGCGCTGACGGCGGTAGGCTTCATCTCAACCTCGTTTCGTTGATGGGCTAAAGAGCAGCATTCTCACTTGGCAGGCAACCAATTGTCGATCAGATTGTGCAAGCTTAACGCCGTTGCGCTGCTGATCATGTTGTCGCGTGTACTGGCATTGCTCAAAATTTCAGCAATTTCAGACAAAATTTCCAAGTGCTTTTGGGTGGCCGCTTCGGGCACCAACAAGAAAATGAGCAACTTCACAGCTTGCTCATCGGGCGCATCGAAGCCAATGGCTTGAGCCAATTGAAACACTGCCGCCATGGGTGACTTCAAGCCCTTGATGCGGCCATGTGGAATGGCCACGCCATGGCCCAAGCCCGTAGAGCCCAGACGCTCCCTGGCAAACAAACTGTCGGTGACCAAGGCTCTGGACAGGCCATGCAAACTTTCAAACAACAAACCCGCCTCTTCAAAAGCGCGTTTCTTGCTGGTGGCATCTACGCCAACCAGCACTTGTTCAACAGGGAGAATGGCTGCAAGTCTGTTCATATCGAGGGCGGATTATGCACCTTGCGAAAGGCGATCTTCCAAAAAAACCGCACCTCAGAGGTGCGGCGGTGTTTTTGACTTCAAAAAATAGGGCTTTTACGTCATGCGCTTGGGCGCAACATGGTGATGGTCCAAGATTCGGTTTTTGTGCTTCACCACTTGGCGGTCCAATTTATCGACCAAGTCATCGACGGCCGCATAAAGGTCTTGGTGCGAACTTTCTGCAAACAAATCATTGCCTTTGACATGAATATTGCACTCTGCTCGCTGACGTTTATCTTTCTCTTTTTGTTTTTCAACCGTGAGCAACACTTTCACATCCACCACTTGGTCAAAATGCCGAGTAATTCGGTCTAGCTTGCCAGTGACATAGCTTCTGAGTGCGGGGGTAACTTCGAGGTGGTGACCACTGATCGTCAGATTCATAAAAAAGCCTCCTGTTGCTCTCTGGGATAAACAACCACCTACCCAAAATGGGGGTGGGCTGAATCCACTATGCGCCCCCCTATCGTGAAACGCAAGCTTGGCTATTTAAACCCTTTGATTTATTCAAGTCTTGCGCTTTTCTTGCAGAAAAGCTGATAAATTCCTATCTTGAGACAATTCGCAAATTGTTCAAGCTGGCGCTTCACCATGTAGCCTCAGTTTGCTCGCCAACACAAAGCTTAAAAAGCTGGCGCCCCCTCCCAGCAAAGCCGCTATCCAATAATGGGTCAAATGCCCATTGCCATCGCGACCCAAAATTTGCCCACCCACCAGTGCCGCCAAGCCCATGGCAAGTGACTGGACTGCTGAATTCAAGGTCATGAAACTGCCGCGCCTGCGAGGATCGGCGGCGGCGCCAATCAAGGCCATGCCAGGAATCATGCGGCCGCTCATCACCACAAACAACACGGACGAAACCAGCAACACGCCCACCATGGGCAAGCCTGCAGACAAGGTCATGGCCAGCAAGGGCATGGGCATCAGAAGGGCCAAGCGGCGAAACGCATAGGCTTTGCCCGCGCGATCTGACCAATGCCCAATCAAGCGCGCAGAAATCAAGGTGCAAATTCCGCCCGTCAAATAAACATAAGGAATTTGCTCTGGCTTAAAACCCGCATTGCCTTGCAAATAAAGCGCGATGTAGGGAATCACCGCAAAACCCGCAAACACCATGCTCGCTGACATGGCATAGGCTCTCAGGTGATTGGGGTCGACCAACACCAAGCGCAGGTTGGCCAACATGTTCGGTGCTGAGTCGCCAACGGGGTGCGCCGCCAGATGGCCCTCCAAACTTGGCAGCGTTTTGGCAGCACCCAGAGCACACACGCTGACCATCAGCGCAATGGCCAAAAATGGCGCATGCCAATTGAAATGCGATGCTAAGAAAAGAGCCAAGGGCACACCCGCTACCGTGGCCACGGAGAAGGATGTCATGACCACGCCCATCGCCCGGCCCCGGCGCTCAAACGGAATGACTTCTGCCACGATGGTTTGAGACAAAGCCATCAAGACCCCACCAAAAAATCCCGATGCTACTCGCGCCACCATAAGCCACGCAAAGGTGGGGGCGATGCTACAAGCCAATGCTGCCGCCCCAAACAAGGGGTACAGGGTGAGCATCATTCGCTTGCGGCCAAAGCGGTCAATGTAGGTGGCAGCCAAAAGACCTGACAAGCCCGCCGAAAAGGTGTAGGCCGACACCAAGAACCCAAACTCACTCGCAGAAATGCCAAACAGCTCTGTCAATTGAGGCCCCAAAGGCATCATGATCATGAAGTCAAGGACGCTGGTGAATTGGATGCTGGCGAGTGTCAATAAAAGCCAGCGTTCGCGCTTTGGCGTCAAATGTGAGGTCATGGGTGGTTTTCCTGAAGCTCTGACTCTATCATTCGCACATGCACCTTGATGACCTCACTCAAACTGACACCCTGGGTGGCCGCTTGAGCCTGCCGCCACATCACATCACGCGTGGTTTGGTGCTCATGGGAGGTGGCGCCAGAACGGCCTACCAAGCCGGCGTTTTGAAGGCCTTGGCTGAGTTGATCAAGCCGCCGGGTGGCAAGGCCACCGCCTTTCCCTTCCAAGTCTTGGTGGGTACTTCGGCAGGCGCTCTGAACGCCACCTATTTGGCCAGTCGGGCCATTGACGGCTTAGCAGCATTGAGCGGACTGGGCGAGTTTTGGCAGGGTCTGCATTCTCGTTGGGTCTACCACCTGCCCGAAACACCCATGGCTCAGTTCAGCCGCTGGGCAACGGCATTGGGCGTCACCCTGTCGGCCCGCAAACAAGGCGCCGCGCTTGACAGCATGCCACTGGTGGACACCTTGCACCGACGAATTGCCCTGAACAACATCGATCTGGCATTGACACGGGGAGACCTGAAAGCCTTGGCCGTCACGGCCTCCAGTTACACCACGGGGGTGCACTGGACTTTTTGTCAAACTCACCAACTGCAAAGTGCTCAGGCATGGAATAGGCCCGGGCGCCGCGCCGAATTGCAAGACATCACCATAGAGCATCTGATGGCCTCGAGTGCCATTCCTTTTTTATTTCCAGCCACACCGCTTTGGGTCGACGGCAACATGGAATACTTCGGCGATGGCTCAATGCGGCAAAGCTCACCGCTTTCTCCTGCCGTGCACTTGGGCGCCAACAAAATTTTGGCCATTAGCGTTGGGCAACATCAACGAAGTTCCATGGACCTATCGGGTTCTAGCTTTCAGGCCAGCCCAGCCAGCAAACAGAGGCCCAGTCTTGGCAACATTGCAGGACATGCGATGGCCAGTGTGTTCAACGACACCTTGATGGCCGATGTTGAACAAGTCCAACGCGTGAATCAAAGCATTCAACAGCTAAAAAATCACCTTTCTGAGCACCACGGTCTGGCCCTGGCTCAGTCCCTGCCATTTCGAGAGGTGGAAGTTTTGGCCATGCAGCCCAGTGAGTCACTTGACGCCTTGGCCCAAGCGCATGTCCATGAACTGCCGCGGCCAGTGCACCGTGTCTTAGAGGGGCTCGGTGCATTGAATGGCTCGGGCGCCGGGCTTGCGAGTTATCTTTTATTCGAACCCGGATTTTTACGCGCACTCATGGCTCTGGGTGCTCAAGACGTGACATTGCGCAAAGAAGAACTCTTGGATTTTTTCAGCGATTAAGTGCCATAATCCGACCCATCATTATTTTGGAGTTTGCTCCGTGGAAAGCCACCCTAGTTGGTAGCTTTCGAATGAGATGGTTCCAGTGCTGCGCACCTAGATGCAGCTTAGCCAGTCGTTCGAAAGCTGCTTTGCCCTCATTGCCGCCTTATCGAACACTTGGCCCCCCAGTTTTTGGGGGCTGAAGGAGATCTGCCATGCTCAACATTTTTACGCTAGCCAACGGCCGCTTGGTCCAGGAAGAGATTGAATCTCTGGAAGAGTTGTCCAAGTTCCAGCCTATTTGGGTCGACCTTGAGTCGCCCACTGTGGAAGAAAAACGTTGGATCAAACAATACTACGGCCTGTCCATTCCAGAAGATGCGATGGACGAGGACATTGAAGAATCTGCGCGCTTCTACGAAGAAGACAACGGCGAGTTGCACATTCGCTCTGACTTTTTAATTGCCGACGAAGACGAGCCCCGCACAGTTCGCTGCGCCTTCATTCTGAATCTGCAAAACGCCGACCTGCGCAGCATCGGCGTACTGTTTTCCATCCACGACGAAGACGTGCCTGTGTTTCGCTTGCTGCGTTTGCGTGCGCGCCGTGCGCCAGGCCTGCTGGAAGATGCCAAAGCCGTGTTGCTTAAGCTGTTTGATGCCGACGCGGAATATTCAGCTGACACACTGGAGAACATTTACGACAAACTTGAAATTGCGGGCAAGTTAGTCTTGTCTGGCGACGTGACCGATGCCATGGCCGGTGAAGTGCTGGGCGCCATTGCACGCCAAGAAGATTTGAACAGCCGCATTCGCCGCAACGTGATGGACACACGCCGCGCGGTGAGTTTCATGATGCGAAGCAAGATGCTCAATGCCGAGCAGTTTGAAGAAGCACGTCAAATTTTGCGCGACATTGATTCACTCGAGTCGCACACTGAATTTTTGTTTGAAAAGATCAACTTCTTGATGGACGCCACTGTGGGTTTCATCAACATCAACCAGAACAAGATCATCAAAATCTTTTCAGTGGCCAGTGTGGCCTTGCTGCCGCCCACGCTCATTGCCAGTTTGTACGGCATGAACTTTCAGTACATGCCCGAGCTGTCGCAAACCTGGGGCTATCCGTATGCGCTGTGCCTCATGGTGGCCAGTGCCGTGGTGCCCATGTGGTACTTCCGCAGACGCGGCTGGCTTAAGTAGGCAAGCGCTTTAAAAATTCAGAAACGATGGCCACGCTGTAATGGCTGGCCACCTCTTTCACGAATTTTGGAAAATCGATGTGGGCCTCATCGTCTGCTCTGTCGGACAAGGTTCGCACCACGCACAAAGGTACGCCGTAATCGCGGCAAACTTGAGCCAATGCCGCACCTTCCATTTCAACGGCCAAGGCCTCTGGCAGGGCACTTTGCAAGCGCAAACTTTCAGAAGCGCTGGCCACAAATTGATCGCCACTGATGATCAATCCAGCATGCACTTGAACTTGCGGCAAGGTATGCCGTGCGCTATCTAAAAGGATGCGTGTGAGGTGTTCGTCTGTTTTGAATTTGGCGCATCCAGACAAGGGCACGACATACTGAGGGAACAAAGGCTCTGCATTCATGTCGTGCTGCAACAACTCACTGGCCACCACCACATCGCCAACGCTGACATGCGGCGCTAAGCCACCCGCTACACCCGTGAACAACATGCGTTTGACTTGGAATTTTTCTAGCAAAACTGTTGCGGTGAGGGCTGCCGCCACTTTGCCAATGCCCGACAAAACAGCGACCACTTCATGGCCCTGAAAATGACCAACCCAGAATTGTCGACCCGCTACGTTTTCGCAATGCGCCTCAGGCATACAGGCCAGTACTGCCGACAACTCTTCTTGCATCGCACCAATCAGCGCAATACGCAATGGCTCACTGGGGGGCATCGCGCAGTTCACGTCGAAGGATTTTGCCCACTGCAGTTTTGGGCAACTCTTTTTTGAACTCAATGACCTTGGGCTGCTTGTAACCTGTTATGTTGGCTTTGCAATATTCACGCACCGCCATCTCCGTGAGGGCTGAGTCTTTTTTCACGATCACCAATTTAACAGCTTCGCCTGTTTTTTCATCGGGCACACCTACCGCGGCGCACTCCAAAACACCTGGACACAAAGACACTGTTTCTTCCACATCGTTGGGGTAGACATTGAAACCACTCACCAAGATCATGTCTTTCTTGCGATCGATGATTTTAAAAAATCCATGTCCGTCTCGAATGCCAATGTCACCCGACTTGAAATAGCCATCAGGGGTCATGCTGCGCGCAGTTTCATCGGGACGCTGCCAATAACCCGCCATCACTTGGGGGCCTTTGATGGCAATTTCTCCGGGTTGGCCCAACTCGGTTACTTCATGGCCTTCATCATCCAAGAGTTTCATGTACGTGCTGGGCAAGGGGACGCCAATGTTGCCTGTGAACTGTGTGCTGGTGGTGGGGTTGCAACTGGCAGAAGGACTGGTTTCAGACAAGCCATAGCCTTCGCAAATGGGGCAACCGGTTTTTTGTAACCACAATGCCGCCACCGCGCTGGTAACCGCCATGCCACCGCCCACCGACACCTTGAGATTTTTCCAATTGACTGTGTCAAAGTCTGGGTGATTGGCCAAGCCATTGAACAAGGTATTGACCGCCGGAAAACTGTGAAATGTTTGTGTCGACAGCGCTTTCAACACCGCGGGTAAATCGCGTGGGTTGGGGATCAAAATATTTTTGCCACCCGTGCGCATGCCCAGCATCATGTTGACCGTAAAAGCAAAGATGTGATATAGCGGCAAAGCACACACCGAAGTGGGCTGCTCGTTGGCGGGCACCCGCTTCATGACAGGCTCGTTCCAAGCTTCTGATTGCAACAAGTTGGCAATGACGTTGCGGTGCAAGAGCATGGCCCCTTTGGACACACCCGTGGTACCACCGGTGTACTGAAGGACGGCAATGTCGTCGCTTGTGACCACTGGTTTGACAAACGTGGCACGCTCTCCGCGACTCAAGGCTTGATTGAATTTGACAGCGCCTGGTAAGTCAAAGTCTGGCACCAGGTTTTTCACATTTCGAACCACAAAGTTCACCAAAGCCCCTTTGGGCACGCTGAGCATGTCGCCCATGGCACACAGCACCACGTGCTTGATTTGAGTTTCTGCGATGCACTTTTGCAGCGTGATTGCAAAGTTTTCAATGATCACAATGGCCTTGGCACCAGAGTCTTTGAGTTGGTGCTCAAGTTCGCGCGGGGTGTACAAGGGGTTTACATTGACCACCACCAAGCCCGCACGCAAAATGGCCGCTACCGCGACGGGGTACTGCGGCACGTTGGGCATCATGATGGCAACACGATCGCCTTTGTCCAATCCTAGAGATTGAAAGTAAGCTGCAAGTGCTTGGCTTTTGACATCGGTTTCTTGGTAAGAAATGTCTTGGCCCATGAAGCTGTAAGCCGTTCGGTTGGCGTATTTGACAAAGCTGTCTGCCATCAAGCCAAGCAAAGACTCATACTGAGAAGCGTTTATGTCAGCCGGTACGCCCTCAGGGTAACTGTCTAACCAAACGCGTTCTTCAGTCATTACTCGATCGCTTTCACCATGTCTTCCACCACTTTCTTGGCGTCACCAAACACCATCATGGTTTTGTCCATGTAGAACAGTTCATTGTCTAAGCCCGCGTAACCTGCGGCCATAGAGCGTTTGTTGACGATGATGGTTTTGGCTTTGTAGGCCTCCAAAATGGGCATGCCATAAATGGCGCTGCCCTTAATGTGCGCTGCGGGGTTGACCACATCGTTGGCACCCAAAATGATGGCCACATCGGCTTGGCCAAATTCGCCATTGATGTCTTCCATTTCGAACACTTGGTCGTAAGGCACTTCGGCCTCGGCCAACAGCACATTCATGTGACCTGGCATGCGGCCCGCCACAGGGTGAATGGCGTACTTCACCGTAATGCCTTTTTCTGTGAGCTTGGCGGCCAACTCTTTCACCGCGTGCTGCGCTCGCGCCACGGCCAAACCATAACCGGGCACGATGACCACGGTTTCGGCATTGCCCAACACGAAGGCTGCGTCGTCGGCGCTGCCGGTTTTCACGGGACGTTGTTCTTGCGCACCCGCAACGGCTGTTGCAGCTTCTCCGCCAAAGCCACCCAAGATGACGTTGAAGAAGGAGCGGTTCATGGCCTTGCACATGATGTAGGACAGGATGGCACCCGAAGAGCCCACCAAAGATCCCGCAATGATCAGCATGCTGTTGTTCAAGCTGAAGCCGATGCCCGCAGCAGCCCAACCTGAATAGCTGTTGAGCATGGACACCACCACCGGCATGTCAGCGCCGCCAATGGGGATGATGATGAGCACGCCCATGACAAAGGCCAGCGCCAGCATGGCAAAGAAAGCCGTCCAGCTTTCTGTGAACATGAACACCAAGCCCAAGCCCACCGTGGCCAAGCCCAAAATCAAATTCAATTTGTGCTGACCTACAAACTGCACAGGCGCACCTTGAAACAAACGGAATTTGTACTTGCCAGACAACTTGCCAAATGCAATGACAGAGCCACTGAAGGTGACGGCGCCAATGGCGGCACCTAAAAACAACTCCAGCAAGTTACCTTTGGGAATGGGGGGCACGGTGCCGTCAGCCGCTTTGGTGACGATGCTGAAGGCATAAGGCTCAACCACCGCCGCAACGGCAATGAAGACCGCAGCCAAGCCAATCATGCTGTGCATGAAGGCCACGAGTTCTGGCATTTTGGTCATTTCAACTTTTTGGGCCATGTAGGCACCCAAGCCGCCACCGACCACCAAACCACCCAAGACATAGGTCATGCCCAATGCCTGGCCACCCGACAACTCCACAATCAAGGCCGCCGTGGTCAATGCGGCAATGAGCATGCCGGTCATGCCAAACACATTGCCACGTATGGAAGTGGTGGGATGCGACAAGCCTTTCAGGGCTTGAATGAAACAAATACTGGCAATCAAATACAAGAAGGTGACAAGGTTCATGCTCATGCTTTGTCTCCCTCGGTGCTGATCACTTTTTTCTCTTTCTTTCTGAACATCTCGAGCATGCGCCGAGTGACCAAGAAGCCACCAAACACATTGACTGCGGCCAAAGCCACCGCCAGCACGCCCATGGTTTTGCCCAAAGTGGTTTCAGTCAAAGCGGCCGCCAACATGGCGCCCACAATGACGATGGCTGAAATGGCATTGGTCACCGCCATGAGGGGCGTGTGAAGCGCGGGGGTAACGGTCCAGACCACGTGGTAACCCACGTAGATGGCGAGTACAAAAATAATCAAATTGAGAAGGGTGGGGGACACTGCTTCCATGGAGATCTCCGGTTTTTTTAAAATAAGGTTGGAAGGGTTGGGCTTATTTGCGCTTGACGTCGCCGCCTTGCGTCATTAAACAAGCCGCCACGATGTCGTCTTCCATGTCCACTTTGAATTCACCTTCTTTGGTGATCACGAGTTTCAAAAAGTCGAGCACATTGCGGGCATACAGAGAAGACGCGTCAGCCGCTACCAAAGCAGGCAAATTGGTCTCGCCCACCAAAGTCACGCCGTGTTTGACCACTGTTTTGCCCGCTTCAGTGAGCAAACAATTGCCGCCCACGCCATCGGCCGCTTTGCCCGCGGCAATGTCCACAATGACCGAGCCTGGCTTCATGCTTTTGACCATGTCTTCTGTGACAAGCACAGGTGCCGCACGTCCGGGAATGAGCGCTGTAGAAATAACCACATCGGCCATGGCCACACGTTTGGCCACTTCCACTTTTTGGCGCTCTAGCCAGCTGGCCGGCATGGGCCTGGCGTAGCCGCCCACACCTTCAGCGGCTTCTTTTTCTTCAGCCGTTTCGTAAGGTACATCGATGAATTTGCCGCCCAAAGATTCGACCTGCTCTTTCACACTGGGTCTGACATCGGAGGCTTCAATGACGGCGCCTAAACGTTTGGCGGTGGCAATGGCTTGCAAGCCCGCAACGCCCACACCCAAAATGACCACACGGGCGGCTTTGACGGTACCCGCCGCAGTCATGAGCATGGGGAAAAAACGTTGGTATTTGTCAGAGGCCACCATGACGGCTTTGTAGCCTGCAATGTTGGCTTGAGATGACAAAACGTCCATGCTTTGAGCACGCGTGGTACGAGGTGCAGCCTCAAGTGCAAAACTGGTGAGGCCAGCGCCCGCCAATTGGACCAAGCCTTCAGCGTCAAACGGATTGAGCATGCCCACCAAGGCTGCGCCTGACTTCATGTGTTTGAGCTCGGCAGCACTTGGGGCGCTGACTTTGAGGACCAGCTCACAAGAGAGTGCGCCTGCAGCATCGGTGATTTCCACACCAACCGCTTCATAGGCTGCGTCAGTGACACTGGCAGCAAGGCCAGCACCCGACTGAACGTGCAAGGTGTGGCCTTGGGCTTTTAATTTTTTGGCCGTCTCGGGCGTCATGGCGACGCGTGTCTCGCCAGCTCGTGTTTCGGCAGGTACGCCAATGCGCATAAATGTCTCCTGAAAACTTACAACCCGCTATTGTCCTCGATAAATGACTTGAGCGAGTCACAACCAAGGCCGGTAAAACCTGATCTTGCAACCTGAAAAATTCGGCTACAGGCTTGAGCCCTGGGCATCAGGGTTGTGTGCTGACTTTTTCACCCGCAGCAACTTGGTCCAAGCGAGCTTGTTCTGCAAGCACTTTGGCCACATAGCCCGTGTCACTTTGCAGGGCGTCGCCCCCTAAGTAGAAAAGCAGGCCATCCTCCACCACCCCGCCCTTCAAACGAATGTATTCTTGAAGCACCTGGGTGCCAACACGCATGTTGGTGAGTGGGTCAAATGCTGCCAATTTGCCACCATATTTATCATATTTTTTGACATGGATCTCCGTCATCACCTGCATCAAACCCTGCGCCCCCGCTTGGCTTTGAATGTACGGATGAAAGCTCGATTCGATGGCCATCACGGCCAAAAGCAAATGCGGCTTGATCTTGGTCGATTCCGACAGCACATAGGCCTCGGCCACAAGGGCGGCAATGGGCTCTGGCGCAACCCGGTACTTGCTAGCCAGCCAAGCCGCAACAGCCGCTTGCTTGCGCGGAATATCTTTCAAATCGGTGGCGGTGGCCCGGTCAGCTGTGTTTTGCGGTTCCCACCACAAACTGAACTGGCGCGAGCGAAGCCATTCATAAACCGTTGACTCTGTTTGAGCCAGGATATCGGGCCGAAACAGGGCAACGCTGAGTCCCATGACCACCACCAAGCCCAGCATCGCCAAGCCACTGTGCGTCAGTGAGAACACGCCTTTGCCAACATCTTGCAAAAAGATGCTGGCGGCTGCTCTTACTTTGGCTGAGGTGGAAAGGTTTGAAATGAATGACATGAGGTGCAAGTATAGGTATTTAGATCAGGGGATAATTAGTACCATGAAGCATCACCGAATTGTTGTGGGTTTGTCTGGCGGCGTCGACTCCGCAGTCACCGCTCACTTATTGAAAAAGCAAGGCCACGAAGTGGTCGGCATTTTCATGAAAAATTGGGAAGACGATGACGACAGCGAGCTTTGTTCGTCCAACATTGACTTTGTCGATGCGGCTGCCGTGGCTGATGTGGTGGGCATTGAAATTGAGCACGTCAACTTTGCGGCCGATTACAAAGACCGCGTGTTTGCAGAGTTTCTGCGTGAGTACCAAGCCGGCCGCACGCCCAACCCCGACATTCTGTGCAACGCCGAAATCAAGTTCAAATCTTTTTTAGACCATGCGCTGCACGTGGGTGCAGAAAAAATTGCCACAGGTCATTACGCGCGCGTTCGCCTGAATGAAACGACGGGCCTGCACGAGTTGCTAAAAGGTTTGGACAACAGCAAAGACCAAAGTTATTTTTTGCACCGCTTGAATCAAGCACAACTCTCTAAAACTTTGTTTCCAGTGGGTGAGTTGCTGAAAACGCAGGTCCGTGAAATTGCAGAAGAGATCGGCTTGCCCAATGCCAAGAAAAAAGACTCTACGGGCATTTGTTTTATTGGTGAGCGGCCTTTCAGAGATTTTTTGAATCGTTATATTTCCAAAGAACCCGGCCCCATCAAAGACGCGACAGGCCGAACCATTGGTAAGCATGTGGGCTTGAGTTTTTACACCTTGGGCCAACGCCAAGGTCTGGGCATTGGCGGCATCAAAGCCAAAGGCGCACAGCGCGGCGGTGGTGAACACACGCCTTGGTTTGTGGCCCGCAAGGACATGACCCAAAACATTTTGTGGGTGGTGCAAGGGCATGATCACCCTTGGCTCTTGTCACCCCAACTTGAAGCCGCCGACGCCAGTTGGTGTTCGGGCAGCGCGCCCACGGCCGGTCTGTACGCTGCCAAAACACGCTATCGACAAGCCGATGCCCACTGCGCATTGACATCGCCCAATGCAGCTGAATTCGGTTTGTCGTTTAACGAAAGCCAATGGGCTGTCACGCCGGGTCAAAGTGCCGTTTTATATGACGGCGAAGTGTGCTTAGGCGGTGGCGTCATCAACTCGGCTGTGACCTTGATTTGATTTCAATCAGCGCCCAAAGTCAACTTGCTGGGCTGTCTCTTTTCAACGGCAAATCTGAGCAAGGCCGCAGTTCTGAAAATGCCGTGTGCAAATTTGCCGTAGGGCAAAGTTAAGAACAAGGCCATGACCATGCCCAAATGCAAAGCCAACAACACAGGCATGGCGGCGGTGTTTTTGGACAGCATCAAAGCCAGACCTGTCACACTGATGAAAAACAGCAAGGCAATGAATCCGCGGTCCATGGGTCTTTGTTGAACATCGCCATGTTGGGGGTCTCGCGCCAAATTCAAACGCCACAAACCCAGGGTTCCAATTGCCAAAGAAATACCGCCCACCGTGCCCAATATTTTGGGCAGGCTGGTGAAGTCATAAGGCGCGGGCCAACCCAATGCATAGTGATACACCGTGGCAACGCTGGTGGCTGCAAAGCACAGCATGAAGCCATAAAAAGTGAGGTGGTGCATGCGCTTGCGCGCCAGCGTGAATGCGTCGTCTTCGTTGTTGCAACCATCGCCATGGCCACCGCCCAAGTATTTCAAACGCAAGGTATCGTGCGCCGCTTCAGCTGCTGCGGGAGAGCTTAAAGGCGCACCACTGGTGGCAGGTGTGACTTCGCGCCAAAACTTCGTCACGCCCAAAGCCAGCGCCAGCACAGACCACAGAAAAATGGGCGCAAACATGCTCACCATGAGGTTGTGAGGGAAGATGGCATAAAAACCATTTTCAACAGGACCGCCCCACAGCGTGCCGTTGCTTTGAATGGCCAAGATCAAAAACAAACTCAAGCTGAGCGCCAAGGCCATTGACACGGTCAGGCCATTGCTTTTGTAGAGCCCACCCAAGGCTTTGGGCCATGCGTAATCGGCGTAGGTTTGTCCGCGCACCGTGGCCATAGACTTGGGCACATTGATTGCAAATTCATGCGGTGGCGCATATTGACAGGCATGCAAACAGGCACCGCAGTTGTGACACAAGTTGGCCAAGTAATGAATGTCTGCTTTGCCAAATTCCAAGCGACGCGTCATGGCGGGGAAAACCGCACAGAAGCCCTCGCAATAGCGACAGCCATTGCAGATTTGAAGTTGGCGCGCCACTTCTTTTTCAGCGCTTGTTAAAAGTATTTCGCCGCGCGCCAAAGCCTGCGCTTCTTGAGTCAGTTGTTGAAGTGTTTGCATGGTGTTCTATTCAAGCGGCAACCCGCGTGTCCTTGTCAGCTGTGTCCTGCATCACTTGCTCTGCCAAACGCGGCACCGAGTCAGGAATGCCCAAAGCAGCCCGCGCTGCTTCCTGGCCAGCTATGCGGCCAAAAGCTGTGCCAATGGTCATGCCAACGCCCGCGGTGTAGCCTTTGCCCAAAACATTGCCAGCCATCATCTCGCCAGCCACAAACAAATTGGGGCTTGGTTCATTGTTGAACCGAACGGCTGCGGTGTCATCGGTTTTCAAACCAAGATAGGTGAAGGTGACGCCTGGTTTGACGGCGTAAGCATAGAAGGGCGCCGTGTCGAGCGGGAGCGCCCAATGCGTTTTGGCAGGCGTCAGGCCTTCGGTATGGCAATCGTCCAAGACTGTGTGGTCAAAATGACCAGGCACACAGGCTTGGTTGTAGGCGGTCAAGGTGGCCATGAAGGTGTCCACATTCAAGCCCAGTTTTTGCGCCAACTCTGGCAGAGATTGAGCGACGGTACCTTCAAACACGGGCGGCATAAAACGGCCCACTGCTTTGGCATCTGAAATGGAGTAGCCAATTTGACCTGGTTGCTGAGCCACCAAGCGGCCCCAAATGGCGTAGCGCTTGGGCCAAAAATCTTCACCTTCGTCGTAAAAACGTTCGGCGTTTTTGTTCACCACCACACCCAAAGACACACAGTCGATGCGGGTGCAAATGCCGCCGTCGTACAAAGGTGCACGCGCATCAATGGCCACCATGTGCGCTTGGGTAGGATCGCTGATTTGATCAGCCCCCAAGTTAAGCAAGTGCTTGAGCAATGTGCCTTGGTTGAATCTGGTGCCACGAATTAAAAAATTGTCGGCTGGGAATTCGCCTAGCGCGTTTTGACCCCAGGCTTCACGCAGCCAGCCCAAGTTGGATTCAAAACCACCGGCCGCCATCACGCATGTTTTGGCAGTGATGTGCTCAGTTCGGAGCAACCCGCCTGTGGGCGTTTTGTGATTCACGATCGCAGCTTTGAAGACGCCATTTTCAATGTCGATTTCATTCACTTCTGCGTTGTAATGAATTTGGATACCTAACTTTTCTGCGCTTCGGTAATAGGCATTGATGAGCGCTTTGCCACCGCCCATGAAAAAAGCATTGGTGCGCGCTGTGTGCAAAGCTCCCGACAAAGAAGGCTGGAACCGCACGCCATGTTTGAACATCCAAGGCCTGCAATGGTGCGAGTGCCGAATGGCCAATCTGGCCATGTGCTCATCGGTCAGGCCGCCCGTTACTTTCAACAAATCTTGCCAAAATTCTTCTTCAGGATAAGCTTGTTCCAACACATCTTGTGGTGCATCGTGCATACAGCGCAAGTTGCGTGTGTGTATGGAATTGCCACCGCGCCATTCACGTGGCGCTGACTCAAGCACCATGACGCTGGCGCCGGCTTCGCGGGCCATGAGTGCCGCACTTAAGGCTGCGTTGCCGCCACCAATGACCAACACATCCAGGCTCATGACAGGTACTCCGACATTTAGAACTGGTAGCGGCGCAAGCCACCGTCCACAGGAATCACAGCACCCGTGATGTAGCTGGCCAAAGGCGAAGACAAGAACGTCACCAAATTGGCCATGTCTTCTGGTTCGCCATAACGACCCATGGGGATTTCGTTTTCGCACTGCCACTGCCTGTATTCAGGTGTGTAGTTGCGGAAAATTTGTTCGGAGTGAATGCGGCCAGGCGGAATGCAATTCACCGTGATGCCGTGCGGC
The DNA here is from genome assembly GCA_009693505.1 of Limnohabitans sp. Taxonomy (GTDB): domain Bacteria; phylum Pseudomonadota; class Gammaproteobacteria; order Burkholderiales; family Burkholderiaceae_C; genus Limnohabitans_A. Next base: position 54,764 of record SHXD01000007.1, read on the forward strand.
CCCACCATGCGCGACAAGCCTTTGGCCCAGCTGTGAATGCCAGCCTTGGCACAGAAGGCACCGTTCACGTGATCGGGCTCGCTCTTGCCAGTGATGTTGATGATACGGCCCCATTTGCGCGCAATCATTTGATCCACCAAGGCATCGGCCACCTGACGTGGGCGGTGGAAATTCAAAGTGATGGCCTCATGCCAAGCTTCTTCGCTCACATGCAAATCTTTGAAGCTGCGCGAACCGCCCGCGTTGTTGATCAAGATGTCAACGTGGCCTAGGCCTTGGATGGCGGCGGACGTGAGCTTGGCGGCGGCCTCTTCTGGGTACAAGTCTGATTCAATGATGACAGGGCGGTATCCGCCCGCAGCCACGATTTCATCGGCCACTTCTTGCAACTTGTCGGCACGGCGTGCAGAGATGGCCAATTTCACGCCTTCTGCGGCCAAAGCCTTTGCAATGCCTCGGCCAATGCCAACGCTGGCACCTGTCACAAGCGCCGTTTTGTCTTTGAGTTGCAAGTCCATGGTGCCCCTTTTGCGATGAATATTGGTGTGATGGGTATTACTTTAACTGCCCTAGATGGCCCTTGTTTAACCGCAGAAGAATCGGGGTATCAAAAAAAGTGATACCCCTTGCGCTTGACGCTGATTAGGATTTGACGTGTGCGCCGGTCCAAACACCTTGAGACACCAGTTGCTGAGCGCAGTCTTTGAGAACCACGCGCGCTGCCAAGGCCACCGGCGACAGTTCATCCTCGGACAAACTGCACAGCACATTGACCCGCTGCACATTGGCTTGCGAAATGCGGGCCATGTGGAACCTTTGCGCGGCATCCGGAAATCTGGCCACAGCGGCCCAAGGTTGCAAAGTAGCGCCCAAGCCAGCATCCACAGCATCCATGAGCAAGGCCAAAGAGTCAATTTCCAAGACCACATTGGGCACCAGTTTGATCCTTGCGAAGGCGGCATCGAGCGTGCTTCTTAAGCCATGCGGGCCCGTTGGCAAAATGAGGGCCTCGTGCTTTAACTGGCTCAATTTGATCGTGCTGGGCATCTTGGCGCGGGTGTTCTTTTTGGCACTGATGAAGAACAAATCCTCCTCCAACAGCGGCATGACGCTCCAGCGCCGCGCTGTTTTCAAATCGGGGCTGGGCAACAAATGCGAGTCGAACAAAACCGCCAAGTCCAACTGGCGTGCATTCAGCATGCTGGTTAAGTGCCCTGAAAGACTTTCAACCATGTGCAGGCGAACATCGGGGTAGCGCTCTCTTAAAGCGCGCATCAAAGGCATACCCAACACCGCGGCTGTGGTAGGCGCCAGGCCCACACTGACGGTGCCTGACAAGCGCGACTCTTGGGCGACGCGAACAGCTTGTTCAGCATGCCTCAGCGTGAGTTGAGCTTCTCGGAAAAAAGCCACGCCCGCTTCGGTCGGCGTAACGCCCTGAGGCGAGCGTTGAAGGAGCCGCGTAGACAACTCGCTTTCTAGCTTGGTGATTTGTTGACTTAATGCGGACTGAACCACATTCAAGTCAAGCGCGGCACGGCTGATGCTGCCGACCTCGACCACCTTCACAAACGCACGCAACTGCCGAAGCTCCATGCTTGGTTCTAGCCCCGCAACACTGTCAGCAAGTCAATTGGAATCATGGGGCATTTTGCATTTGGTGGGCTTGTAACAACTTAAAACGGAATGTCGTCATCCATGTCGTCAAAACCACTGGCAGGCTTGGCGGCAGGTTTGCTAGCTGGCGCGCCAGCTGCTGCTGGACGGGCTGTTGCTGGACGGCGAGCCGGTGCGCCACCCTCATCATCGCCACCACCACTGGGGCCGCCCATGCCTTCACGGGCGCCGAGCAATTGCATTTCAGTGGCAATGATGTCGACCGTGTTTTTCTCAACACCCGCTTGGTCGGTGTACTTGCCGTATTTCAGGCGGCCTTCGATGTAAATGGGCCGGCCTTTTTTGACGTATTCGCCAGCGATTTCGGCCAAGCGGTCATAAAACGTGACACGGTGCCATTGAGTGTCTTCAACGGTTTCGCCAGACGTGCGGTCTTTGCGGCGGCTGGTGGTGGCGATGCTGATATTGGCCACGGCCTGGCCGGAGGGCAGGTAGCGAATTTCGGGGTCTCGGCCGCAGTTGCCGATCAGAATGACTTTGTTGACGGATGCCATGTTTATTTCCTTGAAATCTCTTGCGATGAACAGGTGCAATTATGCTTGTTAGCGGGCCGGTGCTTCAATGGGTTCCATGAACCATGCAACCAAAAGCCAGACTAAGGTGGCGAGGCCACAAACCCCAAATAAAACCTGAGCACCGCCTGATTTCATGAGGGCGCCTCCTACTGCGCCCCCCACAAAGAAGCCTAGGGACTGCAAGGTGTTGTAAAAGCCCATGGCCATGCCGCGCGCATGGGGCGGGGCTCCCCGAGAGGCGATGCTAGGCTGACAGGCTTCCAAAATGTTGGAGGCCGAAAAGAAGACACACAAAATGCCAGCAATGCACCATAAGTTGGGCGTACCGCCAGACACCAAGGCCAAGCTGAACATGGCCAGCGCAATGACCATGGCTGAGCTCAGGAACACCGCACGCAGATAACCTTTTCGCTCAAGCGGAAAAAGCGTTTTACCCATGACCAAAAATCCAAATAACACGGCAGGCAAATAAATCCACCAATGATGCTCTTTGGGTAAACCAGCATCGACCATCATTTGCGGCACCGCCACCCACATGGCCAAAAGCACGCCATGCAGCACAAACACACCCAAGTTGTTCCGCAAAGAGGGGATGTGGGTCAGAACTTCCTTTAAACTGCCTTTGGACACCGCTATTAGCTGGGCAGGCTCCGGCGGCACACCCCAAATGACCACCGCCATGCCGCCCAAAGCCAAGAGGCCCGTCATCACGAACAAGCCTGACAAACCCGCAATGGTATTGAGAGCCGGCGCCAAAACCAATGACACAGCGAACATCAGGCCAATGCTGGCCCCAATCAAGGCCATGGCCTTGGTTCTAACGATGTCGCGCGTTTGATCGGCCAACAAAGCCGTCACCACGGCTGAGACGGCGCCCGCCCCTTGCAAAGCGCGACCCATGAGCAAACCGAACAAGGTGTCGGCTGCTGCGGCCCAAAAACTGCCCGCAGCCAAGATCAACAAGCCAAACACAATGACTTTTTTACGCCCTAACTTGTCTGAAGCAGCCCCAAACGCCAACTGCAAAGCCCCCTGTGTCAGCCCATAAATGCCCATGGCCAAGCCCACCAAGCCGGGATCGTCCCCACCTGGGTAATGAGCAGCCTCAATGGCAAATACAGGCAACACCAAAAACAAACCCAACATGCGCAAGCCATAAATGGCCGCCAGTGAAATGCTGGATCGCTTCTCCAACGAGGTCATGAGCGAAGCATTCAAAGCCTCTACGGGCTCGGAAGGCAAAACGGCGGTGGGGTTGGGTGATGCGTTCATATGAGTAAGCTACAGCTTAGATTGTCCCTGATTCAGGAGGGGTTCTCAAATAGCGAAGTTGAGCAGACAGCTTAAGGCGGCTGAACGATTTCTGGTACTCCATATGAGGAAGCCGCCTTAAGCTGTCTGCTCAACCCTCCCAAGAGAAATCTATCGCTATTCAGCTAAAAGCTTCCGACAAACTTTCGTTTTTAACGTTAACATTCGTCCGTTCAGATTTTTAGCAACCTCATTGGAAATTTTATGAAACAAACCAATCGTCGCGTATTCATGATGCAAATGGCTTTGGGCGGCACAGCCTTGGCTGCACAACAAGCGATGGCCCAAGCCATGGTGAACGAAAAAGACCCTCAGTCTGCTGCTTTGGGTTATGCCGCAGACACCACCAAAGTTGACGCGAAAAAATTCCCTAAACACGCCGCCGCACAAAAATGCAACAACTGCGCCTTGTATCAAGGCAAAGCCACTGATCCTGCTGGCGGTTGCCCCTTGTTTGCAGGCAAACAAGTTCACGGCAACGGCTGGTGCACTGCTTGGGCCAAGAAGGGCTAATGCTCTTTCAGCGTGTGCATTCTCAATGTCCACGCTGAGCCTCTCCAAGTGCACCGTCAAGGGTTCAAAAACATTTGTTTGACAGCCTCGCGGGCCTTCACTCTTTGCGGCTCTTCTGCGTGATTCAACTCACGCAGGGGGCCGTTCATCATTTTCTTCATCATGCCCACCGAAAGCGACTCTAAAACGCTTTCAATGCTCTGACCTTTGTCTAGCAATTTGCGAGCGCGCATCACTTCGGCTTGACGCCAACTGTCTGCTTGAAAATTCAAGTCTTGAATCAAGGGCACGTCGTTTCGGTGCGCCAGCCAAGTCATGAATTTTTGCACGCCATCGTCAATGATCACTTCAGCATCGACCACGGCCGCTTGCCTGTGCACTTGACCGCTGTTGATCACTTCTGTGAGGTCGTCCACGGTGTAAAGGTACACATCGCGAAGGTCTTTGACTTCAGGCTCAATGTCGCGCGGCACAGCCAAATCGACCATGAAAATAGGTTTGCTTTTGCGGGCGCGCAAAGCACTTTTGACAGCGCCCAAACCAATCAGGGGCAAGGTGCTGGCAGTGCAACTGATGACGATGTCAAACTCGTGTAAACGTTTTGGCAGATCTGCCAAGGAGATGCTTCGACCCCCGTGTACTTGCGCAAGCAGATCGGCCCGTTCGGCAGAGCGATTGGCAATCGTGATGGTTTTGGGCGACTTGGCTGCAAAGTGCGCCACGCACAACTCAATCATTTCACCGGCGCCCACAAACAAAATATTGGTTTCTTTGATGTTTTCAAAAATACGCCCTGCCAAGCGCACAGCGGCCGCTGCCATGCTGATGGAATGCGCGCCAATTTCCGTGGTGCTTCTGACTTCCTTGGCTACCGCAAATGAGCGCTGAAACAATTGGTTGAGCGTGGTGCCCAAGGCACCTGAGTCGCTGGCCGTTCGCACGGCTTCTTTGAGTTGCCCCAAAATTTGAGACTCGCCCAAGACCATCGAATCAAGGCCGCTGGCCACTCGAAACGCATGCCGCGCAGAAGCATCTCCCTCAAAGCGGTAAGTGTGCATGGCCAAAACGTCAACATGTGTTTTGCCAGCATCTGCCAACCAACTCAAAGTTTGTGGAATTTGAACTTCATCGCCCGCACAGTAAATTTCTGTTCGATTGCACGTGGACAAAATAGCCACTTCCTTGTGCGTGGCAAAACTTTGGCGCAAACCCTTCAACGACTGATCCAACCTCTCCGAGGCAAACGCAAAGCGTTCGCGCAAATCAATCGGCGCAGTTTTGTGGTTCAGCCCTAAGGTCCAAACAGCCATTAGCCCACCACCCTCAAGAAAGGTGCGGCCTTCAAATCGGGCCAGCAGTCTTCAATGCGTTTTTGAATGCCGGGTGCAGTCAAGCCATATTGCTGCATCAACTTTTGCGGGTCGCCATGCTCGGTGAATTCATCTTCAAAGCCCACCACCAACACCGGCATGGCAATGCCCATGTCTTGCAAAGCTTCCAGCACAGCCGAGCCTGAACCGCCCTTACGCGTGGCATCCTCTAGGGTGACCAGACGATCATGTGAAAGCGCAATTTGCTTCAAGGTTTCAACATCCAAGGGCTTGGCCCAACGCATGTTGACCACCGTGGCGTTCATGCCTTCAGCCACCTTGAGCGCTTCGTACAAAAGCGGGCCAAATGCAAGCAGCGCCACGCCTTGGCCTTGGCGCCTGATTTCAGCTTTGCCAAAAGGCAAAGTTTCTAAGTCTGTTCCCACTTGTGCGCCCACACCCGCACCCCTTGGGTAGCGAACAGTCACCGCATGATCTTGCGCGTAAGCGGTGCTGAGCAACTGTCTGCACTCCGCCTCGTCCGCAGGGCACGCAATGCTCATGTTGGGAATGCAACGCGTGAAAGCAATGTCGTACATGCCAGCGTGCGTAGGGCCATCGGCACCCACCAAACCTGCACGGTCAAGTGCAAACACCACGGGCAAGTTTTGCAAGGCCACATCGTGAATCAGTTGGTCGTAGGCACGTTGCAAGAAGGTTGAATAAATGGCCACGACGGGCTTCAAGCCTTCGCAGGCCATACCGGCGGCAAAGGTCACAGCATGTTGCTCTGCAATGCCCACATCGTGATAGCGATGGGGGTACTGTTGACTGAAGCCCACCATGCCCGAGCCTTCTCGCATGGCCGGTGTGATGCCGACCAAGCGTTCATCTTTCGCGGCCATGTCACACAACCACTGACCAAATACGTTTGTGAACGTCGGCTTGGCAGGGACAGGCGACGCGGCACTGACAATGCCAACAACAGGATCAAATTTGCTAGGCCCGTGATAGGCCACAGGGTCGGCTTCTGCTTTGGCATAGCCCTTGCCTTTGCGCGTGACCACATGCAAAAACTGTGGGCCAGGTTTGTTGTACAAACTCTTCAAAGTGCCGACCATCGCATCGACATCGTGGCCATCCACGGGGCCTGTGTACTCGAAGCCCAAATTTTCAAACATGGTTTGAGGTTGGATGAAGCTTTGCGTTTGCTGCTCAATCATTTGTGCCAGGGCATACAAAGGCGGCGCATTTTTAAGCACCTCTTTGCCAATTTTTTTGGCATCGGCATAAAACCGGCCGCTCATTAATTCATGCAAATAATGGTTCAAAGCACCAACCGGTGGGCTGATGGACATGTCGTTGTCGTTCAAGATGACCAGCAAGTTGCAATCGCTCGCGCCAGCATTGTTCAAGGCTTCGTAGGCCATGCCTGCTGTGAGTGCGCCATCGCCAATGATCGCTACTGCTTTGCGGCGGCTGCCCATTTGTTTGGCGGCCATGGCCATGCCCAATGCGGCCGAAATGCTGGTGGACGAGTGAGCGGTGCCGAAGGCGTCGTAAATACTTTCTTCACGGCGCGGAAAGCCGCTTAAACCACCAATTTGGCGCATGCTGCCCATCTGCTCGTTTCGGCCCGTCAGAATTTTGTGGGGGTAAGTTTGATGGCCCACATCCCACACCAAACGGTCTTCAGGGGTGTTGAAAACGTAGTGCAGCGCCACAGTCAGCTCAACCGTTCCCAAGTTGGAGCTGAAATGCCCGCCCGTTTGCGAGACCGACTGAATCAAACGCTCCCGCAACTCTGTGGCCAAAGGGGCCAAGTTGTCTCGGGACAGTTTTCTAAGCTGCGCTGGGGATTTAATCCAATCAAGCAGGGCACTCATCATTTGCCTCAATATCTGTTCAATGAAGCCATAATTTAACTGGATTTGACAAAACGTCAAGTTAAATTGACACTTTGTATAATTTTTTTAGTTGACACTTTGTCATCCGGCCGTTTTAAACTTCATATTGAATTAGATGCCTTTGACCTTCCCCTTCTCTGCCATTGTTGGCCAGGACGACATGAAACTGGCCATCATGCTGACAGCCATCGACCCCAACATCGGGGGCGTTTTGGTGTTCGGTGATCGCGGCACTGGCAAATCGACGGCCGTGAGGGCCTTGGCTGCTTTATTGCCCAAAATGCGCGCTGTGGTGGGTTGCCCCTATGGTTGCGACCCTGAAAATGCCAAGTGCCCAGACTGTTTGGCGAATGCGGCAGTGGGCGGCAAAACAGAAAGCACGCAAAAAAACAGCCATTTGGTCCCGGTACCGGTGGTTGACCTGCCCTTGGGCGCCACAGAAGACCGTGTGGTCGGCGCATTGGATTTAGAACGCGCCCTGTCGCAAGGCGTGAAAGCCTTTGAGCCTGGACTGTTGGCGCGCGCCAATCGCGGTTATTTGTACATCGATGAGGTCAATTTGCTGGAAGACCATTTGGTCGACTTGCTGATTGACGTGGCGGCTTCGGGAGAAAACGTGGTGGAGCGAGAAGGCCTGAGCGTGAGGCACCCAGCGCGCTTCGTTCTCATTGGCAGTGGCAATCCAGAGGAAGGCGAATTGAGGCCCCAGTTGTTGGACCGCTTTGGCTTGTCCGTGGAAGTTAAAACTCCCAACACGCTGGCACAGCGCGTGGAAGTGGTGAAGCGCCGAGACGCCTTCGAGCAAGGACCTCAAGCCTTTACGGACGCATGGAAAAAAGAAGACGACCGCGTCAGGCGAAGCATTGTGGCAGCCCGCAAACGTTTACCAAACGTGGCCATTCCCGATGAGGCCCGCGAATTTGCCGCCAAACTCTGCATGAGCTTAGGCACCGATGGCTTGCGCGGCGATCTCACGCTGGTTCGTGCAGCGCGGGCCAAGGCGGCCTTGCAAGGCGCCTCCAAAGTTGAGCAAGCGCATCTGATTCGGGTGGCGCCCTCTGCGCTTCGTCATCGGCTTCGCCGCAACCCCCTCGATGATTCTGGCTCGTCGACGCGCGTGGAAAGAGCCTTGGCAGAGCTCACGGCGCCCAAGCCTAAAGCACTCAACACTTAAGGCGCGCAGACACCTCTTATGCAAGGCGACGCCGCAACCATCGCAGCACTTTTTGCAGTCGATCCAGTGGGGCTGGGCGGTGTGGCACTTCGATCCACTGCCTGTGAAAATCGCGACCAGTGGCTGGCCCTTTTAAAAAGCCTTCTGCCACCTCAAACGCCGCTTCGGCGCGTGCCCCTGAACATCAGTGACACCGCCTTGTTGGGAGGGCTTGACCTGGGCGCTACCCTGCAAGCGGGCAAGCCCATCGCCCTCAAAGGCTTGCTGTCACAAGCCGATGGTGGCGTGTTGGTTTTGGCCATGGCCGAGCGCATGAGCTTGTCCTCAGCCGCTCGCTTTGGCAGCGTGCTTGACACGGGGCTGGTGGCTTTACAACGGGATGGTTTAGACGCATCGGCAAAGGCCAGCTTGGGCTTGGTAGCCCTTGATGAAGGCGCCAGCGACGACGAGCAAATGCCGGCCGGCCTGGCGGATCGACTGGCCTTTCGCTTGCTGATGGGCGCGCAAGACGAGGACGAAGAAGGGCCCGAATGGACAGCTCAAGAAGTGCTCAATGCTCGGCAGCGTTTGTCGCAAGTGACGATTGACGACGAAGCTGTGCAAGCCCTGTGTGCCGCTGCATTGGCGCTGGGTATAGATTCCCTCAGAGCCAGTGTGTTTGCCGTGCGCGTAGCGCGGGCCGCCGCTGCGCTAGCCGGCAGCAACACCGTCGAAGAAGAACACACCGGCGTCGCTGCGCGATTGGTGCTTGCACCTCGCGCAACACGTCTGCCGCCAGCAGCGCCGCCAGAGAATGAAGCGCGAGACACGCCTGCAGAAGCTGAAGCGCCGCCAGAAAATTCAGATCCAGAAAACAATTCAGAGCCACCGCCCGAGCCACCCTCAGAACCTGACACCCCAGATGCTGAGAAAAAGGACGAGTCCAATGCAGATGGCGATCAAGAAGATACGCAAGACGAAGACCCCGGCCTGCCTGAAAATTTAGCCGAGTTGGTGCTTGAAGCAGCCCAAGCCGCCATCCCTTCTGGCCTCTTGGCCAGTTTGAAAATTGGCCAGTTACAACGTGCCAAAACACCCACCTCGGGCAGCGCAGGCGCTCTGCAAAAAAATGCATTGCGCGGCCGGCCCGTGGGCGCACGCAAAGGCGAGCCGCGTGCGGGGCAACGCATCAATGTGCTTGAAACGCTCAGGGCCGCAGCGCCTTGGCAAAAGCTTCGGCAACGCCAGCAAGCCCTCTCTGATGGGCAGAAACAGCGCATCGTGGTGCGCAAAGAAGATTTCCACATCACGCGCTTTCGCCAATCGGGCCAGACCACCACGGTGTTTGTGGTCGACGCTTCTGGCTCGTCTGCGCTCAACCGTTTGGCCGAAGCCAAGGGCGCTGTTGAATTGTTGTTGGCCGACTGTTATGTGCGGCGCGACAGTGTGGCGGTGCTTGCATTCAGAGGTCAAACAGCGGAGTTGATCTTGCCGCCCACTCGCTCTTTGGCACGCGCCAAACGGAGCTTGGCCGGTTTGCCGGGTGGTGGTGGTACACCACTGGCACATGCCATTGATGCATCAATGCTGTTGGCAGATCAGCTGAGAAAAAAAGGTGAGACACCCATTGTGGTGTTGCTCACCGATGGCAAAGGCAACATAGCACGCGATGGGCGCCCGGGCCGCGCGCAGGCTGCCACAGACGCTTTGGCTGCGGCCACAGAAATGCGCCTGCGAGGCTTCAGCACATTGCTGGTGGACACCTCGCCTCAAGCGCAAGAGGCTGCCAAAAATTTGGCCAAAGCGATGGGCGCACAATACCTGGCCTTGCCTTATGCTGGCGCCAATTCCTTGAACCAAGCAGTTCGCGCGGTGGCTGGCCGTTCTTGAAACGAAGCTGAATGTGAGCCCACGCCAAGCTTTAAATTGGGATACCGATGGCCGCCACTGGCCTTTGCGGCAGCTTTCAAGTTTCATTGAAACGCCCAGGCTTCGCTGGCATTTGCAGTGCGCCCAACACCCCAACCCGCAGGCCAAGAGCATTCTGTTGTTGCACGGTACAGGCGCTTCGACCCATTCATGGCGCCATCTGATGCCTTTGCTGAGCGACCACTACACGGTGGTCGCAATCGATTTTCCGGGTCATGGTTTTACCGCCATGCCGCAAGATTCTGACGTTTCCACTTTGTTTTCGATTCCGGGCATGGCAGGCGGTGTGGCCGAGTTGTTGGCGCAAATGCAGTTCAAGCCTGACATCGTCGTCGGCCATTCTGCAGGCGCTGCAGTGGCCTGCATGTTGACGCTCGACGGGCATCTTCAGCCGCAGCGCCTGGTCTCTTTGAACGGTGCTTTGCTGCCCTTGGATGGCGTGGCTGGACAAATTTTTTCACCCTTGGCCAAAGTGCTGACCAAGGCGCCATGGATGCCCGAGTTGTTTGCATGGCAAGCGGCGCGCGCCTCCGTGCTGCAAAAGCTTTTGGAGGGCACTGGCTCAAAGCTGGATACCGAAGGCACCCAGCTCTACCGAACTTTGATCAGTAACCCATCCCATGCACAAGCTGCGCTCTACATGATGGCGCACTGGGATTTGCACACCTTTTGGAAGCGGCTTCGCACGCTGCAAGGCCCTCTCACATTAGTTGTCGGCTCGCAAGATTGGATTGTGCCGCCGTCTGTGGCCTATCGCGTGGCCGAAACACTGCCGCATCTGCGAAGCCAAGACATCATTTCGCTGCCCAACCTCGGGCACCTCGCGCACGAGGAGCAGGCGCAGTGGGTGGCCGATGAGATCTGCCCCATGGGCGAGCCTGCTGCAAGCTCGTTTTGAATTTAATTTAAAAAACCAAGGCAACTACTGTTGACAGGCACTTTTGATGTGTCTATATTTATTGACACATTCAAGTGACAACTGAAATTGTCACTTGCCTCAAGGTTCAACATGTATTGGAGTCAAGCGCATGAAGGCAATCACAAGAATCGAGCAATGTTTGGCCATGGCCTTGGCGTCTGCCGAAGACCCAAGTTGTCCTCCCAAGTTGGCTGGTGCGGTTCGTCATGCGGTGTTTCCGGGTGGTGCTCGTATTCGCCCCCAGTTGGCCTTGGCCGTTGCCCGTGCTTGTGGCATGGACGACCCTCGCTTAAGTGAAGGTGTTGCAGTGGCCATTGAGCTCATGCACTGCGCCTCCTTGGTTCACGATGACCTGCCCTGCTTTGACGATGCCAAAACACGTCGCGGCCGCGCCTCGGTGCATTTCGCATACGGCGAACCTTTGGCCGTGTTAACCGGCGACGCCTTGATCGTTTTGGCCTTCCAAACGCTGGCCGCAGCAGCCAGCCAATCACCACTTCGTTTGCCTGCTTTGATGCACATCATTGCCTCGTGCGTGGGCATGCCCTCGGGCATTGTGGCCGGCCAAGCCTGGGAGTCTGAATCCCGTGTGTCCCTCATGCAATACCAGCGCGCCAAAACCGGTGCGCTGTTTGTGGCAGCCACCAGTGCCGGCGCTTTGAGCGCAGGCGCAGACCCCAAGCAGTGGCAGGCACTGGGTGACTGTTTGGGCGAGGCTTACCAAGTGGCAGACGACATTCGTGACGTCATGGGCCAAGCCGATCTATTGGGCAAGCCCGTCGGTCAAGACGCGCAGCACGACAGGCCCAATGCCATTGCCAACCTGGGGCTGTCGGGCGCCATTGCACATTTTGAGTCGCTCATTCAAGCCGCTTCAGATTCCATTCCAGAAGGACCTAACGCCAAGTCGATGCGTGGTTTGGTGATGCAAGAGTCTGAGCGCTTGGTACCCCGTGCGGCTTGCAATGCTTACCGCGCTAGCGATAGCCATACCGGCGCCAACTCAGGCACCAACCAAAGCGTGTCTCATTAATATGAAAACCCTGGATCTGGCCTCACCCGCAGAGGGTATGGGCCGCAAGACGCCTTGGCAAGACTCGTTGGCCGCGGTCTGGGATCGCATGATGACCAGCACCTCTTTGTACCGCTGGAGTGTTTCCAATCCTCTCACCCGTTGGATCACACAGCGCCGCGCGCGCCAAGTGTTTGACCTGATGGCGGGTTTTGTTTATTCACAAGTTCTATTGGCGTGTGTGCGATTGCGCATTTTGGAAACGGTTGCTGAGCGCCCACGCACCCTCGAAGAATTGGCCCAATTCACCAACCTGCCTGTCGCTGGTTTGCAACGTTTGTTGCAATCGGCACTGGCCTTGCGCTTGTTGGATTTGCGCAGTGAAGGACGCTATGGCTTAGGCGCATTGGGCGCCCCTGTGGCGGGCCATGTTGGCATTCGCGCCATGATTGAACACCACGCTGTGTTGTACCAAGACATGCAAGACCCTGTGGCCATGTTGAAGGGCACAGACCAGCCAGGCGCCATGTCGCAATACTGGCCCTACACCATTGAAGAGCAGAACGCGCAACGCGCGGCGACGAATGCGGCACAAGCTGAAAAGTTTGAGCGCTACTCCAACCTCATGTCAGCTTCACAGCCCTTTGTGGTGGATGAAATTTTTGCCAACTACTCGTTTGACGAACACCGCTGCGTGCTCGACGTGGGGGGTGGCCAAGGCACCTTCTTAGGCCGCTTGGCCCAACATGCCAAGCACTTGCAGTTGCATTTGTTTGACTTGCCTGAAGTGGCCGCACTCGCCCGCGCTAACTTCGAGCGCCAAGGCATTGCTGATCGTGCAACAGCCAATCCAGGCAGTTTTTTAGAAGACGCTCTGCCACGTGGCGCCGACTTGGTCACTTTGATCCGTGTGGCCCACGACCATCCCGATGCCGATGTGAAAACGGCGCTTCGAGCCATTTATGAGGCGCTACCTGTTGGCGGCACTTTGCTCTTGGCAGAGCCCATGGCCCAAGAGCCCGACGAAACACCTCACGGCGATGCGTATTTCCATTTTTACCTGTTGGCCATGGGCGCTGGCAGGTTGCGTACAGCCCGTGAGCTGATGGCCATGATGAGAGAGGCGGGCTTCTCCAACTTGGAACTCGTTCCCAACCCCATGCCCTTGCAAACGCAAATCTTGGTGGGGCGAAAGTCACAGGGTTTACACCTGTAAATGAATTTATTTGTAAATATTTGTTGACACAAATTATTGTAAGAGTAACTATACAGTCATGCAGTCCACCGCTATCGTTTTCCAGCAACCCAAGTCATTGGCATTGGCAGCTTTGTCGTTGCCGGAAATGGGCTCGGCAGACGTCAAAGTCGAGGTTGAGTTCAGTGGCATTAGCACTGGCACAGAGCGCCTGCTTTGGGAGGGCACCATGCCCGCTTTCCCAGGTATGGGCTACCCCTTGGTGCCGGGTTATGAGACCGTAGGCCGTGTGGTCGATGCCGGTGATCAAGCCACTTTGAAAGTGGGCACACGGGTCTTCATTCCAGGCTCTCAGTGCTTCCAAGAAGCTAAAAATTTATTTGGCGGCTCTGCCTCCAAATTGGTGGTACCTTCTGCACGCGCTTTGCCCATCCAAGAAACATTGGCAGAGCAAGGTGTGTTGTTTGCATTGGCCGCCACGGCCCATCACGCTCACAGCGCGCCCGGCACACAGCAACCCGATTTGATTGTGGGCCACGGCGTTTTGGGTCGCATGATTGCCAGACTGGCTGTGTTGGCAGGCGGCAATCCTGTGGTTTGGGAAACCAATCCTGCACGTCGCACCGGCGCTGTGGGCTACGAGGTCATTGACCCCAGCACAGACACCCGTAAAAACTACAAATGCATTTGCGATGTGAGCGGTGCAGGTTCATTGCTGGACGAGCTCATTGGCCGCTTAGCACCAGGCGGTGAAGTGGTGCTGGCTGGTTTTTACGACACACCGCTTTCATTTAATTTCCCGCCGGCCTTTATGCGCGAAGCACGGATTCGTGTCGCCGCGCAATGGGCACCACCCGATCTGGCCGCAGTCATTGCCTTGGCTGGCGATGGTCGTTTGTCACTCGGCGGTTTGATCACGCATCAACAAAATGCAACACAAGCAGACGCTGCATATCGCACCGCATTTGGCGATGCCAATTGTTTAAAGATGGTTCTTGATTGGAGACAAGTAGTATGAGCTCGAGTTCGATTCCTTCTGAAGCACCCGTGAATTTCATGCGCGACATTTTGCGCACTGAGGCGGCCATTGAACCCACACCCGTGTCCACCTCTAAGGTTACGAAGGAAACGCAGATCATTGCCATCTATGGCAAGGGCGGCATTGGCAAAAGCTTCACGCTGGCCAACCTCAGTTACATGATGGCGCAGCAAGGTAAAAAAGTTTTGCTGATTGGTTGCGACCCCAAAAGTGACACCACCAGTTTGTTGTTTGGTGGCCGCGCTTGCCCCACCATCATTGAAACTTCTTCGAAGAAAAAATTGGCCGGTGAAGCGGTTGCCATTGGCGATGTTTGCTTCAAACGCGATGGCGTTTACGCCATGGAATTGGGCGGCCCTGAAGTGGGACGCGGCTGCGGTGGCCGCGGCATCATTCACGGTTTTGAGTTGCTCGAAAAACTCGGTTTTCACGAGTGGGGTTTTGACTACGTGCTGCTCGACTTCTTGGGCGACGTGGTCTGCGGCGGCTTTGGCCTGCCCATTGCACGCGACATGTGCCAAAAAGTGATTGTGGTGGCCAGCAACGATTTGCAGTCACTGTATGTGGCCAATAACGTGTGCTCGGCTGTGGAGTATTTCCGCAAGTTGGGCGGCAATGTGGGTGTGGCCGGCATGGTGATCAACCGTGACGATGGCACCGGCGAGGCTGCCAACTTTGCCGCCAAGGTGGGCATCCCTGTGTTGTCCACCATTCCTGCCAATGAAGACATTCGCAGAAAGAGCGCCAGCTACGAAATCATTGGCCGTCCTGAGTCCGTGTGGGGCCCCATGTTTGCAGAGTTGGCCGCCAATGTAGCCACTTCAGTGCCCATTCGTCCCAACCCCATGACACAAGACCAGTTGCTGGGACTGTTTGCAGCTTCAGCTGTAGGGCGCGATGTGGTGCTCGAGCCTGCCACCCAATTTGACATGTGCGGCAAGACTGACACCAGCAAGCCCACCCTTGAAGTTGTGTACGACGAAGTCTGAGATCATGAGCAAAACGATTCCGATTGTCCCCTTCACTGAAGCGCCAGCTGGCATGAGCACAGCCATCGATGGCGATGGCATGGGTTGCCATTCTGGTGGCGAAAAAATGCTGGCTGCAGCCAAAGCCTCAGGCAAATCTGAAGTGCTGGCGCAATATGCCAAGGACTATCCAGTCGACCCCAAAGCAGGACCTCACGATCAACCGCAAAGCATGTGCCCTGCGTTTGGTTCTTTGCGTGTCGGTCTACGCATGCGCCGCACCGCCACCATTTTGTCGGGCTCTGCTTGCTGTGTGTATGGCCTGACCTTCACCTCGCATTTCTATGGTGCTCGTCGCAGTGTGGGCTATGTGCCTTTCAACTCAGAATCACTGGTCACAGGCAAATTGTTTGAAGACATTCGCGAGACTGTTTACGACCAAGCCGATCCCGAAAAATACGACTGCATTGTGATCATCAATTTGTGCGTGCCCACAGCCAGCGGTGTGCCATTGCAGTTGCTGCCCAAAGAGATCAACGGTGTTCGCATCATTGGCGTCGATGTGCCAGGTTTTGGTGTGCCCACGCACGCAGAAGCCAAGGATGTTTTGGCCGGCGCCATGCTCAAATATGCGCGCGAAGAAATTTTGGCAGGTCCTGTTCAAGCGCCGCGTTCTGGCCGCTCCGACAAGCCCACCATCACCATGATTGGTGAAATGTTCCCCGCCGATCCCATGATCATTGGCCGCATGCTCGAGCCCATGGGCATTGCAGCAGGCCCCGTGGTACCCACACGCGAATGGCGCGAACTTTATGCAGCGCTCGATTGCGCAGCCGTTGCCGCCATCCATCCGTTTTACACCGCCAGCATTCGCGAATTTGAAGCGGCGGGTCGTCCCATTGTGGGCTCTGCGCCAGTGGGCCATGACGGCACAGAAGCATGGTTGCAAGCCATTGGCAATGCAGCCAATGTGCCGCAAGCCAAAATTGACATGGTGAAAAACATCATGTTGGGTGCCATCAAAGGCGGCTTGGCCAAGTCACCCATTAAAGGTCGCATCACGCTCAGTGGCTATGAAGGCTCTGAGTTGTTGGTGGCGCGTTTGTTGGTCGAGAGTGGCGCCGATTTGCGCTATGTCGGAACCGCCTGCCCTCGAACACCTTGGAGCGCTCCAGATTGCGAATGGCTTGAGGCTCATGGCGTGCACGTTCAATACCGCGCATCGCTTGAACAAGACTTGGCAGCCATGCATGAATGGAAGCCCGACTTGACCATTGGCACCACACCCGTGGTGCAAGCGGCCAAAGAACTCAGCATTCCAAGTTTGTATTTCACCAACCTCATTTCTGCACGCCCCCTGATGGGCCCTGCAGGTGCAGGTTCATTGGCACAAGTGATCAACGGTGCCATTGCCAACAAGTCGCGCTTTGATGAAATGAAAGCCTTCTTTGGCGACACCGGCACCGGCCATGCAGCAGGTGTCTGGGAAGCCTCACACGGCGTGCCTCAAAACCGCCCTGAGTTTGAAGCGGAAACTCGCAGACAGCTTGAGAAGCAAGCCAAGAAACGCAAAGCGGAGGCCATGGTCTGATGCTAGTTCTTGATCACGATCGCGCAGGTGGCTATTGGGGAGCGGTGTATGTGTTCACCGCCATCAAAGGCTTGCAAGTTGTCATTGACGGCCCAGTGGGCTGCGAGAACTTGCCTGTCACTTCGGTCTTGCATTACACCGATGCACTGCCGCCGCATGAGTTGCCCATTGTGGTCACGGGTTTGGCCGAAGAACAATTGGGCCGAGAAGGCACAGAGGGCGCGATGCGCCGTGCGCACGCCACGCTCAACCCTGACTTACCCTCCGTGGTGGTCACAGGTTCGATTGCAGAAATGATTGGTGGTGGCGTCACGCCAGAAGGCACTAACTTGCAACGCTTTTTACCCCGCACCATCGACGAAGATCAGTGGCAGTGCGCCAACCGTGCCATGTACTGGCTCTGGCAACAATACGGCATCAAGCACGTGCCCAAGCGTGAGCGCAAAGAAGGCGAGCGTCCACGCGTCAACATCATTGGGCCCAGCTACGGCACCTTCAACTGCCCCAGTGATTTGGCTGAAATTCGCCGCTTGGCGCAAGGCATTGGCGCCGACGTCAACATGGTCTTCCCATTGGGATCACACATTGCCGATGTGTCGCGTTTGGTTGAAGCCGATGTGAACATTTGCATGTACCGCGAATTTGGCCGCATGCTCTGTGAAGCCTTAGAGCGCCCGTATTTGCAAGCACCCATTGGTTTGCACAGCACCACCAAATTTTTGCGCTCTTTGGGCGAATTGTTGGGCCTGGACCCTGAGCCCTTCATCGAAAGAGAAAAGCACAGCACCATCAAACCCATCTGGGATTTGTGGCGCTCTGTCACCCAAGACTTTTTTGGCACCGCCAACTTTGGTGTGGTGGCCAACGAGACCTACACGCGCGGCATTCGCCACTTCTTAGAAGACGAAATGGGCCTGCCCTGCAACTTTGCGATCTCGCGCATCGCGGGTGCCAAAACAGACAACGCAGAAGTGCGCAAATTGGTCACAGAAAAAACACCACTCATTTTGTACGGCAGCTACAACGAACGTATCTATTTGGCAGAGTGTGGCGGTGGCGGCATGATGAAAACCAGTTTCATTCCCGCCAGTTTTCCCTTGCCCATTATTCGCCGCCATACCGGTACGCCTTTCATGGGTTATGCCGGCGCCACTTACATCATTCAAGAGTTTTGCAACGGCCTGTTCGATGCTCTTTTCCACATCCTGCCATTGGGCACCGAGATGGACAAGATTGAAGGCACCTTGGGTCGCTCTGCGCCCAACACCACCGTGCCGTGGGAGCCAGAGGCACAAGACAGATTAGAGGATTTGTTGGAACAACAACCGGTGTTGGTTCGAATTTCAGCAGCCAAGCGAATGCGAGATCAAGCAGAGCGAGATGCACGGGAAACCGGCCGCTCTCATGTTGAAGCGAAAAGATTCACAGAATTGTTCGGAAAAGCAAACGAAGGAGCACATGCATGAAAGATGTGCGCTTGAATTTGTTGCCCCGTCCAATCCTTCGGCCAGTCCGGGGGTCCACCTGTTGCGGTGTCAAAGCCACAACAGTTCATCCTGTATCCGCAAGGGTGCAGGGAGTCGCCGAAAGGCATTTAGAAAGAGGCACAAACTATGACTGATGCAGCTAACCCTTCAGGGCTGTCAGACGAAGAAGCCCAAGAGTTTCACCAGTACTTCA
>SHXD01000008.1 GCA_009693505.1 Limnohabitans sp.
TGCTCACCCACATGATGGCGGAGCAATGTGATTTGGATGTGGGAGAGTTCATTTGGACCGGTGGTGACTGCCACATTTACAGCAATCACAAAGAACAGGTTGCACTGCAACTCAGTAGAGCGCCGCTGGCCTATCCCACCCTGAACATCAAACGCAAACCAGCCTCCATCTTTGAATACGAGTTCGAAGATTTCGAAGTCTTGGACTATCAGTGCCACGCGGCCATCAAGGCGCCGGTGGCCGTCTAATGAAGCTCAAGCTCATTTACGCGCGCGCTGCCAACGGTGTGATTGGCCTGAACAATCAAATGCCATGGCACTTGCCTGAAGACTTGGCACATTTCAAGCGCACCACCTTAGGCTCCCCCGTATTGATGGGCCGAAAAACTTGGGAATCTATTCCTGCCAAATTCAGACCTCTGCCAGGCAGGGCCAACTTGATTCTCACCCGGCAAAAAGATTGGCTTGCAGAGGGTGCGCTCGTGGTGCATTCGCTGGAAGAAGGTTTAATTTTGGCATTGGCACATTGCCCAGGCGACAAAGACCTTTGGGTCATGGGCGGTGCAGAAATTTATGCCCAAGCTGTTGCCATCGCAGACGAAGCTGTGGTCACTGAAATTGAACAAGCATTTGAAGGCGATGCCTACGCGCCTGTCTTAGATGCAACATGGCTAGAAACATCTCGTGAATCACACACAGCTGCGTCTGGTTTGAAATTCAGTTTTGTGACTTACCAACGGACTGTTTGAAGGTCGATCAATTCCCATGAAACTTGCTACTTGGAATGTCAACTCTCTCACCGTCAGGCTGCCTCAGGTCATTGACTGGTTGAAGGCGCAAGAGTCGCTCGGTGTCGATCACGCCATCGATGTGCTTGCTTTGCAAGAACTCAAAATGACCGACGACAAATTTCCGCATGCAGCCTTCACTGAAGCGGGTTATCACGCGCAATGGTTTGGTCAAAAAACCTACAACGGTGTGGCGCTTATTTCGCGCATCGAAGGCACACAGCTTGTCAAAAATATCCCTGAGTTTGAAGACGACATGTCTCGCGTCATCACAGCCACCTTCGGCGATGTGCGTGTGATCGGTGGCTACTTTCCAAACGGCCAAGCCCCTGACAGTGACAAGTTCGTTTACAAAATGCGTTGGCTAGCGGCACTGCACCAGTGGGTAAAGCAAGAGATGTCAGCCCACCCCAAGCTGGTACTGATGGGCGATTACAACATCACATTTGACGACCTGGATGTTTGGGACCCTGTGGGTTTGGCAGGCACCATTCACTGCACACCCGAAGAGCGCGAGCATCTGAACGGCTTGATTCAATTGGGTTTGTACGACAGCTTCCGGCTGTTTGAGCAACCCGAAAAAAGCTTCAGCTGGTGGGACTACCGCGACTTTGGCTTCAAAAGAAACCGGGGCATGCGCATTGATCACATTTTGATCACTGATGCACTAAAGGCTTGCGCCACAAGCTGCGTGATTGACAAAGCGCCGCGCAAAAATGAGCGCCCTAGCGATCACACACCTGTGGTTCTCACACTGTCTTAAGCTTTGTGGGCTGCCATGGCCTTGGCCACTTCCAAACTACCTTGACCTGAACCCGAGCCTGGTACCAACTCGCCGTGGCGGTCTTTCACTTGTGCCATGGCTGCCAGCAATTGCTCTGGTGTGTCATCCGAAATACCCAAATGCACACCCTGCGTGAGGGTGATGTTGGCCACTTCAAAGCTGCCCGCACCTGCGCAAATAATGGTTCTGTTTGGCGCATCTTCACACGCCATGACCAACATGGCTGGCACAACCGCTTGAGGCTCTAGCGCTTTCAAAACGGCTTCAGGCATTAAACCCTCGGTCATGCGAGTGGCCGCAGTAGGTGCCAGAGAATTAACGCGAATATTGTATTTTTCGCCCTCAATGGCGAGGGTTTGCATCATGCCTGCCAATGCCATTTTGGCGGCACCATAGTTGGCTTGGCCGAAGTTGCCGAAAAGACCACTGGAAGAAGTGGTCATGACAATGCGGCCATAACTTTGAGCCTGCATGATGGGCCATACCGCTTTGGTGCAATGAACAGCGCCCATCACATGAACTTCCATGACCAATCGAAAGTCTGCAATTTCCATTTTGGAAAAGCTTTTGTCGCGCAAAATGCCGGCATTGTTGACCAAGATGTCAACGCGTCCCCATTTGTCCATGGCTTGCTTCACCATGACTTGCACCGCTTCGTAATCGGTCACCGATGCGCCGTTGGCGATGGCGTCTCCACCCGCCCTGATGATTTCATCAACAACAGCTTGGGCTGCACTGACCGAGCCACCCTCACCGCGAACATTGCCCCCGAGGTCGTTCACCAGCACTTTAGCGCCGCGCTTGGCCAGCGCCAGCGCGTGTTGTTTGCCCAATCCGCCCCCTGCACCTGTGACAATGGCGACACGTCCTTGAAAATCGATGCTCATTTGGTTTCCTCAATCTGATAGCCTAGCGATGTTACTCAATTTAAACCCTCATGCAAATCACCTCTCACATCGTTGACACCCCACCACGCGACGCAGCCACTGTTTTGATGCTGCGCGAGGGTTCGGATGGTTTGGAAGTTTTGTTGCTCAAACGCCATACAGACTCCAAGGACTTGGGTGGGGCCTTTGTATTTCCGGGTGGAAAGCGCGATGAGGCCGATGCCAGTCCTAGCGCTTTGGACAGCCTAGACCAACCCATCTCAGCCTTACATGCACAACTTGGCGAACCAGACATTTCGCCTGAGCATGCCGCAAGTTTGTTCGTTGCCGCCTTGCGAGAAGCTCAAGAAGAATGTGGCTTACTACTGAAGTGCACTGACTTGCGGCCCTGGTCGCGTTGGATCACACCTCGCATGCCCTCCATGATGTCAAAGCGCTTTGACACACGTTTCTTTTTAGCAAGAGCACCTGCTTTACAAACTGCCGTTCAAGACAATCACGAAACCACGGAAGTCTTGTGGACCACACCCAGGCAGGCGCTGGTGCAATATTGGGCGGGACAAATACTGTTGGCTCCGCCGCAAATTATGAGCTTGTCGCACCTGAGTATTTTTAACTCTGTCGATCATGCCCTAGAAGATGCGGCGCTGCGCACTCCTCCTGTGATTCAACCAGAGCCCTTCGATGTGGAAGGCATGCGGGTCATTTGCTATCCCGGAGATCCTCAACACCCCGTTCAGCAGCGCGCCCTTCCAGGCCCCTCACGCCTGCACTTTAGAAACAAGCGCTTTGAGCCGGAAGGTGGTTTGGATGCCCTGCTTCACGGTAAGTTTTAAAGCATGACATCACTTCGCTTTTTGTCCATGGAAAAAGCCATTGGCTATTTGGGAGATGCCAGCAGCGCTCACCAACTATTGGTCACGCTCAATACCACGCTGCTCACTGACGACCCGGTCATTGCCAACGCTATTCAAAATCGTAACCTCGAAGTGTTGCAAAAAATATGGCATCAACTGAAAGGCTTTGCGCCCGTGTTTTGCCAAGATGCATTGGTGGCTGAAATTACGCGCACTGAAGGCTTGTGTAAACAAATTACATCACACCAAGAGCAATCTGCCGCCCTCTCGGCCAGTGAACTTTTACAAGCTAATTTGCAAGCGCTTCAACTTGAGGCTGCCGCTCAAATTTTGCAAGCGGCTGCGATAACCAAGCCTCCAACACCTTAGGGTCTTGCACCAGCCTGAGCGTGTCAAATGCTTGCTGTGCCTCAGGGTAATGCCTGCGCAAATAATTGAGCCATTGTTTCAAGCGCCCAGAACGATGGCGCGGCGCCACATGCAAACTCATGCGTTTCCAAAAAACAGTGAGCAAGGGCCACAACTGTTGCCAAGAAAATTTCTGTGGCATGTCTGCCAATGACATGCCTTGCGCCTGAGCATCGTGAAATTTAATTTCCAATGCAAGCCCAGGATTGTTCACCATGCCGCGGCCAATCATGATGTCATTGCAGCCAGTTACTTCACGGCAACGAAGGGCGTCGGCCACAGTCCAGATTTCGCCATTGGCCACCATCGGCAATTTCACACTCCGACGAAGGTCGGCAATGCGATCCCAATAAGCAGGCGGTCGGTAGCCATGCGCCTTGGTGCGGGCGTGTACCACCAACTGATCTGCGCCAGCTGCTTCAATGGCTTGGGCGCAATCTTCCGCACGCAAATCGTCGTTAAAACCCAAACGCATTTTGGCGGATACAGGCACATTGCTTGGCACAGCACGGCGCACAGCAGCCACAATTTGACCAATCAATTCAGGCTCATCAAGAAGCACCGCACCCCCTCGATGACGATTGACCGTTTTGGCAGGGCAACCAAAGTTCAAATCAATGCCAGCAGGATTGAGCTTGGCCAAGCGCGCCGCATTGGCTGCCAAAATTTCGGGGTCGGAGCCTAACAATTGCGTTCTAACTGGCACTCCCGCATGCGTTTTACTTTCATTCATCAGCTCTGGCACCACCCGGTAGAAAGCTCTTTTTGGAAGCACCGCATCGGTCACTCGAATAAATTCAGACACACACAAATCAATGCCGCCCGCACGAGTGAGCGTGTCACGCAGGCTGTGGTCCAACAGCCCTTCCATGGGGGCCAGCAAAATTTTCATTGAAGCCACTGTTTTAAGCCAAGGAACGCTTCATTCGAACTTCTTCCACTTTCACTGTGCCGATGGGCACTGTGCGCGCCGTGTTCATTTCACGCTTGAAGCCGGCCAATTCATGAAAACGCACTGTGCGTTCGTTTAGCAAAGGCACCCAGATGGTGACATCGGTGCAATCTTCTTCAAGCAAACCTTCGCGAGCAGCGTCCCACAAAGCCAAGCCAACACCTTCGCCCAATCGATCGGGGTCTGCATAAATAGCCCAAATTTCACCCATGGTGTTTTTGGACTTAGGGTCGCGCGAGCGGTCATAGCCCACAAAACCCACAATGCTGTCGCCTTCCAAAGCCACCAGAACTTGGGGCTCACCGTATTCAATGGCCTCTTTCCAGTAAGACACGCGTTTGGCCATTGGCGTGGCATCCCAATGGGCTTCTGGCACTTGGCCCGCATAGGCCGCGCGGCTGGCAAGCAGGTGCAATTGCGCCACATCGGCGGCTTCTTTCTTGGTAGCAAATCGAACTTCAAAATCGGACATATCGGTCAATGTTAGAGTCTCAAAACCCTAGATTGTCGCCTGAACTTGGAAACTTCTGTCCTAAATGCTGAATCAGGCCCTAAAAAAGCTTTCCTTCAGGGTATTTTTTAAACATGTTTTTCGACTCTTTTTTAACTTACATTTCAAAGCTTTCACAAAGCACAGAAAGTTTTCTGAGCTTGGGTACCAAAATATTGGTGTCCAAACGAACTGCACTGACACACCTCAAAACGCAGTGGCGCATTCGGGCTTTGCAGGGCCAATGACCATGGCCACCTTGGATCTGGTTTACCTTGACGACCACCTGGTGGTTCTGAACAAACCCTCAGGCTTGCTAAGTGTTCCTGGCCGCGGCGAAGACAAACAAGACTGCCTCATAGCCAGAGCACAAAGTGAGTGGCCCGATGCGCTCACGGTGCACCGCTTGGACATGGCCACTTCCGGCTTGGTGGTCGTTGCGAGAGGCCCCGAAGTACAACGCAGTTTGAGCCAAGCCTTTGCGCTGAGAGACGTTCACAAAACATATGAAGCTGTGGTGGACGGTACTTTGCAAAGTGCAAACTCAATCAGCTCAGATGCGTGGGACGACATTCAAATGCCCTTGCTGATCGATTGGCCTAACCGCCCCAAAAGCAAAGTAGATTGGGAAAATGGAAAACCCAGCCATACAAAATGGCGCATCAAGAACGGCCCCTGTTTAGAGGCTACTACCCGTGTCGAGATGCAAGCTATCACAGGTCGAACGCACCAACTGCGCTTGCACATGATGGCAATCGGTCATGCCATACTGGGAGATGCCTTGTATGCCTCCGCAGAAATTTTGGCAAAATCACCTCGTCTTTTATTGCACGCTCGTGAATTGAAATTCAAGCATCCCATGACGGCAGAATGGATGGCATTTGAAAGTACGGTTCCGTTTTAAATCGAAAGAAGATCAATATGGCACAACATCTCTACATCTTGACAGGCGGCTCTCGCGGTATGGGTTTGGCCATTGCCGAGCAGCTCTTGAAACCGGGCCATACCCTCATTTGCATTTCACGCCATCAACAGGCCAGCCTTTCTGAACATGCTCAAAAATCAGGTGCCACCTTAGCGCAGTGGACGCATGATTTGGCAGACGGTGCTGTAGCAAGTGACGCATTGCGAAAATGGCTCAAGTCGCAAAAACCCAATGAATTTCAAAGTGCCACGCTCATCAACAATGCGGGCGTCATTCCTCGCATTGGACCCCTGAGTGAAGCTGACCCGCACAATCTGGCCATGGCATTGCGCGTGGGCTTAGAGGCGCCCATGCAATTGTGCGCAGCCTTTCTCAGTGCTACGCAAGCATGGGCTATGCCCCGCAAAGTGGTCAACATTTCTTCTGGGCTTGGCCGCCGTGCCATGGCTTCTCAATCGGGCTATTGCGCAGCCAAGGCTGGCATGGACCACTTCACCCGTTGCTTGGCTCTAGAAGAGGCGCTGAAACCCCATGGTGCCAAAGTGACGTCTCTGGCACCAGGCGTCATAGATACCGAGATGCAAGTCCAACTGCGAGCCGCCCCAGCCGGAAGCTTTCCAGATCAAGGCGGCTTCCAACAACTCAAAGCCACAGGCCAACTCACCTCCCCAGCAGATGCGGCCAAGCGCATTCTTGACTATTTGGCTCGTCCCGACTTTGGCAGCAACCCCGTGAGCGACGTCAGAGACGCTTAAGCGGCTTTTGTCAGTGCCCTGTAGTCTTTTTCGGTCAGACTTTGGGGTTAAATCCATTTCAATTCAAAGGAGACACAGATGAGCCGTGAAGTCGTAGTGGCCAGCAGTGTTCGCACTGCAATTGGAACGTTTGGTGGCAGCTTGAAAGACATTGCTCCCACAGAATTGGGCGCACAAGTGGTGCGTGAAGCCCTCAAGCGCGCCTTACCGTGAACGATTTGGATGTGATCGAAGCCAATGAAGCGTTTGCAGCACAAGCTTGCGCAGTCACGCGCGACTTGGGGCTCGACCCTGCCAAGGTCAACCCCAACGGTTCTGGGATTTCATTGGGTCACCCCATCGGTGCTACAGGCGCTTTGATTACCGTGAAAGCCTTGCACGAACTGCATCGCATGAATGGTCGTTATGCATTGGTCACCATGTGCATTGGCGGCGGCCAGGGTATTGCTGCTATTTTTGAACGCATGTAATCACGTCTGCGTTAAGCAAAAAAAAGGCCATCACAAGATGGCCTTTTTCATGTCACAAGCAACATCGTGTTTAGCGATAGCGCTCACGCGCAATGCGTGCGCCTTCTGCCAAAGCTTGTAATTTCTTTTCGGCTACTTCGCGGCTCATGGGTGCCAAGCCGCAATTGGTGCAAGCAATGATGCGAGCCTTGGGCACAAACTGCAGCGCACGACCAATGGTGTCGGCTACTTCTTCGGGTGTTTCAATCACATCGCTGGCCACATCAATCACACCCACCATGACGTCTTTGCCTTCCAGCAAAGCCATCAGGTCCATGGGAACATGCGAGTGAAAACACTCCAAGCTCACTTGCTTGATGCTGCTCTTGGCCAATGCAGGAAACACCTTTTCGTATTGGCGCCACTCATGGCCCAATGAATTTTTCCAATCGATGTTGGCTTGAATGCCGTAGCCATAGCAAATGTGAACGGCTGTGGTGCACGTCAGGCCTTGTGCAGCGCGCTCCAAAGCTTTCACACCCCAGTCAGCAGCTTCCTCCATGTACACATTGAATGCTGGCTCATCGAACTGAACAATGTCAACACCATCGGCTTGCAGTGCCAAGGCTTCTTGGTTTAACAACTCTGCAAAGGCCATGGCCATCTTCACCTTGTCGCCATAAAAGCGATCGGCCACGGTATCAACAATGGTCATAGGGCCGGGCAATGTGAACTTTAATTTTTTCTTAGTATGCGCGCGGGCCAACTGCGCCTCAAACGCATGCACTCGGCCTTTCAATCGCAATGGCGCAAGCACTTGCGGCACTTGTGCGTCGTAGCGATTGTTGCGAATGCCCATGGTCACTTTGTTTTCAAAGTCGATGCCTTCAACTTGCTCTAAAAAACCATGCACAAAGTGTTGACGTGATTGCTCACCGTCACCAATGACATCAAGGCCGGCATCCTCTTGCGCCTTGATCCACAGCAACGTGGCATCGGCTTTGGCTTTTTTCAGGCTGTCACCCTCTGCCATCCACTTGGGCCAAAGCTTGTTGGTTTCGGCCAACCATTCTGGCTTTGGCAGGCTTCCTGCAATTGCGGTTTCAAACATGGGTGTACTCCTGAGATATTGAGGATTTCAAATCGAATTCTTTGGCTAACAATGCGTACGAGTGCGCTTGCGCCTTGGCTTCATATGTCCACGTAATGATCGCCATTTCATCTAGTTCAAGCCGTTTTGCCACCGCTCTTAACTTGTCTGCCACTGTTTTAGCACTGCCCACAAATGCATTGGCCTTGAGTGCTTGAAGCGCCATTTGCTCAGACTGAGAATAGTCTCTATCTGCTTGCTCTGGCGGCAACATAGGGCCAATGCGACCTAGATTTCGGTCCATTCGCCAACGCGCGCGGCTTTTGAAAATATGCCAAGCTTCTTCATCCGTATCAGCCGCCAACGCCCAAACACAGAGTGTGGCTTTGGGTCGATCTAAACTTGGGCTAGGTCTGAACGTATCGCGGTAAATTTGCAAAGCCTGATCAGCCCCCTGCCCATCCGTAATGAACCATGCAAATGCATATGGCAGGCCCAAATGGGCGGCCAATTGAGCCCCATAGTCAGAGCTGCCCAACATCCAAACATCTGGCGATGTAGCCGACTGAGGGTATGCAAACACACCATGACCAGGATGCCCCGCTGGCAATGGCTGACCTTTGACCCAAGCTTGAAGTTCCATCACTTGCTGAGGAAAATTTTCACTGGCATAACGGTCTGGGTTCAACAGTTGTGCTGTTTTGCCGTCGCTACCAGGTGCACGCCCAACACCCAAATCAATGCGCCCTGGCGCCAATGCATCGAGCATTCTGAATTGCTCAGCCACTTTCAAGGCGGCATAGTGCGGCAACATGACGCCCGCACTGCCAATGCGAATGGTATGCGTTTGAGTGGCAATGGCTGCCATCAAAATTTCAGGCGCAGTGCCCACAATGCTGGGATGTGCATGATGTTCGCTCACCCAGAAACGCGAATAGCCCAAACGTTCGGCTTCAATGGCCAGAGCCAGCGTTTGACGGATGGACTCATCTTGCCCTCGGCCGGACATGGCAACCGATTGGTCCAGTACAGACAATTTCAAGCTCATGCTTGAGTCTCTTGCGATATCAGAAAATAATTCATCAAGCCTTGGCCATTTCTGCTTCTTGCATTGCGCGCCACATCACTTTACCACTACCGCTCTTGGGCAACACCTCAAGAAACTCGACCACTCGCGGCACTTTGTAAACCGCCATGGTGTCACGGCACCAGTCAATGATGTCTTGTTCGCTCACTTGACCCTTGTGCGTGCTCCTCAGCACCACAACGGCCTTGACTGACTCGCCGCGGTAGGCGTCTTTTGTGGAAATGATGCAGGCCTCTTGAATGGCGGGGTGTTTGAACATCAGCGCTTCCACTTCTGCGGGCCAAACCTTGAAGCCGCTGGCATTGATCATGCGCTTTAGTCTGTCGGTCATGAAGAAATAGCCTTCTTCATCAATGCGGCCCATGTCGCCAGATCGGAAGAAAGATTTGCCGTCGCGCTCAAAAAAAGCATCTGCCGTGGCTTCGGGTCGCTTCCAGTAGCCTTTGAAAATTTGCGGTCCCGCCATGACAATTTCACCCGACTCACCTTGGGGCAACTCTTTCAAAGTTTCTGGGTCGACCACGCGCGCATCCACGCTCATGAACGGAATTCCCAAACATTGTTTTTTGGGCGCATCGGGCGGATTAGAGTGCGAAGGCGCAGCAGTTTCTGTCAAGCCATAGCCTTCAATGTAGCGAAGTCCAAATTGATCTAACAGTCTTTGTGCCACAGCCTCAGGCATGGCAGCACCACCACCACCAATGTTTTGCAAACTGCTCAAATCAAATTGCGCCATATTGGCACTGCCCAACAAATCAATGACCATGGTGGGAATATTGGTCCAGTGCGTCACCTTCCATTTGGAGATGAGTCGGCCCGCCAAATCTCTGTCCCATCGCGGCATCAAAATCAGCGTAGCCCCCATGAAAATAGTAGCGTGCATCACACTGACCATGCCCGTAATATGAAACATAGGTACCACACACAAGCATTTGTTTTCAGGAGTGCCATTGGCCCATAGGCCGCTCGACATGGCGTTGTGCATGATGGTTCCGTGAGTGTGCATGCAACCTTTTGGGAGGCCCGTAGTGCCACTGGTGTAAGGCAGCACCGCTAAATCTTCCGGCTCAGCCGTGACGGGCCCAAGTGCAACTTCTTCTTTGAATGCAGATGCCCATGAATGCACTTGACCGTCTTCAAGCACAGGCAAGTCATGCACTGTCCTCAACCAGACACTCCAAGTTTCAGGCAATTCTTCGGGGCCGATGTTGGCAGCATCAAACGCATCTGTGAATTGAGTGACCAGCAAATGCTGGAGTCGCTCTTTTTTTTCTAAGGCATTGCTAGCAGCAGCCAACTCTGGTGCCAGGTCTGCCGTGGTAACAGCCACCTTGGTATCAGGATCCAAGATGTAGTGTTTCAACTCTTCCGTGCGGTTCATCGGGTTGACCGGCACCACCACGGCATCCAGACGCAAGATTGCAAAATGCGTGATAACCAATTGCGGACAATTTTGCATGTCCAACACCACGCGATCGCCTTTTTGCACACCCATTTTGCGCAAAGCCGAAGCAATTTTTTCAGCTTCAAGCTGCAACTGTGAATAGGTCCATGTTCTGCCCATGAACACCAAGGCCACTTTTTGGGGATAGCGCAACGCACTGATTTGCAAATTCATCCACAAAGATGTTTGTGGTGCTGTCAATTGGTAAGGCAGTCTTTTGGGCCAAAAAGAATAGTGAGCGGGCATTCAGTGTGTCTCCAACAGAATACGAAATAAGGTCGATGAATTGTTCTTGGTATGGCGTGGTGCATTTTGCACAAGAGATCCTAATCGGGTATGAGGGAATGGAACATCCCCAGAGTCCCTAAGGAGACGGTCTTGGGTGGTGCATAAATTGAAGCAATTGAAAGTCAATGTATGAGTTTGCAAGTCGGTATGCCGCCAATTCACGCTAAATTGAAGTTTTTCAAACAAGACATGCATGGCCTCTCTATCCACCCCCGCTTGCTGCGGCACCAGCAAAGCGGCTGAACTTCTTCAGCTGTCGGTCGGCACGGTCCAAAGCTTGGTAGACAAGAAAATCCTTCTCGCCTGGATCACACAAGGGGGCCACCGCCGCATTTCGCTCGAGTCCATTCAAAATTATCAATTGCAGCAGCAAAAATTGCCCGCACTTGAGCGGCTCATGAGCGAACGGCTCAAAGTCATGGTGGTCGACGACGACGCCGTCACAAGACATCTGTTGCAAGACACTTGCCTCTCAGCGCACCCGCATGTCGACTGCTGCGCCATGTCATCGGCCATCGAAGCACTGCTTCATCTGCCCGTCTTCAAGCCTCACATCATGCTCATCGACTTGCTCATGCCCAAGGTTGACGGCTGGGAGCTGGTCAAGCGGCTCCAACAAAATGAAGACTTTTCAAAACTCCAAATCATCACCCTTTCAGCCCTCAGCCTAGCGGAACTGAAAGACCGTGGGGGACCGCCTGTAGGCTCGCGCTTAATTGCCAAACCGGTTGATTTAGGTTGGCTGCGTGGGTATTTGGTAGGTTTGCTCGCCCCTCAGGCTTGGGCTTAGGTAGACAGCTTTCACTTTGCACTCTATCATTACTAAATTTAGTAAAGTAAGGAATGAAAATATCCCACTCAACCCTCACCAGCAAAGGTCAAACCACCATACCGCAAGAAATTCGCGAGGCTGTGGGGCTTCAAACTGGCGCAAAACTCAACTGGAGTGTCACACCCGATGGTGTGCTCATTGTCCGAGCCAAGACGCAGTCCCTTGCATCTCTGGCAGGTTCGATCAAAATTCAAGTTGGCCAAAAAGTCAGTATTCAAGATATGAACCCATGGAAATAAAAAATCCTTGGCGGCCATCGACACCAATATTCTTGTCAGATTTCTCATTCAAGATGATGAGCAACAAGGTCATCTAGCCCAAAGACTCATTCAACATGTTTTGGCGCAGGGAGAGACCTTGTTCATTCCTGTCACCGTACTCTTGGAATTGGAATGGTTTTTGCGTTCTAATTTTTTGCTCAACAAATCTCAAGTTATAGAACTGATTTCCAACTTGCTTTCCACCAAAGAGTTGGAATTCGAATCTGAACCCTCTGTTGAAATAGCGCTTGATCTGTTTAGAAACCATGCTGCAGATTTCGCCGATTGTTTGCACATCGCTTTGGCGTATCGCGCTGGTCATTCACCGCTGTGGACATTTGACAAAACAGCAGCCAAAGTCGTGGGTGCAAAATTATTGAAGTGACTCAAAGAAGATATGAAAAACGCGCCCGAAGGCGCGTTTTTACTTGCTTTTGGCGGAGTGGACGGGACTCGAACCCGCGACCCCCGGCGTGACAGGCCGGTATTCTAACCAACTGAACTACCACTCCTGGTAGCTTGAGGCTTTTGCTTTGAAGAACCAGCATAAAGCTGGCAACAAAGCCAAGTGCAACAAAACTTGGCGACCCTACGGGGATTCGAACCCCGGTACTCACCGTGAAAGGGTGATGTCCTAGGCCTCTAGACGATAGGGTCATAACCTGGACTCAATTGAATTGCTTCAATCAATGATTCGACACTGTGGTGGAGGTAAGCGGGATCGAACCGCTGACCTCTTGCATGCCATGCAAGCGCTCTCCCAGCTGAGCTATACCCCCTTTGTGGCGCCCTTAAAGGCACCTCTCGCAGGTGTCAAGAAATGGATTATAGACAGATTTTTATGCGTTTTTCAAGCGCTCTAAAACTTTTTGCTTTTCACACAAGGCCAATACAGCGTCAAGAGAAGGGGTCTGTGCTGTGCCCATGACCAAAACCCGAACAGGCATGGCCAGCTGTGGCATTTTCAAACCTTGCTCGGTCAACACTTCTTTGATGACCAACGCAATCGAAACTTTGTCCCACGCACATGCGGAGAATTTTTCAACCAACAGCGCAAGTGCAGGTTTGACTGCATCTGTTACATGCTGAGCTTTTTCATCCGCTTTAGGCGAGACATCGCCATAAAAAACTGCCACCCAATCGGCCAATACGCACAGCGTGTCACAGCGGTCTTTGAAGAGTCCGCAGATGGCTGGCAAGCGCTCATCGGAAGCAATGCCTCTTTGACTCAAGATGTTTTTCACCCACAAAGCCAACCGCTCATCATCTGAGGCCTTCAAATGCTGCGCATTGACCCACCGAAGCTTGGCATCGTCAAACTGAGCTGCACTGCGGCCCAAGTGATCAAGGTCGAACCAATCTAAAAATTGTTGGCGGCTGAAAATTTCATCATCGCCATGGCTCCAGCCCAAGCGCGCCAAATAGTTCACCATGGCATCTGGCAAATAACCTTCGTCGCGATACTGTGTGACAGGTTTGGCACCATTGCGCTTGCTCAATTTTTCGCCCTGCTCATTGAGCACAGTGGGCAAGTGCGCATACACAGGCACCTCTTTGCCCAAGGCTTTGAAAATATTAATTTGACGCGGCGTGTTGTTCACATGGTCGTCACCGCGAATGACGTGTGTGATGGCCATGTCAATGTCATCCACCACCACACAAAAGTTATAGGTGGGTGTGCCGTCAGGACGCGCAATGACCAAGTCATCAAGTTCTTGGTTGCTGATTTCAATGCAGCCCTTCACCTTGTCTTCCCAAGCCACAACACCGTCGATCGGGTTTTTAAAACGCAACACAGGTTTTACACCCTCTGGAATGGGGGGCAAGGTCTTGCCTGGCTCTGGCCGCCATGTGCCGTCGTAGCGGGGCTTTTCTTTGTCCGCCATTTGTTGTTCGCGCAAAGCATCCAGTGCTTCAATGCTCATGTAGCACGGGTACACCTGCCCCGTGGCTTGAAGTTCAGTGAGCACTTGCTTGTAACGGTCCATGCGCCGCATTTGGTAGAAAGGACCTTCATCAGGGTTCATGCCGAGCCACGCCATGCCCTCCAAAATCACATCGACTGAAGCTTGATTGGATCGTTCTAAATCGGTGTCTTCAATGCGCAAAATAAAGGTGCCACCTTGTGCCTTGGCGAATGCCCAAGGGTACAAAGCAGACCGAATGTTACCTAGGTGAATAAAGCCTGTGGGAGAAGGGGCAAAGCGCGTGCGGACTGGCTTGTTTATAGATGACATTGTGTGATTCGAATTAGAGAGCCTGAAAGCCGCGCAAGAAGTCAGCTTTCAAATCATCAAGATGCTCTAGACCGACAGCCACACGAATCAAACTTTGCTGTATGCCTGCCACTTGTCTTTGCGCTTCAGTAAGGCGGCCATGTGAGGTGCTTGAAGGATGTGCCACCAGCGTTTTGACGTCGCCTAAATTGGTGCACAAAGAAACAGTTCGCATGGCGTTCATGACTTTGAAAGCATTCTCGCGCCCCTGTTCAGGCGATTGCACTTTGACCTCGAAAGAAAGCACAGCACCGCCCATGCCCGATTGTTGGGCCATGGCCAATGCGTGCTGGGGGTGACTCTTTAAGCCAGGATAAAAAACACGAGCAACTTGCGGTTGCGCTTCTAGCCACTGCGCCAAGGCCATGGTCTGCTCGGATTGGGCTTTCATGCGAATACCCAAGGTCTCCAAGCCCTTCAAAACCACCCAAGCGTTGAATGGCGACAAGGTCATGCCCGCACTTCTCATGACCGGGCCAAAGACATCGTCAATCAAGGCCTTAGAGCCGCACAATGCGCCAGCCATGACACGGCCTTGTCCATCTAAATATTTGGTGCCAGAGTGAACGATCAAATCGGCACCCATTGCAAGCGGCCGCTGCAAAATAGGCGTTGCAAAACAATTGTCAACCACCAGCAATGCATTGTCAGCATGCGCAATTTCGGCCAAGGCTTGAATGTCGCACACCTCGGTTAGGGGGTTGGTGGGCGTTTCAGCAAACAACAAACGGGTATTGGGTTGCATGGCCGCTTTCCATTCAGCCACCTGAGTTTGAGACACAAAAGTGGTTTGCACACCAAACTTGGCAAATTCACTGCCAATCAATTTGATGGTGGCGCCAAACATAGAATGGGAGCAAATAACATGATCACCACTCTTGAGCAAACCCAAGCACATGAGCAAAATGGCAGACATGCCTGTCGACGTGGCAATACATGCCTCTGCACCCTCAAGGGCCGCCAAGCGCATTTCCATGCTGGCCACAGTTGGGTTGCCAAGACGCCCATAGGTGTAACCCTCTTCCTCGCCCGCAAAGCGGCGCGCCGCTGTTTCGGCATCGGGCTGAACGTATCCGCTGGTGAGGTACATCGCCTCAGAATTTTCACCATACTGGCTGCGGTCGACTGCTGCTCTGAGAGCCAAAGTATCGATGTGGAGATTTTCGGGCAATGGGTGTTGGCTCATTTCGGACTCAAATCATTTTCGAAAATGGATTATTTAAAATTGCGCTTAACTGGCATTTGGCAAAGCCAAGCGCGAACGGTCGGAGTCGGCTTCTGACTCATCTTGTTGAGAAAACCTATTTGCGTTCAAGCGTTCAATGTCTGCCTCAGACACATCGCCAGTGACATAGATACCGTCAAAGCAAGAAGCATCGAAGCTATGTACTTTAGGAAAGCCGGGCAAAACAGCGCTGGCCACAGCCAGCTTCATGGCGTCTACATCTTGGTAAATGAGTGCATCGCAGTCTATGATTTGGCGAATTTCATCGACCGATTTATTGTGCGCAACCAGCTCGTCTTTCGTGGGCATGTCAATGCCATAGACATTGGGATAACGCACTGGCGGCGCAGCACTGGCCATGTAAACCTTGCGTGCACCAGCCTCTCGCGCCATTTGCACAATTTCACGGCTTGTGGTGCCGCGCACAATGGAGTCATCAACCAACAGCACATTGCGGCCTTTGAATTCACTGGCAATGACATTGAGTTTTTGTCGCACCGACTTCTTGCGAACAGCCTGCCCTGGCATGATGAAGGTTCTGCCCACATAACGATTTTTGACAAACCCTTCGCGATACGGAAGTCCTAGCAATTGCGCAAGTTGTGCAGCACTGGGGCGACTGGACTCAGGGATGGGAATGACCACATCGATGTCGCTAGGGGGTACGGTTGAAATGACGCGCTTGGCCAATGTTTCACCTAAGTTCAAACGCGCCTGATAAACAGAAATGCCGTCCATCGTAGAGTCAGGCCGAGCCAAATAAACAAATTCAAAAATGCAAGGATTCAAGCTGGGTGCATCGGCACATTGTTGGCTGTGAAGCTTGGTGGCCATGTCAATGAACACGGCTTCACCGGGCGCAATGTTGCGTTCAAACTGATGCATCGTTCCTTCAAGCGCGACTGACTCACTGGCCAGCATGTAGGTGCCATCTTTGCCCTTGCCAATGCACAAGGGGCGAATGCCAAAAGGATCTCTAAAGGCCAAGAGTCCGTGGCCTGCAATCAAAGCAATGACGGCATAGGAGCCCTTCACGCGGCGATGCACACCTTGCACAGCTTTGAAAACATCGTCCGGCGTTAAAGGCAAGCCACGTGTGGTTTTTTCCAACTCGTGCGCCAACACATTGAGCAAAACTTCAGAGTCACTCTCGGTATTGATATGGCGATGATCGGTTGAAAAGAGTTCTGCCTTCAAGGCCTTGGCATTGGTCAAATTACCGTTGTGCACCAGCACAAGGCCAAAGGGTGCGTTCACATAAAAAGGCTGGGCTTCCTCTTCGCTGAATGCATTACCGGCAGTGGGATACCTAACCTGTCCTAAGCCACAGTTGCCAGGCAAAGATCGCATGTTGCGAGTTCTAAAAACATCCTTCACCATACCTTTGGCTTTGTGCATGTGAAATTTTTGGTCAATCTGCGTGACGATGCCTGCAGCATCTTGCCCGCGATGCTGCAACAACAACAAAGCGTCATAGATAAACTGATTCACAGGCGCGTTGCTTGCAACGCCAACAATTCCACACATAGGTCAATCCATTCAGTCGGGCAAATAAGCCGTAAATTTTTCAGGCAACATGGGGCGCAAGCCCTTGAGCAAAGTCACCAGCATGGGCCCGCCTTGTGACTCCAGCCACCAATCACTTTCTTGCAAAGCGGTCATGTGAACCACAACGCTTAAGGCCAACAACAAAATCAAGCCGCGAAACAAGCCAAAAATGGCGCCCAGAATTCGATCAACTGGCCGAAGTCCCACCACAGAAATGATTTTTTTCATGAACGCAGAAATTAAACCTGCTAGAAAAACACTGGCAATGAAGACCAACACAAATGCCGCTGCATAGCGCAGGGTTTCGCCAGAGTTCTGCATCGGCAACTGTTCTGCCACATCTGGTGCAAACCACTGCGCCAGTAAAAACGCAGCAATCCACCCCATGACTGAAAGAACTTCGTAGACCAAGCCACGCAATGCACCGAGCAACATGGACGCCGCAAGCGCTGCGATAAGGATCCAATCGGTGGGGGCCATGGATTAGCTCGACTTAAAGCTTTAACACCGAAGTCTGCAAATTCAATTTGCGAATTTTTTCCGCTGTTTTGTCTGCTTCCTCTTTGGTCGCGAAAGGGCCTACTCGAACACGAATGCGTTTGCCGTCTTTGGTGTCTATTTCTTGGGTATACGTTTTAAAGCCCGCACTTTCAAGCTTGGCACGCGCCTCCTTGGCCTTGGCCGGATCAGCGTACGCACCAACCTGAACGACAGATCGAACAGCGTCATCAGCCTTAGGCTCAGGTTTATTTTCTGACTTAGGTTCTGACTTAGGTTCTGACTTAGGTTCTGACTTAGGTTCTGGTTTCGCTTCAGCTTTCAACTCAGGCTTTGGCTCCAACTTGGCCTCTGGCTTGACTTCAGCCTTGTTGTCTTTCGGTACCACTTCTTCATGGGGATCAAGCCCTGCAGAGTTTGTTAAAACACTATTAGCCGCGCCTGATTGCCCGGCTGTGATGACTTGATCTTGGGCCAAGCCTTCTTTGCTAACAACCGTTTTGGCACTGGCGACTGTGGCGCTTAAAGGGCTGGTCTGATTTCGATCAGGAATGACGATGGGCGTATCGATCGCTACTGGCCGCGGTTGACTGTCAAACAGCAAGGGCAGTCCAACCACAGCACCCAAGACCAAAACGACTGACCCCATGAGTCGATGACGTGCACGCTTGCGAATGACCTCCACACTTTCTGCCGGCGCGTTGGAAAGCGCATCGGCGCCGGTTTGGGTCGACGAAAATCGGCCAGGAAATCGAAGCTTGAAAAAAGCCATGCGGTGGAGTCTCAATTACTCAGGTGTTTGGCATGCAGTTTGGGGATGCCATTCTGCAAAACGCCGCCCACCGTATAAAACGAACCAAAGATCAAGATTCTATCAGTGGGGCCTGCTGCTGCGATGGCTGCTTCAAGGGCTTTTTGAGGGGACGCGTGATGACTGGCTTTCACATCTTGGCGCGTGTTCATCTGACGCCATTGGTCCTCCAGTTGGGCTGCCGTAGTTGCCCTAGGCAAGGGCAAATCTGTGAAATACCAGGCATCCACCATGGGCAGGACTTTTTTGAGCATGCTTGGTAGGTCCTTGTCGGCCATTGCCCCAAACACGGCATGGGTGCAAGGATAAAAACCCATTGCATCCAAATTAGCGGCCAAAGCCGCAACAGAATGGGGGTTGTGAGCCACATCCAGAACCAAAACCGGCTCGCCTGGCACGATTTGAAACCGCCCCGTGAGTTCCACCATGGCAAAGCCATTGCGAATGGCCTGCGCTGTCACTGGCAATTGTGGCCTCATGATTTCCAAAGCTGCCAAAACACCCGATGCGTTGAGCAACTGATTGGCCCCTCTTAAGGCGGGGTAGGCTAAACCGCTGTAACGGCGGCCTCTGCCCGCCCAAGACCATTGCAGCTGGTCGCCAGAAAAATTGAAGTCCTGCCCCATCAACCAGAGGTCAGCTCCAAGTTTTTTGGCATGCTGAATGATGCTTCCGGGCGGCACTGGGTCGCTCAAAACCACCGATTTGCCAGCCCGCATGATGCCGGCTTTTTCTAGACCAATGGTTTCACGGTCGTTCCCTAAAAGTGCAGTGTGGTCCAAATCAATGCTGGTAATGATGGCGCACTCGGCATCGATCAAGTTGACAGCATCTAGCCGTCCACCCAGTCCCACTTCCAAAATAACCACCTCAAGTTCGGCCTCCGCCATCATCTTCAGGATGGCCAAGGTGCTAAATTCAAAATAAGTCAGACTGGTCTCACCCCGTGCGTGTTCAACCTGCTCAAATGCGCTTGCAAAGTGTGGTGCCGACGGGGACTCTCCCAGCAAACGGCAACGCTCTTCAAATTGAACCAGATGAGGCGATGTGTAAACCCCTGTTTTGTACCCTGCCTGAAGGTAGATGGCCTCCAACATGGCGCAGGTTGAGCCTTTGCCATTGGTGCCCGCCACAGTGATCACAGGCGCTTTGAAGGCAATTTGCATGCGATCAGCCACTTGGCGAACACGACTCAAGCCCATTTCGATGGCAAAGGGGTGAAGCTTCTCGCAATGCGCGAGCCATTCAGACAAAGTTTTCATATGGTTAAGATTGTCGCTGAGTCCAGCTTCCTTTATTCCAAAAAATGAAATACACCGCCATTGTTGTTTACGGCATTTCCAACTGTGACACTGTCAAAAAAGCAAGAGCTTGGTTAACTGAACAGGGTTATGGCCATGTCTTCCATGATTTCAAGAAACAAGGCCTTCCCGAACAGGCTCTAGACCATTGGCTCAATGTGGCTGGCTGGGGAAAAGTGCTGAATCGAAAAGGCACCAGTTGGCGAAAACTCACCCCAGAAGAACAAGCCAGCGTCAAAAGCGCTGACACTGCCAAGCCCTTTCTTTTGGCCAACCCAAGCTTGATCAAACGCCCCGTTATTGAGTGGCATCAAAACAAAGTTGTCGAAATGACCATCGGCTTTCAACCAGAACTGTGGCTGGCGCGTTAAGTCAATATTCGAATTTTTTCTTTCAGAATTGAAAATCATGACAAACACCATCTCTGCCCGATTACTCTCTGCCACTCTTCCCAGTGGTTTATTACTAGGACTTGCAGTTTGCCTGCCCGCTCAAGCCCAAGAAGTTGGCAACGTCATTAGCCGTACCGCCGTTTACCAACAAGTGTCTGTCCCTCGCCAGGTTTGCACCCAAACGCAAGTCAATGTGCCAGGCCAAACCTCAGGTGCAGGGGCTGCCATGGGGGCCATTGCAGGCGGCGCCATTGGCAATGCCATTGGCAAAGGCGAAGGCAGAGCCATCGCCACCATGATTGGCGTCATTGGCGGCGCCATCGCTGGCGACAAGGTGGAAGGACCCCAAGCCACTCAAACCCAAACTCAGCAAACCTGCACCACACAGCAAGTCTATGAAAACCGACTCACGGGCTACAACGTCGTCTATGAATTTGCTGGCAAACAATACAACGTTCAATTGCCCAAGGACCCCGGCCCAACCATCAAATTGCAGATTACACCGGTCTTTTAAGCCACCCAAGCCTTGCTAAAGGGCTTCTATAAAGCCCGCAATCGCCTAAAATATTGGGTTTAGTTCCAAACTTAAAGCCGCCCCTTTGCGGCTAGGACACCTGACCCATGACCACCGACAAAATCGACCACGTTTCCGTCACCACTCAAGCCAACGTCTACTTTGACGGCAAATGCGTCAGCCACAACATCACATTGGCCGATGGCACCCAAAAATCAGTGGGCGTGGTGCTGCCTTCTTCACTTACGTTTAACACCGGTGCTCCTGAAATCATGGAATGCGTGGGCGGTTCTTGCGATTACAAACTAAAGGGCAGCACCGAATGGCAAAGCTCCCAAGCGGGCGAGAAGTTCAGTGTGCCAGGCCAATCAAGTTTTGAAATCCGCGTGACCGAGGCCTATCACTACATCTGCCATTTCGGTTGATCCAATTCGCATTTGAAAGCACACCCATGGCAACCATTCTTCAACATATACCCGCGGGACAAAAAGTCGGCATTGCCTTCTCCGGCGGCTTGGACACCAGCGCCGCCTTGCTGTGGATGCGTCAAAAAGGCGCCGTGCCCTATGCCTACACCGCCAACCTAGGCCAGCCTGACGAACCCGACTACGAAGAAATTCCGCGCAAGGCCAAGGAATACGGTGCCGAACTGGCTCGCCTCATTGACTGCCGCAAACAGTTGGCCCACGAAGGCATTGCCGCATTGCAGTGTGGTGCATTCCACATTTCTACGGCAGGCGTAACCTACTTCAACACCACCCCCATTGGACGCGCCGTCACGGGCACCATGTTGGTGGCTGCCATGAAGGAAGACGACGTCAACATTTGGGGCGATGGCAGCACCTTCAAGGGTAATGACATTGAGCGTTTTTACCGCTACGGTTTGCTTACCAATCCTTCGCTCAAAATTTACAAGCCTTGGCTCGATCAATTGTTCATTGACGAATTAGGCGGCCGCGCCGAAATGTCGGCGTTCATGACGCAACACGGTTTTGGCTACAAGATGTCAGCCGAAAAAGCTTACTCCACCGACTCCAACATGTTGGGTGCCACACACGAAGCCAAAGACCTTGAGCAACTGAACAGCGGTATGAAAATTGTGCAGCCCATCATGGGTGTGCCCTTCTGGCGCGAAGACTGCGTGGTCAAGCACGAAGAAGTCACGGTGCGATTTGAAGAAGGCGAGCCTGTGGCTTTGAATGGCGTGAGTTTCTCAGATCCTGTTGAACTCATATTGGAAGCCAACCGCATTGGTGGCCGCCACGGTTTGGGCATGAGCGATCAAATTGAAAACCGCATCATTGAAGCCAAGAGCCGCGGCATTTACGAAGCGCCAGGCCTTGCTTTGTTGTTCATTGCTTACGAGCGT
Organism: Limnohabitans sp.; assembly: GCA_009693505.1. GTDB lineage: Bacteria > Pseudomonadota > Gammaproteobacteria > Burkholderiales > Burkholderiaceae_C > Limnohabitans_A. Next base: position 22,230 of record SHXD01000008.1, read on the forward strand.
TTGATCACCGGCATTCACAACGAAGACACCATCGAGCAATACCGTGACAACGGCCGCAAACTGGGCCGATTGTTGTACCAAGGCCGTTGGTTTGATTCACAAGCTTTGATGTTGCGTGAAACCGCTCAACGTTGGGTGGCGCGCGCCATCACAGGAGAAGTCACCATCGAGTTGCGCCGTGGCAATGACTATTCCATCTTGAACACCACTTCGACCAACCTCACGTATCACCCAGATCGTTTAACCATGGAAAAAGGCGAGTCCATGTTCACACCTCTGGACCGTATTGGCCAACTCACCATGCGCAATTTGGACATCTTGGACACACGCGCCAAATTGGGCATCTATGCCCAAACAGGTTTGCTGTCATTGGGCGAAGGCGCCGAAATGCTCAAGCTTGAAGGTGGCAAATAAGCTTTAAATCACGACCGGTTCGGGTTCTAAGCGAATACCGAATCTTTCGTAAACGCTGGTCTGTATGGCCTTGGCAAGAGTGACCACTTCGCCACCCGTGGCACCCCCTCGATTGACCAAGACCAAGGCTTGCTTCTCGTACACAGCCGCATTGCCCACACTCTTGCCCTTCCAGCCGCAGGCATCAATGAGCCAACCCGCAGCCAATTTGATGCTGCCATCGGGCATGGGGTAATGAACCACCTTGGGGTCGCGTGCAATGATGTCAGCGCATTGCTCTGGCGTGACGGTGGGGTTTTTAAAGAAGCTACCGGCATTGCCCAAGACTTTGGGATCGGGCAATTTGTAGCGGCGAATTTCACAGACCCAATCAAATATGTGTTGGGCACTCGGGTTTGCAATGCCCGAATCGGCCATTTTGCGTTCCAAGTCCAAATAGCCCACCACTGGCTTCCACGCTTTAGGTAAATCAAAACGAACACGCAAAATCAAGGCGCGTCCTCCCAAGCCAATGCCGTTGGGGCCGCTGCTGGCGTGCTTGAAGACCGAGTCACGGTAGCCAAAAGCACATTGCGCAGCATTGAGGGTAAATATTTGGCCCGTGACCAAATCGAGTGCATCCAAGGAATCAAACCGATCCTGAAGCTCAACGCCATAAGCGCCAATGTTTTGGACAGGTGAGGCGCCCACAGACCCTGGAATCAAGGCCATGTTTTCAAGGCCAGGCCAGCCTTGAGACAAAGTCCAAGCCACAAACTCGTGCCAGTCCTCACCGGCTCCCGCCTCCACAATCCAAGCTTTCTGGGTTTCAGAAACCAAGCGCTTTCCCGCAATTTCAACTTTTAGAACCAGGGGCTTAACATCGCCGGTTAACACAATGTTGCTGCCACCGCCCAAGACACAATGCCCTTCGTGCCAATTCTCCAGGTCTTTTTGGGCCTCTATGGCGTCTGCCTCAGAGCAAATTCGCACCAAAGAATAGGCCTTGGCCACAATGCCAAAGCTGTTGTAAAACTGAAGGGGTACGTTTTGGGTCACGTTCATGGGAGAATTGTCGCATTCTCTGACTTGATTGTTGAACCCCATGCCATCTTTTGACACCGTTTGCGAACCTAACTTGGTTGAAGTAAAAAACGCGGTTGACACCACCGCCAAAGAAATTGCCACTCGCTTTGACTTCAAAGGCACTTCTGCCGCCATCGAATTGAAAGACAAAGAAATCACTTTGTTTGGCGACGCCGACTTTCAGCTTACGCAAATTGACGAAGTGTTGCTCAACAAAATGGCCAAGCGCGGCGTCGATGTGCGTTTTCTAGACAAAGGCGACGTGCAAAAAATGGGCGGTGACAAAGTCAAGCAAGTTTTGAAAGTTCGCAATGGCATTGCCACCGAGGACAGCAAAAAAATTCAAAAATTGCTGAAGGAAAGCAAGCTCAAAGTTCAGGCCTCCATTCAAGGCGATGCCGTGCGCGTGACAGGCGCCAAGCGGGATGACCTTCAAGCCGCCATGGCCGTGCTGCGCAAAGACATTACAGAAATACCCATTAGCTTCAACAATTTTCGTGACTGAAAAAGCGCCTTAAGGTGCTTTTTTTAACTTTTCTTAGCGCCCAACTTTGTCTCGGTGCCTGCAAGCAAACGGTTCACATTGTCGCGGTGCCGCCAGACCAACAAAATACCCATTACACACAACATGCCAAAGATGGCACCATTGAAATCCCACCACGGACCGTCGGCCGCCATGGCGTAATAAACAGGCGCCAAAACAGCGGCCAACAAAGCGGCCAATGAAGAGTATCTGAAGTACCAAGCAATGCCGAGCCAAGTGATGGCTACGGCCAAGCCCAACAAGGGAGAAACGCCGATCATAACGCCCAAGGCAGTGGCCACGCCTTTGCCGCCTTCAAATTTAAAGAAGATGGGGTACAAATGACCTAAAAATGCAGCCAGCCCGGCGGCCGCTGCAACGCCTTCTGCCAAGCCGTAAGCTGCGCCATAATGAAGCAACACAGTCACAGGCACGCAGCCCTTTACAGCATCAAACAACAAAGTTAAAACCGCTGCTTTTTTGTTGCCCGATCGCAAAACATTGGTGGCACCTGGGTTCTTACTCCCGTAAGAGCGAGGATCGGACAAGCCCATGAACTTGCTCACAATGACAGCAAAACTCAGAGAGCCCAGCAGGTAAGCCAGCACCACTACGGTCAGTGGGTGTTGCATGACATCCATTAAATTTTCAGGCATCAGAATCTCGCTTCAATTTGACTCAAAGATCAGGTTGCAGGATCGCGGTGAGTCAATCGAATTTGATCAATTTCGGCCAATACTTGGGCAGACAATTCTGTGCCCCAAACTTTCACATCCTCTTCCAATTGCGCCACAGAAGTCACACCAATGATGGTACTAGCGACCGACCAACGGGTATAGCAAAATGCAAGCGCCATTTGGGTGGGTGTCATGACATTGTCGCGCGCCAATTGATTGTACAAACGCGCCGCATCCAAGGTGCTTGGGCGTGCCCAACGTTGTTTTCGCATGGCCTCATACTTGGCCAAGCGACCCATGGGTGCACCCTCTCCCTCCAAGCCTGTTTGATCGTATTTACCAGTTAAAGAACCAAAACCCAAGGGTGAATAGGCCAGCAAAGAAACACTCAAACGATGGCATGTTTCATCCATCGCATTGTCAAACGTGCGATTCACCAAGCAATAAGGATTTTGAACGGTCATGACACGCGGCAAACCATGCTGCTCGGCCAATCGAGTGAACTCGTGTGTACCGTATGGCGTTTCGTTGGAAAGGCCAATGTAACGAACCTTGCCTGCCTTGACCAACTTGGCCATGGCCTGGAGTTGCTCATGAATGGCGGTTTCAATGGCAGCCTTGGTCGGATCGAAATACATCATGCCGAAAGCAGGCACATGACGCTCAGGCCAGTGAATTTGATACAGATCGATGACATCTGTTTGTAAGCGCTTGAGACTGGCATCGCATGAATTCAAAATGTCTTGCGCCGTCATGCCTGTGCCTTCGCGAACCCAAGGCATGCCCCTGGAAGGACCCGACACTTTAGTAGCCAGTACCACTTTTTGGCGTGCGCCTGGCTTGTTGGCAAACCAATTACCCAGAATGCTTTCAGTTGAACCAAAGCTCTCGGCTTTGGCAGGTACAGAGTACATTTCTGCTGTATCCAAGAAGTTCACACCCAGTTCTAGAGAGCGGTCCAAAATTGAGTGAGCTTCTTTTTCTGCCACTTGCTCACCAAAGGTCATGGTGCCTAAACAGATGGGCGTGACCAGAAGGTCTGACGTGCCGAGATTGATTTTTTTCATCTTGATTTCAAACTGCTGTTAAAAAAGGAATTGGGTCAGAGTGTAAAACCTATTTCAATTCAACTGATTCCTTAACCAGGATCACTTGAATGAAAGTCACACTTCAGTCATTTGGCGAGCTCGCTCCTCTTCTTGCAAACGCAAAAAACGGCGCTGCACCTTGCCCGTGGTGGTCATGGGCAATTGCTCAATGAACTCAATTTCTTTGGGGTATTCATAGGGAGCAAGTAAGCCACGCACGTGTCGCTGCAAATCTTCAATCACTCGACTGTCAAAATGTTGAGCATCTTGGGCAGCGGCTCGTTGCGACACAAACTCTGGCGACAAGACCACATAGGCTTTGACCAAAGCACCCCGATCGGCATCGGGTTTGGGCACCACAGCGGCATTCATCACAGCAGGATGTTTGACCAAACAATTTTCAATCTCCCCAGGGCCAATGCGATAGCCTGCGGATTTGAACATGTCATCGGTTCGACCTTGGTACCAAAGATACCCATCCTCATCTTCAATAGCGACATCGCCAGTTCGACACCAATGACCTGTGTATTTCGCTTGCGTGGCTGAAGGATTTTTCCAATAGCCTAAAAAGAAAACCGGGTCGGGATGGCCATGCCGATCGAAGCGATTCACGACCACCTCGCCCGCTTCGCCAGGTTTGCAAATCTGTCCTTTCTCATCCATCACAGCCACTTGATGACCAGGATAACCTCGCCCCATGCTGCCAGCTTTAGAAGGCCAAAACACTTGGCAATTGCCAACCACATAGTTGATTTCTGTTTGGCCAAACATTTCGTTCACCACCACACCCAACTCATTACGGCAGTAGGCAAACACTGCGTCACCAACCGCCTCACCCGCACTCATCAAACCTTTCAACACAATCTTGTAATGCTGACGTGGATGCGCTTGCGCCTTCATCATGGCTTTTAAGGCAGTGGGAAATAAAAAACTGTGCGTGATGCCATGCGTGTGCAAAATTTCAAAAGCAAGTTCGGGACTGAAGCGACCTTTGAATGCCACAATGGGCCGCCCAAAATAAAGCGAAGGCAACAACGCATCCATCAAGCCCCCAGTCCAGGCCCAATCGGCAGGCGACCAAAAAATGGCTTGCGATCCCGTTGGCAAGGAGTGCTTCGAAAGATTTACCTCAGACGATGCATGCGGCTCAAAGCCAAACCAATTTTGACTGCAAACGAAGCCCGTTAAATTACCAATCAATGCCTGTTGAGGAATGAGTGCGCCCTTCGGATTACCTGTGGTGCCGCTGGTGTAAATCAAGATGGCTGGATCGTCTGCTTTGGTTTGAACAGGCCTGAATTTTTTCCGTACCGACAACTTGGATTTTTGGGATTTCAAATCGTTGGGAACATTCAAAACCGTCTTAAACCCAGAGCACTCTTTTTTCAAGGCCATCAAGACAGGTGATGAAAGCTCATCGCAAAGCGCTACAGCAGCTCCGCTGTCGGCCACCCGAAACGCCAAAGCTTCAGGCCCAAACAACATGGACAGTGGCATGGCCACGGCACCCATTTGCAAAACAGCCACGTAGGCAGCAGCCGTTTCAAACCGCTGCGGCATCACGATGGCAACGCGGTCCCCTTTTTTGACACCCAAGGCCACAAGCCGTGTGCTGAGTTGATTGGCTGCTGTTTGCAATTGCGCAAAAGTCCACGTCAGCGGTGCTTGACCACCTGTCTGATGCTCCAAAATGGCCACGTCATGTTGGTGCTGGGGTGAACGGGCCCAGCGGCCGCAGCAAACCTCTGCCATGTTGAATTCTGCGGGTACTTGCCAAGCAAATTGTTGGTGAGCCGTCTCGTAAGCGTCGTTCGGGTGACTGACACGCATTCCCTGTCTCCTTATGATCATGCAGTATGTACCAAGTTAAACGCCACTCTACTAGCCATTTCGTCCCTTTGCGAGGGCATCAGTACCATGTTCGTGAGTGGGGCAACCCCCAATCGAGCTTGCCGCCCGTGGTCTTGGCGCACGGTTGGATGGATGTGGCGGCCTCATGGCAATTCATGGTGGAGTCCTTCAGCGATGCATTTTTTCAGAGCCGACGCATTTTGGCGGCTGACTGGCGCGGCTATGGCCTCACCCAAGGCCCTGCCACCGACAGTTTCTGGCTGCCCGATTACTTAGGCGATTTAGACGCATTGCTCCTCCAGCTATGCCCTGAACAAAGCATCGATTTGGTGGGCCACAGCATGGGCGGCAATGTGGTCATGATGTACGCAGGCGCCCGCCCCGATCGCATTCGACGTCTGATCAACTTAGAGGGCTTTGGCATGTCGACCACGCGCGCCTCCCAAGCCCCTGGCCGATTGGGCCAATGGCTGGACGAGCTTCAAGCCTTCAAAAAAGGTGAGTTGGATCTCAAACCCTACCCCGACGCAGCGGCTGTCGCCCAAAGACTCATGAAAACCAACCAACGTTTGTCTCAGGACAAAGCTGATTGGCTGGCTCAGCATTGGGCCCAATCTGACGCGCAAGGCCAATGGCGAATTTTGGGAGATTCTGCCCACAAAGTGATCAACCCCTACCTCTACCGCGTCGATGAAGTGCTTGAAATTTACAAAAGAATCAAAGCACCGACCCTGGTGGTTGAAGCCTCTGATGACTCTTTGTCAAAATGGTGGAAAGGAAAATTCACCTTAGAAGAGTTCCATGAGCGCCTGAAATCGGTCACCGATTTGAAAATCGCCACCCTTCAAGATGCGGGTCACATGCTGCATCATGACCAAGCAGAGGCCTTGGCCCAACTTCTAGAGGACTTTTTGGCCTGACTTGACTCCCAAGATGCCTTTAAGCATGAGAAAATCCATTCTTTTATAGATTCGGACACGCTGACTCATGGACGCAGAACACATCAATCAAATTGGCGCGAAATTGGCCGACCTGGCCACCCGCACCGAAGATTTACGGAGGTATCTTTGACTACGATGCCAAATCAGAACGCCTAAGAATCGTTAATGCATCGCTCGAAGATCCCACGGTCTGGAACGACCCGAAGAAAGCGCAAGAATTAGGAAAAGAGAAAAAAGCCCTCGATGGCGTGGTGGTCACACTGAACACCCTCACATCTGAACTCTCCGACAACAGCGAACTCTTTGCCATGAGCAAAGAGGAAGGCGACGACGCTGGTTTGCTCACCATTGAAGTCGAAGGCAATAAGCTGTCTAGCATTGTGGAGCAGCTCGAATTCAGACGCATGTTCAACAATGAAGCCGACTCATGCAACGCCTTCGTCGACATTCAGGCAGGCGCAGGCGGCACGGAAGCTTGCGATTGGGCCAGCATGCTCATGCGACAGTACTTGAAATATGCTGAACGCAAAGGTTTCAAAGTCACCGTAGAGGATGAATCCGCCGGCGACGTAGCGGGCATCAAAGGCGCCACCCTCAAATTTGAAGGCGATTACGCATTTGGTTTGATGCGCACCGAAACGGGAGTGCACCGTTTGGTTAGAAAGTCACCTTTCGACTCGTCGGGAGGCCGTCATACCAGCTTCGCCAGTATTTTTGTATACCCCGAAGTTGATGACTCCATTGAGATTGACATCAACCCTGCCGACGTTCGCACCGACACCTTTCGTGCCAGTGGCGCGGGCGGGCAGCACATTAACAAAACAGACTCTGCGGTTCGTTTGACGCACATCCCCACAGGCATTGTGGTGCAGTGCCAAGACGGCCGCAGCCAACACAGCAACCGTGATGTCGCATGGAAACGTTTGCGTTCACGCTTGTACGATTTCGAAATGCGCAAACGCATGGAAGCCCAACAAAAATTGGAAGACACCAAGACCGATGTGGGTTGGGGTCATCAAATTCGAAGTTATGTGCTCGACCAAAGTCGCATCAAAGATTTACGTACCAATGTTGAAACCTCTAACACTCAAAAAGTATTGGATGGCGACTTGGACGCATTCATTGAAGCCTCGCTCAAACAAGGTGTTTGAAAGCTCAGGTCCAGCCAGCGCTTCAACCCAACCCATGGAGATTTTTTGTGATGCTTGAAGAACAATCAAAAACAGTTCGGCGTGTTGATTACACAGCACCTGCATTTTGGATCGATACCGTTGATCTCACATTTGACTTAGACCCCACAAAAACGCGCGTTCTGAACAAGATGCGCATGCGCCGTAACCCCAATGTGACGGCACAAGCTTTGCGTTTGGATGGCGAAGATTTGAACTTGGCCCGCGTCATGGTCAATGGCGCAGGAACCTCCTTCAAAATGGACGGCGATCAACTGGTGCTTGAAAATTTACCCGAAGGCATTGACGCCTTTGATTTGGAAATTTTCACCACCTGCAACCCTTCCAAAAACACACAGCTGTCTGGCTTGTACGTCAGCAATGACTCTTTCTTTACGCAATGCGAAGCTGAAGGCTTTCGACGAATCACTTATTTCCTAGACCGCCCCGATGTGATGGCCAGCTACACAGTGACATTGCGTGCCGATGCCCAGCAATATCCCGTGCTGCTGTCCAACGGCAATTTAATGGAACAAGGACTCTTGGAAGAGGGACGCCACTTCGCCAAATGGACTGACCCGCACAAAAAACCCTGCTACTTGTTTGCTTTGGTGGCTGGCAAATTGGTGGCACGCGAGCAGCGCATTGTTTCTCGCTCAGGCAAAGAACACTTGTTGCAAGTTTTTGTTCGCCCCGGCGATTTGGACAAAACCGAACACGCCATGAACTCCCTCATGGCCAGTGTGGCGTGGGATGAAGCCCGCTTTGGACTGCCACTTGATCTCGAGCGATTCATGATTGTGGCCACCAGCGACTTCAACATGGGCGCTATGGAAAACAAAGGCCTCAATATTTTCAACACAAAATATGTGTTGGCCAACCCTGCCACAGCAACCGACTCTGACTACGCCAACATTGAGAGCGTCGTCGGCCATGAGTATTTTCACAATTGGACAGGCAACCGAATCACCTGCCAAGATTGGTTTCAACTTTCCCTCAAAGAAGGTTTGACTGTTTTCCGCGACCAAGAGTTCAGCCAAGACATGGCGGGTATCCAAAGCGCTCGCGCGGTCAAGCGCATTGAAGATGTTCGGGTGCTGCGAACCGTTCAGTTCCCTGAAGATGCAGGCCCCATGGCACATCCTGTTAGGCCCGACAGCTACGTTGAAATCAACAACTTCTACACCGTCACCATTTACGAAAAAGGCGCTGAAGTCGTGCGCATGATGCAAACTTTGGTGAGCGCACCTGGCGATCAAGAAGGCAAGCAAGGATTTGCCAAGGGCATGACGCTTTACTTCGAACGGCATGATGGTCAAGCAGTGACTTGCGACGATTTTGCTCAGGCCATCGCCGATGCCAACCCCAACTCACCTTTGACGAACCTGCTTCCGCAATTTAAACGCTGGTACAGCCAATCGGGTACGCCTAGGTTGCAGGCAGAAGGTGTTTTCAACAGCGACGCCCAAACTTTCACACTCACCTTGTCGCAGTCATGTGCCGCCACAGCAGACCAGGCACACAAAGAGCCTTTTGTCATTCCCGTTTCAGTGGGCCTCCTTGATGCAAGCGGTCATCCCATTGCCGTTCAGTTGCAAGGCGAAACTCAGACGCAAAGCCTTCAATTCAGCAAAACCTTGGTTTTGAGTGAAGCGACAAAATCCTTTGTGTTTGAAAATGTGCCGTCAGCTCCGACCCCCTCACTCTTGCGAAACTTCAGCGCGCCAGTCCATCTTGACTGCGAGCTCACAGAAGAACAATGGCTCACGCTTTTGGCCAATGACCCAGATGCCTTCAACCGATGGGAAGCCGGCCAACGACTTGCTGTTCAAGCTGCTTTGCGTTTTATTCGGGGCCAACACAATCCAAAAACAGATGCTGTTTTAGGCAGCGAATACCTACAAGCCATGCGCCTGGTTTTAAACCATCCCGATTTAGATTCGGCCTTCAAAGAGTTGGTCCTCACCCTGCCCTCAGAAACCTATATTTCTGAGCAGCTTGAGTCTGTAGACCCACAACAAGTGCATGCTGTGCGAGAGGCTATGAGGCTTCAGTTGGCCCTGTCTTTGCAGGCAGAGTGGCACACTTGCTATGAGCTCAATCGAGTCATGGGCGCTTACTCACCAGATACGAACTCGAGCGCCAAACGCGCGTTGTCGGGCATGGCTTTAAGCATGTTGTGCTTGGCAGCCGTGCACGAAGGTACGTTCATTTGGCCCGGCAAAGCCTTGCAAGCTTTCAAAGATGCTCACAACATGACCGACCGCTTCAATGCCCTCATTGCGTTGGTGGTCAGTGGGCATGAATTGGCATCTCAAGCCTTGACCCAATTCCACGCCTTGTTCAAGAACGAGGCCTTGGTGATCGACAAATGGTTTGGCCTGCAAGCCAGCGCGCCTGATCGCGATGGCCATATTTTGCCGATCGTGCGTCAACTCATGCAGCATCCCGATTTCAACCTGCGCAATCCGAACCGTGCGCGAAGTTTGATCTTCAGTTATTGCAGCGCTAATTCAGGTGGATTCCATCGAAGCGATGCCGCAGGTTATGTCTACTGGAGTGAGCGCGTCATAGAACTTGATGCCTTCAACCCGCAGGTGGCTGCACGCCTAGCTCGCGCCTTAGATCGCTGGAAAAAATTGGCAGAGCCTTATCGCCAAGCTGCCAAGGCCGCCATCGAACGCGTTGCCGCAAAATCAGACCTCAGTAACGATGTGCGAGAAGTTGTCACGCGCGCTTTGGCCGAATAAACCTGGAGAATTCGATGACCCAGAAAATATCACTGTCCCGCTATTTGGTTGAACAGCAACGCAGCAAGGGGCGCATCCCTGCACAACTTCGCCTCTTGTTGGAAGTGGTTGCGCGGGCCTGCAAAAGCATCAGCCATGCCGTTAACAAGGGCGCTCTGGGGGGCGTTTTAGGCAGCGCAGACATCGAAAATGTGCAGGGTGAAATTCAGAAGAAATTGGACATTATTGCCAATGAAGTTTTGATTGAAGCCAATGAATGGGGCGGTCATTTAGCGGCCATGGCATCAGAAGAAATGGCATCCATTCACTTGGTGCCCAACCGTTACCCTCAAGGCGAATACCTGCTGCTGTTTGACCCCTTAGACGGCTCTAGCAACATTGACGTCAATGTGAGCATTGGCACGATCTTCAGCGTTCTGCAAAAACCTGAGGGCACAGAAGGCATCACCGAAAAAGATTTTCTACAGTCTGGTTGCCAACAAGTGGCTGCAGGTTATTGTGTTTATGGCCCCCAAACCACCTTGGTCTTGACAGTGGGCGATGGTGTGGCCATGTTTACCTTGGACCGAGAACAGGGCTCTTTTGTTTTAACCCAAGAAAACGTCAAAGTTCTCGAAGACACCCAAGAATTTGCCATCAACATGAGCAACATGCGTCACTGGGATGCCCCTGTGAAACGCTATGTGGACGAGTGCTTGCTAGGGAAAGAAGGTGTGCGCGGCAAAGATTTCAACATGCGCTGGATTGCCAGCATGGTGGCCGATGTGCACCGCATCCTCACACGAGGCGGCATTTTCATGTACCCCTGGGACAAGCGAGAACCTCACAAAGCAGGCAAGTTGCGTTTGATGTACGAAGCCAACCCAATGAGTTGGTTGATCGAGCAGGCGGGCGGTGCATCTACCAATGGCCGAGAACGCATTTTGGACATCCAACCCAAGCAATTGCACGAACGAGTGAGTGTTATTTTGGGCTCTAAAAATGAAGTGGAACGCGTCACGCGTTATCACTTAGAAAAATGAAGTTCTCAAGCCATGCCATGCGAATTCGATGCCTCGCTTTCACACTGATGGCGGCTATGTTGCACATGCCATGCATGGCACAGTCACAAGTCAAATCCATTCCTGAGTTTGATGTTTCTCGGTACATGGGGACATGGTATGAAATAGCCAAGCTCCCCAATTGGTTTCAGCGCAAATGTGTGCAAGGCACGCAAGCTCGGTACAAAGTTTTGGGACCCACTCAAATTGAAGTGAATAACAAGTGCACCACAGCTTCGGGGGAAGAAACTCAAGCCATTGGCCTAGCCAGACCCAATGGCAGTGGCCGGCCTGCGCAACTTGAAGTTCGTTTCGCGCCAGAATGGACAGCCTGGCTGCCCATGGTTTGGGGCGCCTATTGGGTATTAGATTTGGATGCAGACTACCAACTTGCCGCGGTAGGCGATCCCTCCAAGTCCTACCTTTGGATTTTGTCGAGAACACCGATTGTTTCTACCGAACGATACGACGCAGTGCTGCAACGCTTGAACGTGATGGGTTTTGACATCACAAAATTAGAAAAAACTCGTCAAAATTGAATTTCCACACCGGTTGGGATAGCATCACATCCACTTTGTTAAGCTGATGCTTTAACGCACCAATTGGCAAGGCCGTTCAGCGCAACACTTGATGCGCATCAACCTACAATACCGCGTTTTCGCATTTCACGGATTTGATCTGCAGTGACCCCTAAGTCTGACAACACTGCGTCTGTATCCTGCCCCAAGCTTGGGGCATTGCGTCGATGCTGTCCAGGCGTTCTGGACAACTTTGGAACCATACCGGGCACTTTCAAAACACTGCCATCGCTCATGCTCACATCGGCCAGCATGCCGCGTGCCAAATAGTGTGGGTCGGCTGCAATATCTTCTACGGTGTAAATGCGACCAGCAGGGACAGCAGCTTGGTCAAGAACAGCAAGCACATCAGCGACATTCAGCTTGGAAGTCCATGCACCAATGGCGGCGTCAATTTCTTCAACCCTCTTCACGCGACCTGCATTGTCTGTCAGGGTAGGATCGGCTGCTAAATCATCGCGCCCAATGGCAGCCATCAATCGCTTGAATATGCTGTCGCCGTTTCCTGCAATCAAGGCGCATTTGCCATCTTTGCAGAGGTAGGCATTGCTAGGGGCAATGCCAGGCAGCGCACTGCCTGCAGGCCCGCGCACTGCGCCAAATGCACTGTATTCAGGCAGCAAACTTTCCATGCAATTGAAAACGGCTTCATAGAGCGCCACATCAATGACTTGACCAAGCCCGCTTCTTTGTTTTTCGTGAAGCGCCATCAGAATTCCGATCACACCATGAAGCGAGGCCAAGGTATCGCCAATGCTCACGCCGACTCGAACCGGCAAACGGCCTGGCTCTGCGCTGAGGTGACGCAAACCACCCATGGCTTCAGCCACAACGCCAAATCCAGGCTTGTCTTTGTAAGGGCCCGTTTGACCATAACCACTGATTCGCAGCATGATCAAGCCAGGATTGAGTTCAAGCAAGGCGTCAGGGCACAAGCCCCAAGACTCCATGGCGCCTGGCCTGAAATTTTCAATCATGACATCGGCTTCTTTGACCAGTTTGCGCACGATGGCTTGTGCTTCTGGCTGCCGTAAATCGAGCGCCAAGGAGCGCTTGTTTCGCGATTGAACCTGCCACCAAACCGAAGTGCCGTCTTTGATCAGACGCCATTGCCTCAAGGGGTCACCCGAACCGGGCGGTTCAATTTTGATGACATCTGCACCAAAATCGGCCAAGGTTTTGGCAGCGAAAGGGCCCGCAATGAGCTGCCCCAACTCCACCACCTTCAGACCGGCCAATGCCCCTAGGGAATGTTTGAATTCAGCTGTCACTTAAATCGGTTCTTCAATCAAATGTGCTGAAGCCAAGGGGTCGTTGGTCTGTGAAGATTCTGTTGCATGGGTACCCAGCGCCACAGCCCTGAAAATTTCTCGCAACATTTTCTTTTCGGGCAGCGTTAAGGCACGCGTTAAACGATGACGCATGCGCAGCAACAGTTGACGATCAACTTCTTGCGGAATACCCCGGCTGATGTGCAAGGCATCACGCAGTTCTTCTCGCTTATCCTCTGGCTCGTCATCCCACCAAGAAACAATGACTTCCGAGATGGATTCACGAACGACTTCAGGGTCTTCTTGCACCTGAGCAGCCACTTTGCTAACCGAGCCCTGCAGCATGTCCGCAAGAGATTTGGATTGAACAACAATTCGTCGATCTGCTTGAGACAACAAGCGCCCCCAACCCGGATCCGATTGGTGCAACTGCTGCATATTGCTGGCCGCATCATCTGCCAACATGTGGACCTGCATGCCCGTGAGTTGTGCATCGTCAATGACCGTCAAAAAGCGTTCATCGTCAGTGGCCAGTAACACATGGTCGCAGGCCTTGCTTTCTGCAAGCCGACTTAAATCTTGACCAATTGACTTCAACAGTGAGATACCACCATCTGAATCGTGCGACAAAACTTTTCGGACAATTTGGCCATCGACGTCCAAAGTTTCATTTTCTTCAGCGTACCAATAAATTCGTTTGATGCTCACATCCAAACCAGCATGCCCCAAGGCACCGGTCAAGAATTGAGCCAAATCGAACCGATTCAGCGCATCTTGTTTGGGTCCGATTTGGTTGTGTTGTGCAAGCCAAACTAAAAATCTGGCGTCGATCAAAGCGATGCACGAGCCGCCCTGTTGATCGAGGGGTTGACGGTGTGCATCCTTGGACGAATGAGAGAAATAATCGCGTTTCATCGCAGCCTTTGAGATTTTAAGATAATTTAACGAGGCGCCTTTAAATTGGCGTTCCTCGACGTAGCGGGTCTGCCAACCCAAGCTCTATTTTAACGACCCTGAGCTTCAAACCCTGATGTTTCAGGCTTTAAACTCTAGGATTATTGATTTCCTTCCCTCTAAATTCACATGTCCCACTACGATATTTACGCCATTGGCAACGCGCTGGTAGATTCTGAATACGAAGTTTCAGACGCCCTCCTTCAATCAATGGGCGTTGACAAGCGTCACATGACCCTGATTGACACACCGCGCCGTGCCGAATTGCTTCATCACGTCAAGGCCATCACCCCTCGACAAACTGGCGGAGGTTCCGCTGGCAACACGGTTGTGGCCCTTGCTCAACTTGGCGGCAAAGCTTTTTATTCGTGCAAGGTGGCACACGATGATTTGGGCGATTTTTACGTCAAGGATTTACAAGCTCGCGGCGTCGATACCAACCTGAATCACACACGCGCTTTGGACGGTCAAACAGGCAGTTGCATGGTTCTGGTCACCCCTGACGCCGAACGCAGCATGTGCACCTTCTTGGGCGTTTCAGCAGAATTGGACGACAAAGCCCTGCACCCTCAAGACATCGTCAAATCAAAAATTTATTACATGGAAGGCTACTTGGCCGCCTCGCCAACAGGTTTGAATGCCGCACTCCAAGGCAGAAAAATTGCAAAAGATGCTGGCGTTGCTTTAGCCCTTACGCTCAGTGATGTCAGCATGATTCAATTTTGCAAAGCAGGGCTGGATGCCATGCTGGGTGATGGTGTCGATTACCTGTTTTGCAACCAAGAAGAAGCCCAAGTTTGGTGTGGTTCGGAAGACTTGAATGTTGTGAAACAGACATTGCAAAAGTTAGCCAAAATGGTTTGCCTGACTCGCGGGCCCGATGGCTCCGAAATTATCACGGCGGAACATTCATGGTACGTTCCAGCCGACAAGGTCAAAGCCATTGATACCAATGGTGCAGGCGACATGTTTGCAGGTGCCTTCTTGTATGCCATGACACGTGGTTATTCGCCAGACAAAGCTGCCAACCTAGGCAACCATGCAGCCGCGGCCGTGGTCAGCCAACATGGCAACCGCTTAACGCTGGGGCAACTGAGCACCATCAAAGCTTACGCGCTGCCACCGCTGAAATAATTAAAAAGTTTCAGCCTGCGACAGTGGCAAAGCAGCAGCATCTTTGGCCGCCAGCACGGGGGCAGTAAACCCCTCGGGCAACGGCCACTCAATGCCCAACGCAGGGTCGCTCCAAAGCAAACTGCGCTCATGCTCTGGGTACCAATAATCGGTGGTCTTGTACAAAAATTCAGCTGTTTTGCTGAGCACCAAGAACCCATGTGCAAAGCCTGGAGGCACCCAGAGTTGAGTGGCTGTTTCTGCGCTCAAATGACACCCCGCCCATTGCCCAAAGGTGGCTGAACTCTTTCTCAAGTCGACTGCAATGTCAAAAACTTCACCCTGAACCACTCGCACCAATTTACCTTGCGCATGCTGAATTTGATAGTGCAGTCCGCGCAACACGCCCTGCGATGACAGACTTTGGTTGTCTTGAACAAATTCGACCTTCAGGCCCGTTGCTGCCTCAAAATCGCGGGCGTTGTAACTTTCATAAAAGAAGCCACGTGCATCACTGAAGACTTTGGGTTGAAGAATCAATACCTCTGGCAAATTGGTTCGCGTAACGGTGTAGGGCATCAATGAGACTTCAGTAAATTCAGCAAATATTGACCATAGCTGTTCTTGGCCAAGGGAGTGGCCAGTTTCTCCAACTGTGCCGCATCAATCCACTTTTGGGCGAATGCAATTTCTTCAGGACAGGCCACCATCAGGCCTTGTCTCTTTTGCAGCGTGGCAATAAATCCTGCGGCCTCGAGCAAACTGTCATGCGTGCCAGTGTCAAGCCATGCATAACCTCGGCCCATCATTTCAACACTCAACTGGTTCTGCTCCAAGTAACAACGGTTCACGTCGGTGATCTCTAGTTCACCCCGGGCAGAGGGCTTGATGTGAGCGGCAATATCGCACACTTGTTGGTCGTAAAAATACAGGCCCGTCACGGCGTAATTGCTTTTGGGCTGTTTGGGCTTTTCTTCAATGCTCAATGCACGCTGATGATCATCAAAAGCCACGACACCATAACGCTCAGGGTCGTGCACGTGATAAGCAAAGACGCTGGCACCGGAGGTTTGCGCGTCAGCCCTTTGCATGAGTTTCACCAAGTCGTGGCCGTAAAAAATATTGTCCCCCAAGACCAATGCACTGGGGTGCTTGCCCACAAATTCTTTGCCAATGATGAAGGCTTGCGCCAAGCCATCGGGGCTGGGTTGCACCGCATACTGAATGGTCATTCCCCATTGACTGCCGTCACCCAACAATTCAGAAAAACGCGGCGTGTCTTGCGGTGTACTGATCAGCAGCACATCTTTGATGCCCGCCAACATGAGCGTGGTCAGCGGGTAATAGACCATGGGCTTGTCATACACAGGCATCAGTTGCTTGGAGACAGCTTGTGTCACGGGGTACAAGCGAGTCCCTGACCCGCCCGCCAAAATAATGCCTTTGCGTGTATTCATCTAGCGATTTTGCCACGACTGACCGTCAGTTCAAGCCATATGCACTTATGCTTGGGACCTATGTCGTTTAAAGATCTGGGCCTTTCGCCCGAGTTGCTCAAAGCACTCAAACCCAAAACTTACCCAAGTCCCACCGAAGTTCAGCGGGCCTTGGTTCCAGTTGCTCTGAAAGGCCAAGATGCTTGGGTAACCGCTCCCACTGGCTCAGGCAAGACCTTGGCCTACGCACTTCCCTTGCTACAGCATTGGGCTCTATCCAACTCAACAAATGAAACACCCGTACTTTCGAGATCCGGTTATGTCAGAACGACCAAAACCACTCAATCTGTGGTCTTGGTCCCCACCCGTGAATTGGCAGTTCAGGTCAGTCAACTGTTCATGAGCTTGGCCGCCCAGTGGGGCCATCTCTGCAAAATCACTGTTGTCTTTGGCGGCGTTTCGATCAACCCTCAAATGATGGGCCTGAGAGGCGGAACAGATATTTTGATTGCCACACCAGGCCGCTTAATTGATTTGCTAGAACACAATGCCCTGAAGCTGTCAGGCGTGCAAACCTTGGTTTTGGATGAAGCCGATAAATTGCTAGAACTTGGCTTTCAAGAAGAACTCCAATACATCTTGAACCTGCTTCCATCCAAGCGGCAAAACTTATTTTTGTCGGCTACCAGACCCCAAAGCATGGTGGCTTTGGCCAAGGCCCTCCTGCACAACCCCCTTGAAATTCACATCGAGGGCGAAGCGCCCCAACCTGCCGAAATTTTGCAGCGAGCCATCTATACCGACGTCGCCAAACGCACACAGCTTCTGAAACACTTGCTCAAAGAAGAACGTTTGAAACAAGTCTTGGTTTTTGTCGCCACTCAGCACAGCAGTGACATGGTGGCCGCCAAATTGCGTGTTGCTGGCATTGCTGCAGAGCCGTTTCATGGGCAACTGAGTCAGGGTAAAAGACAGCAAGTGTTGGCAGACTTCAAAGCTCAGCGCGTCAAAGTGGTCCTTGCCACAGATTTAGCTTCGCGCGGCCTAGACATCGAAAAACTACCAGCCGTCATTAACTTCGACTTACCCAGATCGGCTGTTGATTACACCCATCGCATCGGCCGCACCGGCCGCGCTGGCGAGGCTGGCTTGGCCATCAGCTTTGTGACGCCTGAATCCTTGAGCCATTGGGCATTGATTGAAAAACGCCATACGGTGGAACTCGAAAGAGAAACCATTGAAGGTTTTGAAGCCAGCTCACCGGTTCCAGAAAATGAAACTGGCAATGGTGGCATCAAGGGAAAGCGTCCTAGCAAAAAAGACAAGTTGCGTCAGTTGGCTGCAGCGGAGAAGCAATAGGCCCCGTGATTGAGTCGACTTAAAAAGGTGCTGCAGATCCGAAGCGACGGTCTCGTTTTGAGAACCATTCCAAGGCCTCATTGAACTGCTTGGCACTGAAGTCTGGCCACAAGGTGTCAATGAAAAAAAGCTCAGCGTATGCGGCTTGCCAAAGCATGAAATTGCTGACGCGGGACTCGCCGCCCGTTCGGATGAGCAGGTCCATCTCTGGTGCACCTGCCGTACTGAGAAATGGCGCGAGTTCAGCTTCTGTGAGCTGGTCGATGCTAAGGTCAGGATTTGCGCGCTGCCACGATTGGGTCGCTTGTACAAAATCCCACCGGCCACCATAGTTGGCGGCCACCCTGAGAGTGATCTTGGTGTTGTGCTGTGTTTGTTCCTCAGCCCGCAAGATCAAGTCTTGCAATTCAGGGCTGAATTTGGACTTGTCACCGACGATTTTCAGGCAAACGCCATTGCTTTCCATCTCGTCCACTTCTTTTTGCAGATAACTGGCAAAAAGGCTCATCAAAACGGAAACCTCTTCAGGCGGACGCCTCCAATTTTCGGTACTGAAAGCGAACAAACTGAGGTGCTTAATGTCACATCTGATACATGA
The DNA here is from genome assembly GCA_009693505.1 of Limnohabitans sp. GTDB lineage: Bacteria > Pseudomonadota > Gammaproteobacteria > Burkholderiales > Burkholderiaceae_C > Limnohabitans_A. The sequence goes on from SHXD01000008.1 coordinate 41,057, forward strand.
TTCCACAACCGCCCTGACACGCTTTGCACCCGAAGCATGCCCCAATGGGGCAGGTAAGAGGCGTTTTTTAGCCCATCGGCGATTGCCATCCATGATGATGCCGACGTGCTTTGGGATGGGATTAGATGACAAACAAATTCACTTATAAAAAGACAAAATGATTCTACAACTTCATCACTCATTAAAAAGGCCGCTGGAAGCGGCCTTTAAATAAATTTTATTTAACTATTTAAGCAATTAAAAATTGATTGCGGTCTTGACCATCAATCCATTTAGGTGCTTTGCCACGGCCAGTCCAAGTTTGACCCGTAGCTGGGTCACGGTATTTAGGGGCAACTTTGCCACCTGTAGATTTTCCAGCAGATTTGGCAGCACCTCGGCCAGATGGGAATATATCTTGAACAGTTAATCCAAATTCAGCCACCAATTCACGCGCTTTGCCAACGGCTTCAGACAGCTCTTGTTGGCGAGCAGATGCAATAGCATGCTCCAATGCTTCACGTTGCTTCAATAATTCTTTGTAAGAGTTAGTCATAGTGTTCCTATTAAGATAATAAACTTGTTTAAATAACAAGATTCCGAAGAATATCAAGATTCTAATGCAAATAAATCAGATTAAGTATTTATAAAATCTATAAATACAATAATTAATTGATAAATTTAGCATTTACCTTGTCTATTCGACGACCCTCAAGAGATAAAACCACAAAATACCAATCTTCACTTTGGACAATATCACCCACTTCAGGCAAATAACCCAATTCCGACACAATAAATCCACCCAGGGTATTGAATAATCCCCTTTCTTCTCCATTCAATTGCTTAATATCAAGCCTCGATTTAAGCTCATTGATGGGCATTAAGCCATCTAGGACCCATGTGCCATCTGCTTGAGATGAGGCCCATGCATCTTCAACCGTTAATGGGCGCAACTCGCCGGTAATGGCTTCCAGTAAATCTCTGGGCGTTAATAAGCCCTGAACCACGCCATATTCATCCACCACAAAGACCATTCGGCCGGATTTATCGCGAAGTTGCTCCAAAAGGGTCATGCCACTCAAGGTTTCAGGCACAAATGTGGCGGGAAGGGCATAGGTTTCAACGGGTGCGTCGTCAGTATTTGACAGAGATACCAAGCGCGCAAGGCTGACAACCCCAATCACATCGTCCAAATTGCCGCGGCAAACGGGGTACCAAGAATGCCCATCAACACCCTCATTCAGTCCCGCCTGTGTCAAACACTCAGAACGCGTCATATCACCTTCAAACCATTGGATATCAAGGCGTGGCACCATCAAGGAAGTCAGGGGCCGATCGTCCAAATGAAAAACATTTCTCACCATTTGATGTTCATGTTCTTCGATCAATCCAGCGTCCACACCCTCTTCCAAGCTGGCTGTAATTTCCTCTTCAGTCACGGCACGATTGCCACGCGTATCAATGCGCAGCAGTTTCAAAACAGCATGGGTCGTGATGGACAGCAGCCCGACAAAAGGCCTGGCCGCACTGGCCAGCCAAGCCATCGGCCTAGACACAAGCCTTGCCACAGGCTCTGGATACAGTTGGCCAATCCTTTTAGGGACAAGTTCCCCAAAAATAATGGTTGTAAAGGTAATAGCGGCCACAACCAGTGAGGTGGCTGCGAAGCTTGCAGCGGCGTCCGAAAGGCCCCAACTGATAATCCAAAGTGCGACATCACCACTGAATGCGGCCTCTCCCACAATGCCATTCATGACCCCAATCGAAGTAATGCCCACTTGCACCGTTGACAAGAATTGCGTGGGGTTATCAAGCAATTTAAGGGCAGCGGCTGCACCTTTGTCCCCCGCTTCCTCCATGGCCGCAAGCCTTGCCTTACGGCTGGAGGCCAAGGCCAATTCGGACATGGCAAACACGCCATTCACCAAAGTTAAAAACACAATCAGTAAGAAATCCATCCCTCCATTGTGCCAAGGCCTGAAGACGAATGAAATAGCCGCCTTGCCATGGGCCAAAATTAGGCAAAAAACATCCACAATTGGGTTTTGTTAAGTTTTGGAAGCCAATGTCTGTTTATTGGGTCGGTGATCTGCAAGGCTGCGACGAACCACTGGGTCAATTACTGGACCAAGTTGGTTTTTCAACCAGTCGCGACCGTTTGTATGTGCTGGGCGATTTGGTCAATCGGGGGCCCTCCTCCTTGGCAGTCCTGCGCCGCTTGTCCAAAATGGGAAGCAGTGTTGAATGCGTTTTAGGCAACCATGATCTGCATCTACTGGCCCTTGCCGCAGGTGCACGGCAACCAAGCCGAACCGACACGCTGCAAGATGTCTTGGAAGCCACCGACAGACATGCATTGCTTGGTTGGCTTCAAAACCAAGCCATCGCACTTTTCAAAGAAGATGTGCTGATGGTTCATGCGGGGGTGCTGCCGCAGTGGTCACTCAGCACCACTTTAGACTTAGCGCATGAAATTGAAGGTGTTTTGCGCGGGCCCGATGCTGCCGAATTTTTCATGAACATGTACGGCAATGAACCCGCACAATGGCACCCCAGCTTGAAGGGTTTGGACAGGCTGCGATGCGCCCTCAATGCCTTCACCCGGCTGCGCTTTTGCTCTGCCACCGGCCATATGGATTTTAAAGTCAAGGAAAACAGCGCCAAAGCACCCTCAGGTTATATGCCATGGTTTGAAGTCCCCGATCGCCAAACCATTGGCACAAGGATCGCATTTGGACATTGGTCCACCCTCGGCGCCATGAATCAAAAAGACATATGGGCCATGGACACAGGTTGTGTTTGGGGTGGATGTCTCACGGCCATTCAACGCGATCAGATTGACCAGACGCCCCGGAAAATCGAAATCAAATGCCCGCCCTACCAAACACCTTTTTGAATCTGAGACGTCCAACATGGCTTGCTACCTGACATGAAACACGCCTTGGGCTTTGACCCTCGCGAAATTCCTTGGACGGTCCAACATCAAGATTGGCCGGCACTGCCGCCCTCGTCATTGAACGCTGAACGTCTGAAGTGGATTTTTAACAATCCGCCAGATTGGACGCCAGAGCTGAAACGTGAGCCTTTAATTGGCAAGCGCGCCCCTCAAGCAGCGGCCGTCTTGATGCCCATTGTGATGAGGGGCGAGAATGGCCAAGACCCCCATCTCTTGTTGACGCAAAGAACCCAGCACTTGTCTTCACATCCGGGGCAAATTGCATTTCCAGGGGGCAAGGTAGACCCAGAGGACGCGACAGTTGAGCAAGCAGCACTTCGCGAAGCGCAAGAGGAAGTGGGACTTGAATCTGAATTTGTAGAGATTTTGGGCCAACTGCCAAGTTACGTCACAAGTACCTCATTTCACATCTCGCCTGTGGTGGCCTTGGTCTCACCGCATCACACCATTACAGCCAATGTCAACGAGGTGGAATTTACATTTGAGGTGCCCCTGTCCTTTCTCATGAATCCTCAAAACCACCGCCTGCATGAATGGGACAGAGATGGCATTGTGAGACGTTGGTACTCCATGCCTTATCCAGCTAGATCACCCAACAAGGACCCAGTTCAAGCAGACTATTTCATCTGGGGAGCTACCGCAGGAATGATTCGAAACTTTTATCGTTTTTTATTGGCTGCGAATTCTCTATGATGCGGGTATGAGCTTTTTCTCTATTTTTTTGGCACTGGTCATTGAACAAGCACGGCCTTTGGGCTCGTCGCATTTTTTGCATCAGTGGTTAAGGCGTTGGGCCGACTGGGTCGCATCCCATGTAGACGGCGGAACACGCTCACAAGCCTGGCTCGCTTGGGGCTTGCTCATTGGCGCACCAGCATGTCTTGCCGTACTCATTCATTGGTGTTTGGCTTTTTTCTTGGGCTGGTTCTTTGCAGTGGTTTGGAACGTGGGTTTGCTTTATGTCACCCTTGGATTCAGGCAATTCAGCCATCACTTCACTGGCATTCGCGATGCACTGAACGATGGCGATGAGCCATTGGCTCGCGAGTTATTGGCCAATTGGCAGCAAATAGAAATCAATGACCTACCACGCAACGAAATTGTTCGCCATGTCATTGAACACTCTGTTTTGTCTGCGCATCGACACGTTTTCGGTGTCTTCTTCAGTTACGCATTGCTTTCCATCTTTGGCCTCGGACCAGTGGGCGCAGTGGTCTACAGAATTGCTGAATTTGCAAAACGGTATTGGTCGCAAGCACCCTCTATCTCAGCTGCGACAGCAACCACGCCCACTCACCAAGACAGCGGCAACTGGCACAGCGATTCTTTGAAAACGGTTGCCAACAAATCTTGGCACGCCATAGATTGGCTCCCTGCCAGAGCAACGGCCATGGGCTTCGCCATCATGGGCAGTTTCGAAGATGCGATGGACGGCTGGCGACACCATGCCGAGAAGTTTCCAGATGACAACGATGGCGTTATCTTGGCCGCTACAGCAGGCGCTATCAATGTTCAATTGGGTGGTGCGGCACTTCAGCCCGATTTACCAGGCAGCAGCAGCACCCCTGGCAGACCGCCAGAATTGGCTCACTTTGCCCAAGTCGTGGGCCTTGTGTGGCGCACTGTGGTCATGTGGCTGGTGTTGGTTGCTTTGCTTTCCTTGGCCAATCTTCTGGGCTAGGATCAAATCCAAGCTTCTGGCCAATTGATGGTCTATGACCAACGTTGCTGTCCTAGCTCCTCAAACAACTGCGCATAAATTCTGTGCCGTCTTGGACTCACTTCTGTGGCCAGCAAATCGATAGACTCCACTTTTTGCAAAGCAGACAAGACACCACAGCCAGGCTCATGCAAATGGGTGCAGTTGTAAAACTTGCAATTGGGCACATGCTGCTTCAAATCGGGCATACAAGCAGCCAATTGATTCTGTGGAATGTGCTGAAGGCCAAACTCTTGAAAACCAGGCGAATCGATGATGGCGGTGCCCCGCAACTCCGAAACTGACAAGTCGGTGCGATCGCCTACCCAATAAAGTGACGTACTTGTGGTGGTGTGTTTGCCCGAATTCAAAGCCTGAGAGATCTCGCCCGTCAAAGCGCGTGCATTGGGAACCAGTGCATTGACCAAGGTGCTTTTACCAGCGCCAGACGGCCCTAAAATCAGGGTCGTCTTGCCCTCCATTTGAGACCTTAGCTCACGCAAGGAAGTATTGGCTTCTTGTGGACTTTTTAATTCGAGTGGCAACACCCCATAGCCCATGTGACGATAAGCAGCCAGGCGCTGCCAGGCCTGCTGAAACGCCTCTCCCAGATCACTCTTATTCAACACAACGAGAGGCTTGATGTGCTCCGCCTCAGCAGCAATCAGGGCGCGAGACAATTGCGTTTCTGAAAATTCAGGCTCTGCCGCTAACAAGATGAGCACCTGGTCGAGATTGGCTGCAAACGATTTGGTGCGCACTTCATCGCGTCGGTAAAAAAGATTCTTTCTTTCCAGCACACTTTCAATTGTGCCCTCGTCTGCTGCCTCTTGCCACCTCACACGATCGCCCACCACGGACTGACTCTTCTTACCCCGCGGATGACAAATGATGCGTGATCCATCATCCAACTCGACCACACAATGTCTTCCATGCGTAGCTACCACCAAGCCTGTGTTCATGGCATCTTGCGTAGAGGCTACCAAGGCCTGCGCGGCCTTGGTCTTGGTGTGTGTGCGCTGGTTAAGCTTGCGCATGCTGCATGCGTGCTAAGCGCAAACTGGCAGGAGGATGCGAATAGTAAAACTTCACGTACAAAGGATCTGGCGTGAGGGTTGACGCATTGTCTTGGTACAACTTTAACAATGCATTACCAAGGTCTGCTACCGGTGTTTGCGACACAGCATAGGCGTCCGCCTCGTACTCCTGGACCCTTGAGCGCCAAGAAGAAATGGGCGCCAGCAAGAACGTGAAAACAGGCACGACCAACATGAACAATAACAGTGCAACAGCCTCGTTGCCGCTGGTCAAACTAGGGGGCACACCCAAGCCTGTATAGAACCAAATTTGCTGTGATGCGAAGCCCAACACGGCCAGGCCCAGCAAACTCATTGCAAAGCTGCTCACCATCATTTTGAAGATATGTCGATGTTTGAAATGCCCCAACTCATGTGCCAGCACGGCTTCCATCTCCGAAGGTGTGAGCTGTTTGAGCAAGGTGTCAAAAAACACCACGCGCTTGCTTGCACCAAATCCTGTGAAAAACGCATTCGAGTGAGCCGATCTTTTGCTGCCATCCATCACAAAGAAACCCTTGGCGGTGAAGCCAGCACGCTGCATTAGTCCATTGACGCGTTCTTTCAAAGCTTCATCCTCTAGCGGCGTGAATTGATTGAACAAGGGCATGATCACATTGGGAGCAATGGCCATCAAAAACAATTGCCAAAACACCAAGGCACACCAAGTCCAGAACCACCAGTAAGCGCCGCCCGCTTGCATCAACCACAAAACCAAAGCAATGAGAGGAACGCCCAAGACCAAGCCCAGAACCACGCCCTTGGTAGCGTCAGTGAGCCACAATTTCCAAGTCATTTTGTTAAAACCAAATTTCTGTTCCAAAACAAACGTTTGATAAAGCGACAACGGCAAATCGACGAGGCCACCCACCAAGGCGAACGACAGCACAAGGACCACTTGCTGCCAAAGCCCAGGCGCCATGAATTCCAGAATGAAGTTATTCAAGGCGCTCAAACCGCCCATCAGGGTCCAAGCAATCAGAACAGCCGCATCGACCCCTATGTCAATTTGCGAGACTTTGGCTTTGGCCAAGGTGTAATCTGCCGCTTTCTGGTGATCGGCCAATGAAATTTGACTTGCAAAGGCAGTTGGCACGTCGCCCCTGTGCCGCGCGACATGCCGAACTTGTCTGGCATTCAGCCAAAGCTTCAATAAGACGTTGGTGAGCAGAGCGCCCACCAAAAAATAAGTCAGAGTTAAAGTCGCATTCATAGCCGAAGTGTAGATCAGCCAACATCAGCGACAATCTGGTGCTATGAAAAAAGCCCCTTTTTGAAATGACAGCTACTTCTTCAAACTTCCCCGCCAATCAGCTCCAAGCCGAAACGACCTTGGCCAAGTCAGACGACAACTTGGTTTGGATCGACTGCGAGATGACGGGCCTTGACCCTGAGAAGGAGCGTCTGCTTGAAATTGCGGTCATTGTGACGGGCCCACACCTCACCCCACGAATAGAAGGTCCAGTGTGCGTCATTCACCAGAGCGACGAGCTGCTCGACAAGATGGATGCCTGGAACAAAGGCACCCATGGCAGGAGCGGCTTGATTGACAAAGTCAAAGCCTCTGCCACCTCTGAGCAGGATGCCGAGGAAGCTATTTTGGCCTTCATCAAAAAGTATGTGTCAAAAAATGCTTCACCACTTTGTGGCAACACCATTAGCCAAGACCGCCGATTTTTAGTCAAGTTCATGCCCAAATTAGAGGCGTATCTTCACTATCGGAATCTAGACGTCAGCACTCTGAAGGAACTTTCTAAGCGTTGGAAACCCGAGGTTTTCAACAACTTCAAGAAGCAACAAAAGCACACAGCCCTAGCGGATGTGCACGAATCAATCGAAGAATTGGCCCACTACAGAGAGCATTTCATTCGCCTTTGACCATTGTGTGAATTGATTTCAGGGAAAACCCGCACATCTCAAAAACTGTGCCATAATATGTGGCTGTACTGCAAATAGGCCTTGTGCCGCAGTACCTGTGCATCACCCTTCACGCCTTTGACTCATTGATAAGAGTCACTCGACTGGAAAAGATGGTCCCTGACATCATGTCAAACCCACTCTTTTCAAACAGCACCGAGCTCCGTTTGATGGTTGATGTTTTTTAACCATGAACGGCGCCACCGCAAATCTTGCGGACGTCCGTGTGAGAAAAAATATGACTGACGCTTTTGAAGTGCAGGCCGACTTGTCGCCTGCGCAATCCTCTACGAACGAAACTTTCGTGACCGAAACATTGGCGCTTGATGCTGCCGTCATGAACGACAGCGACAACGAGTCCATCGATGCCGAGATCACACCCGAGCAACCCAATGGCTTCGTGCTATTGGGCTTGGCGCCTGAATTGGTGCAAGCTGTGGCTGACCTTGGCTACACACAACCCACACCCGTTCAGCTCAAAGCCATTCCCTTGGCCTTGCCCAAAGAAACTTTGGGTGAAGCGCACCGCTACATCGACCTGATGGTTTCAAGCCAAACAGGCAGCGGCAAAACAGCTGCCTTCTTGTTGCCGGTGTTGCACACCTTGCTACAAGAAATGGCCGCTGAAGAGGAAGCCGAGCGCGCTGCATTTGCACAAGCCTGTTCAGACGCTGCCGCCAATGGCGAGCCAACACCCAAGCGCCCCAAGCGCAAAGACCCAACCAACTCACGCAACTTCAAAGCTCCCACACCTGGCGCCCTGATTGTTTGCCCTACACGTGAATTGGCCCAACAGGTGGCGCACGATGCCATCGATTTAGTCAAGCATTGCCGCGGCTTGCGCGTGGCCAACATTGTGGGCGGCATGCCTTACCAGTTGCAAATTGCCAAGTTGCAAAATGCCAACTTGGTGGTGGCCACACCAGGCCGTTTGCTCGACTTGCAACGCTCCATGCAAATCAAGCTCGACAAAGTCAAGTTTTTGGTGGTTGACGAAGCCGACCGCATGTTGGACCTGGGCTTCTCTGACGACCTGGCCGACATCAACCAACTCACCAGCCAACGCCAACAAACCATGATGTTCAGCGCCACTTTTGCGCCGCGCATTCAGCAATTGGCCATGCGCGTCATGCACGACGGCGGCTCATCTGTTCAAAAAATCCAAATCGATTCACCCCAAGAAAAACACAGCAACATCAAGCAAGTTTTGTTTTGGGCCGACAACGCGCAACACAAACGTAAGTTGCTTGACCATTGGTTGCGTGATGCCTCCATCAATCAAGCCATTGTGTTTGCTTGCACTCAAATTGAGTGTGATGGCTTGGCTGCCGACCTGCAACAAGACGGCTTTGATGCCGTTGCTTTGCACGGCGCTTTGAGCCAAGGCTTGCGCAATCGCCGTTTGATGGCTTTGCGCAACGGCCAAGTTCAAATCTTGGTCGCCACTGATGTGGCAGCCCGCGGCATTGACGTGCCCACCATCACGCACGTGTTCAACTTTGGTTTGCCTATGAAAGCCGAAGACTACACTCACCGCATTGGCCGTACTGGCCGTGCCGGTCGTGATGGCTTGGCCATCACCTTTGCTGAAATTCGCGATCGTCGCAAAATTTTGGACATTGAGGCTTACAGCCGTCAACCGTTTAAAGCTGAAGTGATTCCTGGCATGGAGCCCAAACAAAACTTCCCAGAAAGCCGTCCAGGCGGCCGTGGTGGCAATGACCGCGGCGAACGTGGTGGTCGTGGCCGCCCATTTGGTGGTGGTGGCGGCTTCGGTGGTAACCGCGGTGGTGATCGATTTGAGTCACGTGGTGTGCCTCGCTTTGAAGGCAATCGTGGCGGTGACCGCTTCGAAGGCCGTGGTGATAGATTTGAAAACCGTGCACCAGCCCCTCGTTTTGAAGGTCGTGGCGACACGCGTCCAGAAGCACGCTTCGAGCCTCGCGGTGACTTCCGCGGCGAACAACGCAGCTTCGCACCGCGCAGTGAAACGCGCTTTGAACCGCGTGGCGATCAGCGCCAAGATGCTCGTCCCGACAGTCGTCCTGATTCACGCGGCGAAAACCGGTTTGACTCACGCGATAGCCGTACCCCACGAGCACCAAGCCGTGACAATGCGCGCGGCGGTGCCGGCGATCGTCTTGCACGCGGCCCTAAAGTCATGGGTGCTGGCAACTTCAAGCCACACAATGCGGGCGGTCATGCAGCACCCAAGCGCACTGGCGCTAAAGTGTTGAAAATCACACGCGGTTAATTCTTCTACCCCACGCCCCTGCTAAACCAGGGGCGTAAAAAAACCGCCTTGGCGGTTTTTTTAACGTGGGCCTCAGATGGAACTCTGGGCTTACTTTACGCTACAACTGCTGCTGTTTTAACAGCGCGTTGTGGCAACTTTTCTTTGATGCGTGCAGACTTACCGCTGCGATCACGCAAATAATACAACTTGGCGCGGCGAACATCGCCACGGCGTTTGACTTCAATGTTGGCAATCAAGGGGCTGTAGGTTTGGAACGTACGCTCCACGCCTTCACCACTTGAAATTTTGCGAACGGTGAAACCACTGTTCAAGCCGCGATTGCGCTTGGCAATCACAACACCTTCATAAGCCTGAACCCGCTTGCGTGTGCCTTCAACCACGTTGACGCTAACGATCACGGTGTCACCAGGCATGAAGTCAGGAATGGTTTTACCCAAACGGGCAATTTCTTCCATCTCGAGAGTTTGAATCAAATTCATTGTGAGCTCTTTCGTCTATCGATCTTGCACAACGCTACGCTAAAGGCAGCCTCTATGCTGATTTCACCTGACCACGTAAGCCAAGTTCAAAAGCAACAGCCGCGGCGGGCAGAGGATCGAAAAGCCTTTGATTATATCTTTCTTTTTGGGCCATTTGAAGCTCTGCTCACCCTTGGGCAAGCAAGTTAATCCGATTTAGATTCAACCAAGCCAGAAGCACCCAAACTAGATAAAAAGTTTTCATCTTGAGCGCTCAATTTGCCAGTCAGCCTTGCACCCACGATCAAATCTGGCCTGTACTTTTGGGTTAGCACCAAACTTTGTTGGCGGCGCCACTCGGCAATGTCAGCGTGATGCCCCGACATCAACACAGGAGGAACAGTGATGTCCTTCCAGACTTCGGGACGCGTGAAATGCCCACAATCCAACAAGCCATCAAGTGCGGGGTTAAAGCTGTCCATTTGATGACTGCCCACGTCATTCAGAACGCCGGGCTGCAAACGCGCGACAGCATCCAAGAGAGCGATGGCGGCAATCTCTCCGCCCGACAACACAAAATCACCCAGACTCACCTGAACGTCGACATGCTGATCAATAAAGCGCTGGTCCAATCCTTCATACCTGCCGCAGATCAGTATGGCCCCTTCACTTTGGGACCACTCTTGAACGCCGGCATGGTTCAGTGGCTGGCCAATGGGCGAAAACAAGACCACCGGCACGGGTGATTCAGAAGGGCTCTTGAATGCCCTGTCTTGTCGAATGACCTGTAAACATTTTTCAAGCGGCTCTGCCAGCATGACCATGCCAGGGCCACCGCCAAATGGACGGTCGTCTACACGGCGGTAAGTGCCATCGGCGTAATCACGGAGTTGCCAAAGTTTCAGTTCGACGGCGCCAGTTTCAAAGGCACGTCGGTTGATGCCTGAGCTTAAAAATGGCACAAAAAGTTCAGGGAACAAGGTGATGACGTCAAAGCGCATGACTCGCCCTTACCGGCTCAATAGTCCAACTGCCAATCAACGGTGATGATCCGTCTCGGCAGATCCACGTTGTCTACGAAGGCCGCCACAAAAGGAATCATGCGCTCTGTAGCAGGCTTGCCCTCTTCTTCAGAAGCCTGCGCCAAAACCAAAACTGTTTGAGGACCTGTGGACATCAAGTCTTTCACTTGACCCAGCACCACGCCTTCTCTGTTAACCACATCCAGTCCAAGCAAGTCTACCCAATAATATTCATCGGTGCCTGCCGTTGGAAAACTAGAACGAGGCACAAAAATACGAGCACCTTTCAGCGCTTCGGCTTGGTTTCTGTCGGCCACGTCCAATGAACACGCCACCACTGTGTCGGCATGGTCCTTGGCTTCTTGGATCTTCAGGAGTACGGGTTGGGGGACGCTTGCAGAAATTGCTGCTGCAGCCTTTTGACTGGGTGATTTGTTGCCGCCTAAATTTCGATCGGAAGGCAACAGATACCAACGCTTAGAAGAAAAAAGCGCCTCGGGCGAGGCGCTGTGGGGCAAGACTTTGAACCAGCCTTTGATGCCCCAAGCATCTGCAATGCGCCCCACTTCAATGGCGTCTACCGGCATTTCGGCAGACTCTAAATGGGGCAGCACTACAGAGCCTTTGGCTTTGCCAAAAACCGATTAAGCGGCTTTAGCGGCAGCTTGTTTGACCAAACGCTGAACAGTAGGAGACACTTGAGCGCCTACGCCGGTCCAGTAAGTCAAACGATCTTGCACAACGCGCAGGCCTTCTTCTGTATCCTTGGCGATTGGATTGTAAAAACCAATGCGCTCAATGAAGCGGCCATCGCGGCGAACACGTTTGTCGGCCACAACAATGTTGAAAAATGGACGGGCTTTAGAACCGCCACGAGAAAGACGAATGACAACCATGATTTATCCTAGGGTGGTGTTGGGAAAGCAAAAACTGCCATCCCACAAATTCTTCCAGCGTTTGAGACACGCAACTGGCCACCCGGCCAGTGACACACTGAAAAGCCGCTGATTATAACCCGGAGTTTAAGAATGCCAACCATTCGACCTAGCCAAGCCTCTGACATGATCACCATCACGGCCATTTACCAGTACCACGTCCTTCAAGGCACAGGCACTTTTGAAATCGACCCCCCCAATCTGACGGAAATGACCGCCCGCAGAGAGGACGTATTGAGCAAAGGCCTGCCCTATCTGACGCTGGAAGAAAACGGGGAAGTGCTGGGGTTTGCCTACTGCAATTGGTTTAAACCTCGCCCAGCCTATCGATTTTCAGCCGAAGATTCCATTTATTTGGCCGCCAACACAGCTGGCAAGGGCTGGGGCCGCTTGCTGTTGGCCGAATTGTGCCAAGCCGCAGAAAAAACAGGTATCCGCAAGCTGATCGCTGTGATCGGTGACTCAGGCAATGCAGGCTCGATTGGTGTTCACAAGTCGATAGGGTTTCAACATGTGGGCATTGTCTCGGGCTGCGGTTGGAAATTCAATCGCTGGCTCGACATCGTCATGATGGAAAAGGCTTTAGGCCATGGTCAAAGCCGTTCTCCTGAATAATGCAACTTATGAAAAACAAAACATTTGCAGTTTGGCTCACCTTCTTTGGCGGCCCACTAGGCCTTCACCGCTTTTACCTGAAAGGCTTTACCGATCCGCTGGGTTGGTTGCTCCCCGTGCCCACCGCCTTAGGCTGGTATGGCGTTCAGCGCGCTTTAGAGCTTGGTCAAGACGATGTCACAAGCTGGGTACTCATTCCCTTGCTGGGGTTCAACATTGCCGGCTGCGCATTGAATGCCATCGTTTATGGTTTGATGTCAATGGTGCAATGGAATTCAAAGTTCAATCAAGACTCTGAAAACCCGTCTGGGCAGACCAACTGGCTGACGATATTCGGAGTTGCCACGGCGCTGCTTATGGGAACTACTGTATTGATGGCCAGCATTGTGTTCAGTTTTCAGCGCTACTTTGAAAACCAGATTGAACAAGCCAAGGCCATTAGCCAAGTACCCGAAACCACCAAGCCTTAAGGCCGTGTTGAACCGCCTGTGAAGTCAAAGACAAGCCCGTTTTGAGGATGAACTAGAGACGATTGACGACTTGACCCTGAACATTGCGAAGTTCATGCTTTGTCACCAATCCCGGTGCCAATTCGCTCAGAGGCAATAAGACAAAAGCCCGTTCACGCATCCGAGGGTGTGGGACCTGAAGCGCAGGACTCTGAATGTCGCCATGACCAAAAAGCAACAAGTCGATGTCCAGCGTGCGGGGTGCATTGCGGTAAGGACGCTCACGGCCAGCAAGCTGTTCTATGCGCTGAAAAGCACGCAATAAATCAACGGCATTCAAGCGAGTTTGGAGGTGCACCACAGCGTTGATGTAGTCTGGTCCATCACCTTGAAAAGGGGCTGACTGGTAAAAAGAAGAACGGCCAACCAGCAATGTCTCTGGCAACTTCCCGATGGCCAAAATTGCAGCGTCAAGGGATTGACGCACATGACCTAAGTTAGCGCCTAAACCCGCATAAACATTGACAAGTTCACGCGCCATCATCCACTTTGTGCCATGACGATTGTCAAATCAATTTCGATATGGCACATCAACCATTGAAATTCAATGATCAGAAGTAGTATCACCCGAAACATCAGATCCAGCGGATTTGGATTCGGGCTTTCTTCTTCTGGGTGCACGGCGACTTTTAACAGCGCCAGATGTTGGTGCTGTAGATTTTTCGGACTTGGCCAGTTGAATGAGATCTTCTCTGGCCGCATCGTCAGCCATGCTGAATTCTTGCCACCAATCCGCCAACGCCAATTCAACTTCAGCAACCTCAGCACGAAGCCTTAGAAAATCGAAACCGGCCCGAAAACGCGCTTGCTCTACCAAACTGAAAGCTGTGCTCCCAATGCGCTTGTCAAAGCGGGGTTGCATCATCCAAATTTCACGCATGTCAGCGGCCAATTTACCGCGGCCCGATACATCGCCGATACGGGCTTCAAAAACCTCATCGATCGATTCTTGCAAAGCGGGAAAGGGTGGCACACGGTTGGCCAGGCGTTGATCCCAGCCCAATTTCACATCGGCCCACAGCACACACGCCAATAAGAAACTAGGCGCTACCGGCTTGCCCTCACCGACCCTTCGATCAGTATCGATCAAAGCGGCCTTGACGAAAGGCGAATCAGCGCGTTCCACCACCACATCGAGCAGTGGGTAAATGCCCTTTTGCAGCCCGAGTTTTTGAAGCTGCTCAATCGAGGCCAAGGCGTGGCCCGTTTGAAGCAACTTGAGCATCTCATCGAACAAGCGACTTTGAGGCACATCTGCCAATAAACCCAGCATGGAGGCCAGGGGTTTTGCTGTTTTGGTTTCAAGCTTGAAACCCAATTGACTGAGTTTGGCAGCAAACCTGACCGCACGAATGATGCGAACTGGATCTTCGCGATACCGCGCCACAGGATCACCAATCATGCGCAAGACTTTTTTATTCGAGTCCTGCATACCGCCGTGATAATCCACCAGATATTGTGATTCTGGGTCGTAGTACATGGCGTTGACTGTGAAGTCGCGTCGGGTTGCGTCTTCATCTTGTGGTCCCCATACGTTGTCGCGCAGAACACGTCCACTTGAATCAACGGCGTGCTTCATGCCAGCCAACTCAGATTTGCTGGTTCGCTCATTTCCCTTCACCTGCTCGGCAGCGCGATTGTCCAAATGTGCCCGGAAAGTTGAAACCTCAATGACCTCATGTTCGCGGCCTCTGCCATACACCACGTGAACAATGCGAAAACGACGGCCAATGATGAAAGCTCTTCTGAACAAAGCTTTCACTTCCTCTGGTGTTGCATCTGTTGCAACATCAAAATCTTTGGGACGCAAACCTAACAACAAATCGCGCACTGCACCGCCCACCACATAAGCTTCGTACCCGGCATCTTGCAAAGTACGAACCACACTCAGTGCACGGTCGTCGACCAAACTTGAGTCGATACCATGAACAGAAGCAGGAATTTCGACACGCTTGCCAAAGTCAGTCTCGGCGTGACTTGTGCTCGGCTTACCGAGCATTTTTTGAATGAATTTTTTAATCATGAGAAGAGTTGAAGTATGCGCCACCCTTGATCGGTCGCAAGTTGACGCAAACGCGTATCTGGATTAACAGCCACTGGAATTTGAGCCTGTTCCAGCAAAGGCAAATCATTGATTGAATCCGAATAAAAAGTAATCTGCACGTCTTGCCAAGTTTTTTGATGCGCGCTTAACCATTGTTCGACTCTGAGCACCTTACCTTCTTTGAAAGACGGCACGCCAGAAATTTCTCCCGTGATCCAACCCTCAGAATCTCGTGCCAATTCAACTGCAATCAGTTCTTGGACGCCAAAAGCTTGGGCAATAGGACGGGTCACAAACTCATTGGTTGCCGTCACAATCATGACGTGATCACCTGCGGCTTGATGCTCTTTCACCAACTCAAGTGCCTGCGGTTTGATCTGCGGCAGTATGGTTTCTTTCATGAATTGTGCATGAGCTTTGGCCGCTGCTTCTGGCCCCCTCAACCTCACAGCCTCCGTGGCAAAACGAACATAATCGTGAATGTCCAAAACACCAGCTAGGTAATCGGCATAAAACAGATCATTTTTGGCCTTGAATGCAACAGGATCATTCCAGCCAATTCGATTTGTAAATTCACCCCAAGTGTAGTCAGAGTCAATCGGCAACAAGGTGTTGTCTAGGTCAAACAGCACCAAGTTCATGTGTTCTCCAACATGGACTTGATCAATGGAATGGTGATGGCTCTTTGCGCTTGAAGCGCAAATTGATCAAGATGATCAAGAAGCGTCATCAAACTGCTCAAGTCGCGGGTAAACCGACTGAGCATGTAACTCATCACTTCGTCGCTCAAAAAGAGTCCCCGCGAATCTGCTTCTTGCCGCAGAACCGCTCGCCGCTCCGTATCACTCAAAACTTGCAGGGCATACACATGCCCCCAACCCAATCTAGAACGCAAGTCATCACGCAGCTTCAAATCTGCAGGCGGCAAGATGCCCGCAGCCAAAACCCATCGGGGCGAGCCAGATTTGGGCGTGAGCGCATTGACAAACCAATTGAAGGCAATTTGTTGTTGCTCTAGGTTGTACAAATGAACATCGTCCATCATGACGGCACCCCATGACTCTTCAAACACAAGGCGATCTTGCTGTTGGGCATCCAAGCAACCCACCGAGACACCTTTCTCCAGCAATGCTGAATGAACCGCTTGAAGCAAATGTGATTTACCAGAGCCACTCTCCCCCCAAAGGTAGGTGGGCACAGGGCTGGGCATTTGACTTGAAGTCCACAACTTCAAATGCTGAAGTGGCGCAGAGTTAGGGCCTGAAAAAAAACTTTCCAAACTGGGGACTGTGTGCAGGCCAATGTCTAGTGCCAACTGCTTCATGCACGCGGCCCGCGGTAAAGTTGACTGTCAAAATATTGATCACGAACTCTTCGAAGCGCAACCAAAATCACTGCGCTGGCTGGCAAGGCCACAAGCACCCCGACAAAACCAAACATTTGACCCAGTGCCAACAAAGCAAATATGACAGCCAAGGGGTGCAACCCAATACGCTCTCCCACCCATTTGGGTGTCAACCAAAATCCCTCAATCAATTGGCCCAAACCAAAAACAAGGGCCACCATCACAACAGCCTTAAGTGAGGCAAATTGCAAAATGCCAGCCAAAAGCGCCAGCATCAAGCCCAAGCCAAAACCTAAATAGGGCACGCACACTGCCAATCCTGTAAACACACCAATCGGTATGGCCAAGTCAAGACCAAACGCCAACAAGCCAGCCGCATAAAAAACGGACAAGGCCAACATAACCAGAAGTTGTCCTCGCAAATATTGACCCAAAACTGCATCACACTCGCTCATGAAACTGTCGTAGGCAGGCCGCCATTTCAACGGAACCCATTGCACAATCTGCAAGACCCACCGATCCCATTCATTGAGCAAATAAAAGAGGACCACTGGAATCAATATCAGGTTGCCCAGTACCGTCAACGCAAAGCTTCCGCCCAACTTCAGCGATGCCACAAGGGGGTCCATCCAATCTTCTCGGTTCGAACTCAAGTATTGAATGAGTTGGGCTTTTAGGCTGCCCACATCCAAGGTCAATTGCCAACCAAACCGATCCAACCAAGGATTGACATTGACCGCCAATCGATCAAGCAGCGCTGGCAACTGTTGCTGTAGCAAGGGGATTTCACGGGTCAAAATGGGCACCAGCAACAACAAAATACCCAAAACAGCCAACAAAGCAATCACTTCAACCAGCACTACGCAGAGCACACGAGGGACAAATGGGGTGAGCTTTTGCAACTTCAACACGAGGGGTTGAAGCGCATAGGCTAAAACAGCCGCAACTGCGAAGGGCACCAGGACAGGCCCTAAAACCCATAAAAGCACGACCACCAAAATAGCGACACCCAACCACAAAGGCAGCCGTTTGGAACTTGGATTAAGGGGCATAAGGGCGATTGATTGTCAAAGTAAATTGAAAGAAGCTGTACGCTTTGATCAGTACAACACGTGCTGACCTTAAAATAAGGCTTGATTTTAGTCCCCCCGCACTCTTTCTCACAATTTCCCCATTTTTCACATGAGCTCAACCCCTCTCTCGTACAAAGACGCTGGCGTCGACATCGTCGCAGGTGATGCTTTGGTCGAACGCATTAAACCTCTGGCCAAAAAAACCATGCGCGAGGGCGTTCTAGCAGGAATTGGTGGATTCGGCGCTCTATTTGAAGTCCCAAAACGCTACAAAGAACCCGTCCTTGTCTCTGGCACAGACGGCGTTGGCACCAAATTGAAATTGGCATTTGAGTGGAACATGCACAGCACCGTTGGCATCGATTTGGTCGCAATGAGTGTCAACGATGTTCTGGTTCAAGGCGCTGAGCCCTTGTTCTTCTTGGATTATTTTGCTTGCGGCAAACTGGATGTCGAGACGGCTGCCACGGTAGTGGGTGGCATTGCCAATGGCTGCGAAATGTCTGGCTGCGCTCTCATCGGCGGCGAAACCGCTGAAATGCCAGGCATGTACCCCGCGGGTGAATATGACCTGGCTGGCTTTGCAGTTGGGGCCGTTGAAAAATCAAAAATTCTATCTGGCAAGGACGTGAAACCAGGCGATATTGTGTTGGGTCTTGGCTCTCATGGCGTGCATTCCAATGGCTTTAGCTTGGTTCGCAAATGCATTGAGCGCGCCGAGGGGCAGCTGCCTGAAACATTGGATGGGCAGCCCTTCAAAGATGCCATCATGGCACCAACCAGGCTCTACGTGAAGTCTGTGCTGCATGCATTGTCCATTCATCCCATCAAAGCACTGGCGCACATTACTGGGGGTGGCTTGCTGGAGAATATTCCGCGCGTTTTACCTGAAGGCACCGCAGCCCATTTGGTCAAAGGAAGCTGGCCCCAATCTGAGTTGTTTGCTTGGCTTCAAAAAACAGCCAACATTGATGACATTGAAATGAATCGCACCTTCAACAATGGTATCGGCATGGTGGTCGTGCTCGATGCCGCTCATGCCCAAGCATGTGCAGAGACCTTGCGCCATTCAGGCGATAAGGTTTATCAAATTGGACTGATCGTTGTCCAAGGTGATGGCGAACAAGTTGTGGTGGAATAAAAGCACTCTGCCCCAACATCCATTCACGCGTCACGGACCTTGAACCTTATTTCAAGGGGCAGGCTCAGTCGGTTTGAAGACTTGCCAAGCGCTGCTTCACTGCCAATGCATCGCTTGCATTGGGCAACTCTTCGACATACCTTAACAAGTCTTTAAGCGCACGCTCTTTTTGACCCAATTCGATCAATGCCAAACCACGATCGCGGACTTCAAAAAGTGCCTCTGGATTGAGAACAATCAAGCGATCCATGACCAACACAAGCCTTTCCCAATCTGTTTGACTGCTGAAAATTTCTTTGAGATTTCGAAGCATTCTGGTCAATATGTCGCGTGGCAGAGCGGGCTGCAAAAACAGACCCAATGGCGTGTCCATGTCACCAGAGGTACCCATGTGGGGACGAAATGGCGCCAAGCGTTCTGCTAAGTTATCTAAACCCAATGAATCGCCTGTCAGAGGGTCCATCACAATCAAGCCCTCAGGCAGCGTCACCTTCACTAAGAAATGACCAGGAAAAGACACGCCTTCCGCTTGCAAGCCCAACGCCTGTGCAAGCTCCAACCAGATAATTGCAATGGAAATTGGAATACCTCTTCGCGACCGCAATACCTCATTCAGGTAACTGTTTTCTGGCGCGTAAAAATTGTTGGCGTTGCCAGCAAACCCCAACTCCGTGTAAAAAAATTGATTCAACACAGAAAGCGTCTTCAGCGGATCTGATTCAAATTTCAAACGACGCCTTAAACGAACCAAAAGCGCGTCAGAGCTTGCCAAAACATCTTGGATGTCCAACTGTGGCTCTTCATCTTGTGCAATGGAAGCAGCAGCTTCTAGCAATGGAAAATCAGCGTCTGTTTCAACCAGACTTTTGAAATAACTGAGCGGCGTCACTGCCATCAACTGGAGGTTCATTCGTCTGACACCTGTTAACGGCGCAACAAAGATTGCAAGCGCAAGCCGCTAAGGCGCAAACAAGCGAAATACAACAAAGCTGAGCTGATCAAAACCAAGGCCATGGCGCCCAATCTACCCCAAACCTGTTGCCGCATGGCCAACCAATCGAATGAACTACTTGCCCAAGCTAGAAAAGCAGTCAATAACAAGCTGGCTAAAAGAACCTTGGCGCCAAACACAGGCCAACCTGGCAAAGGCTTGTAACTGCCTTTGCGTATCAATCCGACCAATAGCCAAGCCGCATTCAATAAAGCACCTAAGCCAATGGACAGAGCCAGTCCCGCATGGGCCAAATAAGGCACCAACACAGCATTCATCACTTGTGTAAAACACAACACAACAACGGCAATTTTCACAGGTGTTTTGATGTCCTGACTTGCGTAGTAACCAGGCGCCAAGACCTTGATGGCGACAAGTCCCAACAAACCTACGCCGTACCCATTCAGCGCCAAGGTGGTTTGCTGAACATCACGGTCTGTAAATGCACCATAGTGATAGAGCACCGACACCAAAGGTTGAGAAAAAACCAGCAAGGCCCCAGCACAAGGTAAGGCCAACAGCACAACCAAACGCAAGCCCCAATCGAGCATGGCTGCATATTCATCCTGATCGCCCTTCGCACGAGCTGCTGCCAGCTGGGGCATGAGCACTGCGCCAAGCGCCACGCCCAAAATAGCGGTTGGGAATTCCATCAGCCGGTCTGCGTAGGTCAGCCAACTGACGCTGCCGGGGGCTAGGTGTGATGCAATTTGCGTATTAATCAGCAAGGATATTTGAGCCACCCCGACCCCGAGCAAAGCTGGCAGCATTAAAGCGGCGATTTGACGAGAAGCCGGGTCTGAAGCAGACCCTCGAATGGCAGACCATGTGAGGCCAATGCGAGGTAACAAACCGATTTTTGAAAGCGCAGGAATTTGAATGGCCAATTGCATGAAGCCGCCCAACATGACACCCACGGGCAAAGCGTAGATGGCCTGGATACCTTTTGACTTCAGCCAAGGCGCAAGCAGCCAAGCAGCACCGATCATGGCCAAATTCAGCAACACAGGGGTGGCAGCAGGGACTGCAAATTTTTTCCACGTATTCAATATGCCAGCGGACAAAGCCACCATCGACATAAAACCAATGTAGGGAAACATCCACCGCGTCATGTGAACAGCAGCTTCATACGATTCGGGTTGCTGCTGCAGTCCGCTGGCCATGGCCCAGACCAAGAAAGGCGCTGCCAAAACGCCCAAAAAACTCAACAGCAGCAGTGACCAGGCCAAAAGCGTCGCCACATGATCTACAGCCTTTTTCGTGGCCTCATCACCGTTTTGCGCTTTGCTGGCCGCTAAAACAGGTACAAATGCTTGACTGAAAGCGCCCTCTGCGAAAAGCCGTCGGAACAGATTTGGAATACGAAAGGCAACATTAAAAGCGTCTGTCAGTGCGCTGGCACCAAATGCAGAGGCAATGAACAGTTCCCTGACCAAACCCGTGATGCGGGATGCCAGAGTCCAGAGGGAGACGGTGGATGCAGATTTAAGGAGACTCACAAAGAGAGTGTAGCGACTGAAATGACAGCTTGTCAGGCCCCTATGCCAAGTAGTTCTTTGGCTGATACAATAGCCGGCTTTGCTGACAACATCCTCAGACAACTAGGACATACATTAAATGGCTTCTGCAAAACCCAAGAAAAAGAACCCCCGCCTGGCATCAGGCCGGAAACGCGCACGTCAAGACGTGAAACTGAACGCAGCGAATACCTCACTGCGCTCCAAATATCGCACCGCTGTTAAGAACGTTGAAAAAGCTGTTCTGGCGGGTGACAAAACCAAAGCAAGCGAATTGTTTGCCAAAATGCAAGCCGTTGTGGACACCGTTGCCGACAAAGGTATCTTTCACAAGAACAAAGCTGCTCGCGATAAGAGCCGCTTGTCAACCAAGGTGAAAGCCTTGGCTCTCGCCTGATCAATTGATCACCAGCCCGGCACCCATTAGGGTTGCCGCCGTTTGAAACGGGTGCGCTGTCAGCAAAGAAAAAGCAAAAAGCCGTCTTAGGACGGCTTTTTTGTGGGCGTCTTTCTATAGACAATTTTTATAAGGGAGGGCTTGGTAGCAAGCATGCCTCAGACACTTGCAGGTTGTTGTCTTTGGCAAAACTCATGAGAAAGTCCCACGCCATGGGCTCATAGCCGCGCAGGTCGGTGTGAGCCACCACACACTTGATGCCACCTAAGGTTTGCGGAATACACCAAGGCGAATAGCTGAGGTGGCTTCCTGGAGTGGCGCCCCCTGGTCTAAATTGCCCCATCACGCCAGCCAAGCGTTCAGCCCAATCGCTGGGGCGGAAACTGCGGCCGTCCAAGGTAATTCCTTGAATCAGAACTTCTTTGGCGTTGTTTGAAACCATCGATCAGCGGTTGTGAAAATTCGTAGGCATGCGTCAAGGATCGCCTAAATGCTGCACTGCAAAAGAATTGTATCTTATATAAGACTTGAAGCTTAAATTCTGCCTCTAAAATCTCACCTCAGTGGTCCTCTTAGTTGGGCCGATTTCTTTTCAGAGGAGTTCCCGCATGTCCGCTTTCATTGAAGCCACTTCGCCGCACACCATGAACACTTATGGCCGCTTGCCCATTGCCATAAGCCACGGTCAGGGTTGCCGAGTTTGGGATGTCAATGGCAAAGTGTATTTGGACGCATTGGGCGGCATTGCAGTGAACACTTTAGGTCACAACCACCCCGAGTTGGTACCTGCCCTGCAAGATCAACTCAGCAAAATCATTCACAGCTGCAACTACTACCATTTGCCCAACCAAGAAAAGTTGGCGGCCAAATTGGTTGAGTTGTCCGGCATGACCAATGTGTTTTTTTGCTGCACCGGTTTAGAGGCGAATGAGGCCGCTATCAAATTAGCGCGCAAGTTCGGTCATGACAAGGGTATCGACAATCCGGTCATCGTGGTCTATGAAAAAGCCTTTCACGGCCGCAGTATTGCCACCTTGAGTGCCACTGGCAACACCAAAATTCAACAGGGTTTTGGGCCTTTGGTGGAGGGCTTCTTGCGCGTGCCCTTGAATGACATTGCGGCTTTGAAAAAGGCCACTGAAAACAATCCCAATGTGGTGGCCGTGTTTTTTGAAACCATCCAGGGCGAAGGCGGCGTGAACCCCATGCACATCGACTACCTCCGCGATGTTCGTGCGCTTTGCGACGACAAAGATTGGCTCATGATGATTGACGAAGTTCAATGCGGCATGGGCAGAACAGGTAAGTGGTTTGCGCACCAATGGGCGGGCATCAAAGCTGATGTGATGCCATTGGCCAAGGGCTTAGGTTCTGGTGTTCCCATTGCAGCAGTCGTAGCAGGACCCAAAGCTGCCAACATTTTCCAACCTGGCAATCACGGCACCACTTTTGGCGGCAATCCGCTGGCCATGCGTGCAGGTCTTGAAACCATTCGCATCATGGAAAAAGATGGCCTGCTAGACAATGCAGCCAAAGTAGGTGCTCACCTTAAAGCACGTCTTGAAAAAGGGCTTGAGGGCGCCAAAGGCATCAAAGAAATTCGCGGACAAGGTTTGATGCTTGGCATTGAATTGGACAAACCCTGCGGTGCACTCACATTGCGCGCAGCAGAAACAGGCTTGTTGATCAGCGTCACAGCAGACAGCGTCATTCGCATGGTGCCGCCCCTCATCATGACCCAGGCTGAAGCCGATGAAGTGGCCGATATTTTGCTGCCGCTCATCCACACATTTCTGTCGGAGTCATCCTAATGGTTGCGCAGGCATCCGCAATGCCTCTTCGGCATTACTTGCAATTCACAGATTTAAGCGCTGAAGAATATGCACACGTTTTCAAGCGTGCAGCCTTCATCAAAGCCAAGTTCAAATCTTACGAAAAATACCAGCCCCTCGCAGACCGTACTCTGGCCATGATCTTTGAGAAGGCTTCCACGCGAACGCGCGTCAGCTTTGAAGCTGGCATGTACCAAATGGGCGGCTCGGTGGTGCACCTCACTACAGGCGACAGTCAACTCGGACGTGCAGAGCCCATCGAAGACAGTGCCAGAGTGATCAGCCGCATGGTCGATCTGGTCATGATTCGCACCTATGGGCAAGACAAGATTAAAAAGTTTGCTGAACACTCTCGCGTGCCTGTCATCAACGGCCTGACCAATGAGTTTCACCCTTGCCAAATCTTGGCTGACATTTTCACCTACATCGAACACCGCGGCTCCATTGCAGGCAAAACGGTGGCTTGGGTCGGTGATGGCAACAACATGGCTAACACTTGGCTACAAGCTGCCGACTTGCTGGGCTTTAAGGTCAACCTCAGTACGCCCAGTGGCTATGAAGTTGACCCGGCAGTTGTGGGCGTTCGAAGTGCTGCCAGTACGCAGTTCTTCAAAGACCCGAGGCAAGCTTGTGAGGGCGCTGATTTGGTCACCACCGATGTGTGGACCAGCATGGGCTATGAAGCAGAGAACGAAGCCCGCAAAAAAGCTTTTACCGATTGGTGCGTCGACGAGGAGTTGATGAAAGTGGCCAAGCCCGATGCGCTGTTCATGCACTGCCTACCAGCTCACCGAGGTGAGGAAGTCAGTGCACAAGTCATCGATGGACCTCAATCTGTGGTGTGGGATGAAGCAGAAAATCGCATGCACGCGCAAAAGGCCCTCATGGAATTTTTACTGCTTGGAAAAGTCTGAGTCAGGCTTTTAAGCGCACTAAGCTCACCACACAAAAACTGTCGCTAAGTTAGGGGCCGGCATAAAGCCAAGGGACATCCATCAAGGATTCGCCCATGACTTTCATGGCCATATTGCGGCCCCATCGCAGAGGTCCTTGAAGGTGAAAAATCTGACCATTCCGAATTGAGCGTTGCTGAACTTGGGCGTTGCGAGCCCAACGAGCTTGCGCGTACATTTGCAAGCGATCTTCTACTTGCAAATCTGCTCTGGCCCAGCTTCTGGCTAATTCAGCTGCATCTTCTATGGCCATCCCTGCACCTTGAGCCAAGAACGGACGCATAGGATGCGCTGCATCGCCCAACAAAGCGATTCGCCCTTTCGCCATTTCATGAGGACCCTGTATGGGTGGACGGTCACAAAGTGGCCACAGTCGCCAAGCAGGCACTGCTGCAAGCATGTCGCGCAGGTCTGCGTGAATGGGTCCGATGGCAGCTTCTAAGTCTTGTTTGTTGCCTGCATGGTCCCAGTCATCCAAAGTGGCTGGGGGCGGCCCTTGGACCACCACCACCAGGTTCAAATACTCACCACATTTGACGGGGTACAACACGGCATGAACTCTGGGGCCCACCCAAACATTCACATCTTGCAGTCGCAACTTTTCAGGAACAGATTGCATGGGCACAAGAGCTCGATAGGCTAACAAGCCTGTCACCCTGGGTGCTTTGTGTGTCACCACGAATTGACGCGTTTTGCTCCAAAGACCGTCGGCGCCCACCATGGCGGCGGATTTAGAAAATTCGGTCAAACTTGCAGCTAAGTTTGTGCCACTGATCTGGATGCCGTCCGCATGCTGCTGCACGGCTTGCACTTCTGAATCAAGACACAATTCAGCCAGGCCCGAGCGCTTGATTTTTTGCAGCAACACACGGTGCAAATCAGCACGGTGTACAGTGACATAAGGTGCGCCATATGTGTCTAAGCTTCGTTGCCCTAAACGCAGTGTGCCAATAATTTGCCCAGTTTGAGTGTCTTTAGCCTCTAGTTTGCGTGGCACAAATCCAATTTCTTTGAGGTCTTCAGCCAAGCCCCAAGCATGCAAAGTGCGCGTCACATTGGGGCCCATCTGGATACCCGCCCCTACTTCCGAGAAAGTGGCGGCGCGCTCTAGCACCTGCGGCCTGGCCCCAGCTTGACCACATGCCAATGCCGCAGCCAGCCCACCAATTCCACCACCCACAATGATCATCGTATTTTCCACAAGCTTGATTTTGCAACGATCTGATTGCGCAAACTCTGCCGCCCATCAAAAAAGCCCAAAAGACCGAAATCTTTTGGGCTTGAGCACAGTGCTTAGTGCGCAGTTTTAGGCTGCAACACCCTTCGCCACTTCTGCGTACTCTTCGATCTTGTCGAAGTTCATGTACTTGTAGATCTGACTTCCGTCTTTGTTTATTTCAGTCATGCTGGCTTGGTACTCTT
Source organism: Limnohabitans sp. (assembly GCA_009693505.1). Lineage (GTDB taxonomy): Bacteria > Pseudomonadota > Gammaproteobacteria > Burkholderiales > Burkholderiaceae_C > Limnohabitans_A. Next base: position 67,195 of record SHXD01000008.1, read on the forward strand.
GCACGGTAGGGATGCGGCCCAGCTTGGAGCTGATAGCCGCAATTTCAGAGGAAGCCAAATATACATTGGTGTTTTTGCCCAAGCGGTTAGGAAAGTTACGTGTTGATGTAGACACCACAGTGGCACCCTCACGCACTTGGGCTTGGTTGCCCATGCACAATGAGCAGCCCGGCATTTCAGTGCGTGCGCCAGCAGCGCCAAACACGCCGTAGTGACCTTCTTTGGTCAACTCGGCAGCGTCCATTTTGGTAGGCGGCGCAATCCACAACTTCACTGGAATGTCACGAAGACCCTCGAGCAACTTAGAAGCTGCGCGGAAGTGGCCAATGTTGGTCATGCATGAACCAATGAAGACTTCGTCAATCTTGGTGCCCGCCACATCTGACAACAACTTGGCGTCATCCGGATCGTTGGGGCAGCACAAGACAGGCTCTTTCAACTGGTCCATGTCGATTTCAAGGACATAGGCGTACTCTGCATTGGCATCGGCCTCGAGCAAGTGAGGGTTGGCCAACCAAGCTTCAACCGCTTTGATGCGGCGCTCAAGTGCTCGTTTGTCGTTGTAGCCTTGCGCTATCATGTTCTTCATCAAAACGATGTTGGAGTTCAAGTATTCTTTCACTGGTTCGGGGTTGAGCTTCACGGTACAACCCGCTGCAGAGCGCTCAGCAGACGCATCAGACAACTCAAAAGCTTGCTCCACTTTCAAATCTGGCAAACCTTCGATTTCCAAAATGCGGCCAGAGAACTCATTGATCTTGCCGGACTTGGCAACGGTCAGAAAGCCTGCCTTGATGGCGTAATAAGGAATGGCATGCACCAGATCACGCAAAGTGATGCCAGGCTGCATTTTGCCTTTGAAACGAACCAGGATAGATTCAGGCATGTCCAAAGGCATGACACCTGTAGCAGCACCAAAGGCCACCAAGCCAGAGCCAGCAGGAAAAGAAATACCAATCGGGAAACGTGTGTGGGAGTCGCCACCTGTGCCCACTGTGTCGGGCAACAACAAACGGTTCAACCAACTGTGAATAATGCCATCACCTGGGCGCAATGAAACGCCACCTCGGTTGCTCATGAAGGCTGGCAATTCATGGTGCATCTTCACGTCAACGGACTTTGGATAAGCCGCAGTGTGGCAGAACGATTGCATCACCATGTCGGCACTGAAGCCCAAACAAGCCAAGTCTTTCAACTCGTCGCGGGTCATGGTGCCAGTGGTGTCTTGTGAACCCACGGTGGTCATCTTGGGTTCGCAATAGGTGCCTGGCCGAACGCCCTGACCTTCTGGCAAGCCGCATGCACGGCCCACCATTTTTTGCGCCACGGTAAAGCCTGCTTTGGTCGAAGTGGGCACCTTGGGCAAACGGAACAAGGTCGAGGTGGGCAAACGCAAAAAATCGCGCGCCTTGACCGTCAACGAACGGCCAATGATCAAATTGATTCGACCGCCTGCGCGAACTTCATCAAACAACATGTCGCTGCGAAGCTCAAACTCGGTGAGCAATACGCCATTCTTCATGATCTTGCCTTCGTAAGGCAAGACATCAATCACATCACCCATTTCCAATTTGGAAACATCGACTTCAATGGGCAAGGCACCAGAATCTTCTTGCGTATTGAAGAAGATGGGGGCAATTTTGGCACCTAATGTCACACCGCCAAAGCGCTTATTAGGTACAAAAGGAATGTCTTCACCAAAGCCCCAGATGATGCTGTTGGTAGCAGACTTGCGCGATGAGCCGGTGCCCACCACGTCGCCCACATAAGCCACTAAGTGGCCTTTTTTCTTCATCTCTTCAATGAAAGCCATGGGGCCGCGCTTGCCGTCTTCTTCTGGTTTGAAGGCCGCATCAGGGCGTGTATTTTTCAACATGGCCAAGTAATGCAGTGGAATGTCAGGACGGCTCCAAGCATCGGGAGCGGGCGACAAATCGTCGGTATTGGTTTCACCAGGCACTTTGAACACAGAGACGGTGATTTTTTTTGCCACTTCAGGACGTGAAGTGAACCATTCGGCATCGGCCCAGCTTTGAATGACAGCCGTGGCATTGGCATTGCCTGCCTTTGATTTTTCTGCAACATCATGGAAGAAGTCAAACATCAGCAATGTTTTCTTCAAACTTTCAGCAGCCACAGCGGCCACTTCTTTGTGGTCGAGCAAATCAATCAAGGGCTTGACGTTGTAACCGCCCACCATGGTGCCCAACAATTCAGTGGCTTTGGCTTTGCTCACCAAGGAAACAGACAAGTCGCCATGGGCGACTGCCGACAAGAACGAGGCCTTGACTTTGGCTGCATCGTCAACGCCAGGTGGTACACGGTGAGTGAGCAAGTCCATCAAAAAGGCTTCTTCACCTTGAGGTGGATTTTTGATGAGTTCAATTAACTCAGCAGTTTGTTTGGTATCTAAAGGCAGCGGGGGAATTCCCAGCGCTGCACGTTCGGCGGCATGTTCACGATAAGCTTGCAACATAGTTTTCTCCTGTCTTACGAAATAAATTGTTCACTCAAACTTTTAAATATTTTCAAACTTTACAACTCAGCGCTTGTTGATTGTGACAACGTTGCTCACATCAATCAAAGGGGGCGGTGGGTTGATCTTCATGTCATTGGCAACGGCCACCTGATCGGGGTGGGCACATTCATCGGCCAATCGACGTCCATTTTTTTGATCCATCAGCATGGACTTGTTGGCCAACTGCAACCAGACAGCGCCAGCCTTTTCATCTTCCAATCGAATGGCACCTGTGCTGGTTGCGACTGGCCGCATTCGGTATTTGTAGCCCTTGCCTTGCAAATCAAAGTAGCCTGGCGTGTGAGCATCGGCCGTCATGCGAATGGAAGCACCCAACTCACAGGGTAAATGACCGACATGCACGCGCTCTGCAATGCTGAGTTCTTGCGGGGCCAAAGGTGGATCAACTGGCTTTAAAGCAACATTGCGTTTGTGTGAGTCGCTTTTCTTGATGGTATCGGGGGCTATTGGCTTTGCCACAGGTTTTGTATGAACCTCTTTTTTGGCGCCACCATTTGCATCTTTAGAGGATTGCGCTTGGGCCATGTTGATTCCTGAACTCCACAGGCCGGCCATGAACACGAGACAAAAGAATTTCAAAAGGCACATGTGGTCTCTCCAAAATAGGATTGAACCGACCCCGGCATTGGTCTTCCCGTTTGATGCGCGCGTTCAAGCACTTGCCAAAAGAATCTATAGCTTGCGCGATCATGCAATTGACCGCCAAAACTCACAGGCGCCCAATCTGCGCGACAAGCTGCCTCTATCAACTCTGCAGCTTGTTCAATCTCATGCGCACTTGGGGCCAAGGCTTCCACCACAGGCCGGATTTGACTGGGGTGAATACTCCACATGCGCGTGTAGCCTAACTCTCGTGAAGCTTTTAAGGCAGCCAATTTAATGGCTTCTAAATCGCTGAACTCTGTGACCACGCAGTGCGATGGCACTTTGCCGTGTGCATGACATGCACTGGCAATTTCCAGTTTGGCCCGCAAAACCAGCGGGTGGGTGAATTGACCTTCGATGCCCATACCACTTGCGGGAATAGCACCGCCGTGAGCAGAGACAAAATCCATGAGGCCAAAACTCAAGGATTGCACGCGGGGATGGGCTGCAATTTCAAAGGCACGGTGAACTGCTGCTGGTGACTCAATCAAGACATGCATTGGCAAAGTCAATGCACCCGCTTGATTCAAAGCTTGCGCTGCAGTGTCAACATCGGCAACAGACTCCACCTTGGGAATCATCACGTGTCGCAAGTTGCGATGCGCATCTTTCACAATCAGATTCACGTCATTGATAAATGAGGGGTGATCAACGGGGTGGACACGAACTGCCACCCTGGCTTCAGGCGCTGCACTGTTTGCAATTTCTTTGACCAAGTGGGCGTGCTCAATTTCACCGCCTACTGGGGCGCCATCTTCACAATCCAAGGTGACATCAAAGACGCAGGCACCAAACTCCTGCGTCATTTCCGCTTGCAATTTCAAACTTTTGCGCATCCGCACTTCGACACCACTGTAGTGATCACACACAGGCAAAAGCATGCCTGCGGCTTGTGATCCCAACAGAATGTCGCGCGGATGTTTCACGAAAGGGTCTTTTGATTAAAGCAAGTGCGCCACGCCGGCTTGCTCGTCTGTCAACTCTTTCAAAGTTTTGTCGATACAAGCTTGGCTGAACGCATCAATTTCCAAACCTTCGACCACTTTGTATTCGCCATTCTCGCAAGTGACCGGGAATCCGAACATGACGTCTTTGGGAATACCGTACCAGCCTTGTGAAGGAATGCCCATGGTGACCCAATGGCCGTTGGTGCCCAAAGCCCAATCGCGCATGTGGTCAATGGCGGCATTGGCTGCAGAAGCGGCAGATGACAAACCACGTGCTTCAATGATGGCCGCGCCGCGCTTGCCCACAGTTGGCAAGAACACGTTGGCATTCCACTCTTGGTCGTTGATCATGGTCTTCACAGACTCGCCGTTGATGGTGGCGAAACGGTAATCGGCGTACATGGTGGGAGAGTGGTTACCCCAAACGCACAATTTCTGAATGTCTGCAACTGCTTTGCCAGTTTTGGCCGCAATTTGGGACGCGGCACGGTTGTGGTCCAAGCGCAGCATGGCTGTGAAGTTAGCGGGCTTGAGATCGGGCGCGCTCTTCATGGCGATGTAAGCGTTGGTGTTGGCAGGGTTGCCGACCACCAAAACTTTGACATTGCGTGAAGCCACTGCGTTCAAAGCTTTACCTTGCGCAGTGAAGATGGCGCCATTGATGGCGAGCAATTCAGCGCGCTCCATGCCAGGTCCACGGGGACGTGAACCCACCAACAAAGCATAGTCTGTGTCTTTGAAAGCGGTCATGGGGTCGGCGTAGGCTTGCATGCCAGCCAGCAATGGGAAAGCACAATCGTCCAATTCCATCATGACGCCCTTGAGCGCTTTTTGGGCTTTTTCGTCGGGGATTTCAAGCAATTGCAAGATCACGGGCTGATCTTTGCCCAACATTTCGCCGGAGGCGATGCGGAACAACAATGCGTATCCAATTTGACCAGCGGCTCCTGTGACGGCGACGCGAACGGGCTTTTT
>SHXD01000046.1 GCA_009693505.1 Limnohabitans sp.
AACTTAATGACCTTGTCGGCCAAGTCGGCTTGTGAGGCAAATGCTTTTGTGGGTTGGTTCATATTTTTCTCCGGTTTCCAATGAAGCTCAGTTGGCGGTTAATTTAATTGGGGTCAGAGCAACATTAATTTCCAATAAGTGGGGGCAGAGGCTAAGGGGGGCTTCCTCATATGGAGTACCAGAAATCGTCAGCCCCCCTTAGCCTCTGCCCCCTCTTATTGACCAAATTAATGTTGCTCTGACCCCAATTAAATTAACCGCCAACTGAGCTTCATTGGAAACCGGAGAAAAATATGAACCAACCCACAAAAGCATTTGCCTCACAAGCCGACTTGGCCGACAAGGTCATTAAGTTTGAGCAACTCAGCAAGCACTGTTGGGCCTACACCGCTGAGGGTGATCCCAATTCTGGTGTGATCATTGGTGACAAGTTCATCATGGTGAGCGATGCCACGGCCACGCCGGGTATGGCGCGTGATTTGATCAAGCAAATTCGCACCATCAGCGACAAGCCTATCAAGTACGTGTTGCTCACCCACTATCACGCAGTGCGCGTGTTGGGTGCCAGTGCTTATGCGGCTGAAGGTGCTACCGAAGTGATTGCCAGCCAAGGCACTTACGAGTTGATTGTGGAGCGCGGTGCGCAAGACATGAAGAGCGAGATGGAGCGCTTTCCGCGTTTGTTCCGCGGTGCTGAAGAAGTGCCAGGCTTGACTTGGCCCACCATGGTGATTGGTGGTGGTGATGCCACCAAGGGTGAGGTGCCAGGCAAATTGGTGATTGACTTAGGCGGTGTGAAAGTTCAAATTTGGAGTCCTGGCTATGGCCACACCCGCGGCGACACCATTGCTTGGGTGGAAGAAGAAAAAGTTTTGTTCTCTGGCGACTTGGTGGAATACGAAGCCGGCGTGTACACCGGTGATGCGCAACTCCAAGAGTGGCCAGCTACCTTGGAAGCTTTGAGCGCCCTAAAAGCCGAAGCCATCGTGCCCGGACGAGGCGAAGCCATGAAGGGCCAAGCCGATGTGAACAAAGCTTTGGACTACACCAAGCGCTGGGTGGAGACCTTGTTCAATGCAGGCAAAGAAGCTGTCGCTGGCAAGATGGACTTGAAAGCCGCCATGGCCCACACCCGCAAAAGCATGGACCCCGTGTTTGGTCATGTGTTCATTTACGAACACTGCTTGCCTTTTGATGTGACGCGCGCTTTCGACGAAGCATCAGGCATCAAAAACCCTCGCATTTGGACCGCAGAGCGCGACATCGAAATGTGGAAAGCCCTCCAAGACTGAGAAATTTAATTGGGGTCAGAGCAACATTAATTTCCAATAAGAGGGGGCAGAGGCTAAGGAGGGCTTCCTCATATGGAGTACCAGAAATCGTCAGCCCCCCTTAGCCTCTGCCCCCACTTATTGACCAAATTAATGTTGCTCTGACCCCAATTAAATTTTCATGAGTTCGCGAACATCGGTTTCGTAGTCTTTTAATTTGCGCTGTGCTTTCAAGCGTTGGCCGGGGGACATGGTGTTGTGGAGTTGCGCTAAATTTTGGCAGGCTTGTTGCTCAAGCTGTAGTTGTTTTGACAGGTCGGCTGAGTCTTTGGGGCGTACCGATTGCAAGATCAATGACTGCAGCGTTTTTTCTACTTGAGCTATGGGCATGGCCGGTTTGGTGATCTCGGAGGACATGGCCTGCAACGCAATCAATTGTTCTTGTTGACGTTTGAGTCGCAGCTGATAACTCGCCTCTGGGGTCCACGTAGATTGTAAAAATTGCTGTTTGAGAACTTGTCTTTGCTCCAAGTTCAAGTCGCCATAAAACGAGTTGAAGCGCTCAGCAGCAAGGTCGACTCGCTTTTTGATGCGGGAATCTGGCGTGCCTTGAAGCCATTGCTTTTTCCAATCTTCATTGCGCGAGGCCCACTCTTTTTCTAAATGCTTGAGCTGCTTAGCGCTCAATTGAGACACCACGGGCGCAGCCAAGCGACTGCTTTCCTGAATGAAGGATTCAATGCGAACTTGAGCACCTTCCCAAACTTTGCAGGCCTGCTCAGGCGTGATATTTTGCAGTGCCAAAGTTTGGGCTTGTACCAGCAGTTCGGCAATGGCCGGCAGCTCTTCTTTGCGGTGCCAAGTCTGAAGCTTTTGAAGCGCCGCCTTGGCTTGCGGGCCTTGGGTATCACTGAAGTCAATGTAGCTGTCTAACCACCAAGAAGCGATTTCAGGTAGCTTGTTGTAGCCTAACCTGACGGCGCTGCAGCCCGTCAAAATGACGCTCATTGAGACAGCCACCAAAGAAGCCGTGATAATTCGGAACCAAAAGGATAATTTCGCCATGTCGGATAACTCAGTTAATCAATTCCTATTTTCGCTTGAACAGCCGCTGGACGTGGTTGTCATGGCGGCGGGTAAGGGTACTCGCATGAAAAGCCGTTTGCCCAAGGTTTTACAGCGTTTGGCAGGCAAACCCTTGTTGGGGCATGTGCTTGACACGGCCGCTCACTTGAATGCCCGATCTGCCGTCGTGATAACGGGCCATGGCGCAGACGAGGTGGAAACTGCCGTTTCTTTGGTATCAAGCAAGTTGGCCATCAAATTTGTCAGACAAGAGCCCCAGCTGGGCACAGGACATGCGGTGCAGCAAGCGGCGCCCGCGCTGGCAGATGATGGCTTGGTGGTGGTGCTGTCGGGTGATGTGCCCCTCACGCATGCCGACACGCTCAAAGCCTTGATGGCCTGTGTGCGTCAGGCAGGATCGACAGCCGATCGCCTGGCCTTGCTGACCCTCGACATGCCCAACCCAACTGGCTATGGCCGCATTGTGCGCAACCCAAAAGGCGACAGCGTGCTGGCCATCGTGGAGCAAAAAGACGCCAGTCTGGAGCAGCTCAAAATTCAAGAGGTCTACAGCGGCATCATGGCCGTGCCCGCCAAAAAACTCAAAAAATGGCTGGCCAAACTCGACAACCAAAATGCACAGGGTGAGTACTACCTCACCGATGTGGTGAAGTGGGCCGTGGCCGATGGCGTGACGGTTGTGACGCATCGCATTCAAGACGAACTGCAAGTGACAGGCGTCAACAGTCCTCAACAACTGTCTCAATTGGAGCGTGCTTACCAGTTGCAAAAAGCAAACGAATTGATGTTGCAAGGTGTGCGCTTGGCCGACCCTGCGCGCTTCGATGTGCGAGGTGAACTGCACTGCGAAGCCGATGTTGAAATTGATGTGAACTGCGTGTTTGAAGGTCAGGTGCATTTGGGCGAAGGCGTGCGCATTGGCCCCAACTGCGTCATTGCCAACGCGCGCATTGCCTCAGGTGCTGTGATCCATGCCTTCACCCACATTGATGGTGAAAAGTTAGGCGTGACAGTGGGGGAGCGCGCCTTGGTTGGGCCGTTTGCAAGACTGCGTCCAGGTGCCGAATTAGGCCCTGAAGTGCACATTGGCAATTTTGTCGAAGTGAAAAATTCCACCTTGGCGAAAGGCGCCAAAGCCAACCATTTGGCTTATCTGGGCGATGCCACTGTGGGTGAGCGCGTGAACTATGGTGCGGGTAGCATCACGGCCAATTACGACGGTGCTAACAAACATCGCACCATCATTGAAAACGATGTGCATGTGGGAAGCAACTGTGTGTTAATTGCACCGGTCACAATTGGTGCAGGCGGCACAGTAGGCGGAGGGTCCACCATATCCAAAAGCACTGAGCCCGGTGCTTTAAGTGTGGCGCGTGGCAAGCAAGTGAGCATTGCCAATTGGAAGCGGCCGCAGAAAACGCCTAAGGCGAAGTGATCGCTTCGGCGAACGCCGATGCATCAATGAGCAGGCCTGAAGCAGGCCCTTAGCAGGACGGATGATTAAGTGTTTGGTAGCGTGATTTGCGTACCAAACTTGGCGCGCTTCACGCTGAAAAATGCTTTCACATTGCGCACGTTGGCATCTTGCGTCAGAAGCCTTTGCGTGAAGGCTAAGTAAGCAGGCATGTCGGGCGCTTGCACCACCAGCATGAAATCGGGGCCAGGTGATACGCGCCAACATTGCTGAACTGCTGCCTCTTGAACGGCACGTGTTTCAAAGGCCTGCAACAACTCTTCACCTTGTTTGTCCAGGCTGACTTCGATCAGTGCCGTGACGCTGTGGCCCATGAGTTGTCCGAGTTTGTCGGACGACAAAATGGCCACTTGCTTCTCAATCCAGCCTTCTTGCAGCAAACGCTTGGTGCGGCGCAAGCAGGTGGCAGCAGAAATGTGCAATTTGTCGGCCAATGCAATGTTGCTGATGCTGGCATCGGCTTGCAAAGTGGCCAGCAATTGCAAATCTGTGGCGTCTAAAGTGATTGAGATACTGTTGAATTCAGAGCTCATTTTTCGTATTATTATTTCAATAAATTAATTATTTTGAAATAATAAGCCATTAATGAGTTCTTGTGAAATTAAATTTCAATTAAAACTATAAAAATGGTGATTAATTTTTAACCAAGAGGCATAAGATGCCCGCACATTAAATTTAAAGGCTTGACCCATGTGCGGCATTGTTGGTGCAGTTTCAGACAGAAACATCGTTCCCATTTTGGTTCAGGGCTTACAGCGCCTTGAATACCGAGGTTATGACTCCTGCGGCGTAGCCATCCATGAGGCCAGCCTCAAGCGCAGCGTGGGCGGATTAAAGCGTGCTCGCAGCACTTCGCGCGTGTCCGAACTCATGTCGCAAATTGAAACCGATCATTTGGAAAGCGGCACCGGCATTGCACACACCCGTTGGGCCACACACGGTGCGCCTGCGGTGCACAACGCACACCCGCATTTCAGTTCGGGTCCTGGCACTTTGGCAGATCTCAAAGACAAACCCGGCCGAGTAGCCTTGGTGCACAACGGCATCATTGAAAACCACGATGAGTTGCGCGCGCAATTGCAGGCCAAGGGTTACGTGTTTACAAGCCAAACAGATACCGAGGTTATTTCGCATTGGGTTGACAGCGTTTACGACGGCGATTTGTTTGATGCTGTCAAAAGAACCGTGAACGAACTCAAAGGTGCGTACGCCATTGCTGTGTTTCACAAAGACGAACCGCAACGCGTGGTGGGTGCACGTGCAGGCTCTCCGCTCATTTTGGGTGTGGGCACAGCGCATCACGAAAACTTTTTGGCCAGCGATGCCATGGCCTTGGCTGGCGTGACGGATCAAATTGTGTACCTTGAAGAAGGTGACTTGGTCGACATTCAATTGGGCAAGTATTGGATTGAAGACCGCGAACACAATCGCGTTGAGCGCCCTGTGAAAACGGTGCATGCACACAGCGGTGCGGCAGAGCTTGGCCCTTACCGCCACTACATGCAGAAAGAAATTTTCGAGCAACCGCGCGCCATTGCAGACACCTTGGAAGGCGTAGAGCACATCGTGCCGGAGTTATTTGATGGCTTGAATGGCGGCATTCATTCCGAAAGCGCTTTCAAAGTTTTTAAAGAGATCGACAAGGTTTTGATCCTCGCGTGTGGCACCAGTTATTTCAGTGGCTGCGTGGCCAAGTATTGGCTGGAGTCTGTGGCCAAAATGCCATGCCAAGTAGAAATTGCCAGCGAGTACCGTTACCGTGATTCAGTGCCTGACCCTCAAACTTTGGTGGTCACCATCACACAGTCGGGCGAAACGGCCGATACCTTGGCGGCCTTAAGACACGCGCAAAGTTTGGGCATGCATCACACATTGACCATCTGTAACGTGGCTACATCGGCCATGGTGCGTGAATGCAAGTTGGCCTATGTGACACGCGCTGGCGCTGAAATTGGAGTGGCATCGACCAAAGCTTTCACAACCCAATTGGCAGGTTTGTTTTTGCTCACTTTGGCCTTGGCACAAAGCAAAGGTCGTTTGACTGAAGCAGACGAAGCCCTGCATTTAAAAGCCATGCGTCATTTGCCTGCAGCTTTGCAGGCGGTACTGGCTTTAGAGCCTCAAATCATCAGCTGGTCACAAGAGTTTGCCTCCAAAGAAAATGCCTTGTTCTTAGGACGCGGCACGCACTATCCAATTGCTTTGGAAGGTGCTTTGAAGTTGAAAGAGATTACCTACATTCATGCCGAAGCGTATGCGGCGGGTGAACTCAAGCATGGGCCTTTGGCTTTGGTGACCAGCGAAATGCCGGTGGTAACTGTGGCGCCCAACGATGCGTTGCTAGAAAAACTCAAAAGCAATATGCAAGAAGTGCGTGCACGCGGCGGTGTGCTTTATGTGTTGGCTGATGGAGATACCAAAATTGAGAGCAGTGAAGGTGTGAATGTGATTCGCATGCCAGAGAATTATGGTGTGTTGTCGCCCATTCTTCACGTGGTGCCTTTGCAGTTGTTGGCTTATCACACGGCTTGTGCTCGGGGGACTGATGTGGACAAACCTCGTAACTTGGCTAAAAGCGTAACTGTGGAGTGATTGGGGAGTTTGAGATTTTTCTCCGTAAGGACGTTGGTGAGATGGCTTGAGGGGGCTTCCTCATATGGAGTACCAGAAATCGTCAGCCCCCTCAAGCCATCTCACCAACGTTTTTGGTGTTGGGGGAACTTTGCTTTGGGACCGTACGGGCACAGCCATAAAATCTTCCGAACACAAAAGGGTTGAGCAGAGAGGGTAAGGCGGCTGACGATTTCTGGTACTCCATATGAGGAAGCCGCCGTACCCTCTCTGCTCAACCCTCCTTGCAAAACGCAAACCCCCACCAATTGAAACCCAATGATAGAAAAACTTAGAAATTGAAGCTTTTCATTCAATCTCATAAGTGATAACATTGTAATAACATTACCAAAAAGCCCAACATGCAAGTCAATATCCGATCCTTAGGCAACTCAAAGGGCATCCTCATTCCCAAACCCATCCTCGAGCAAACGGGTTTGCAAGATGTGGCCGAGCTTCGCGTCAACAACGGCGTGATTGAAATTCGACCGGTTAAAACCAACCCCCGAGAGGGCTGGGCCATGGACAGTCAACGCATTGCCATGGACAAAGACGATTCTCTGGTGTGGCCAGAATTTGGCAATGCCGATGACAAGGATTTGAAGTGGTAACGCCTGCCGAGTTGGCGACTGGCGAAATTTGGCTGGTTCAACTCGACCCCACAATTGGCAGTGAAATTCAAAAAACCAGACCCTGTGTTTTGATCTCCCCGCCAGAAATGTTGAACCACTTGCGAACTGTCATTGTGGCCCCCATGACCACGGGATCACGTTCTGCTGCTTTTCGAATTCCGATTACTTTCAAGGGAAAGTCTGGCCTCATTTTGTTAGACCAAATTCGAACCTTGGACAAATCACGCTTGGTCAAGCGTGAGGGGGCTGTTCACGGGGCTACACTCAAACGTGCATTGATTACTTTGCAGCACATGTTTGCGCCTGTCGCTTGAAATTTATACTGCAAACTCTATCTTCTTCAAACTAATCATTCAAGCAAGAAATGAAAAACACACACATTGGTTTAGTGGGACTGGGCGTCATGGGCGAAAACTTAGCCCTTAATTTAGAGCGCAACGGCTTCAGCGTCACCGGTTTTGATTTGGACGAACAGAAGTGCACTCGTTTTGCCAAACGCACAGAAGGCTTGAAGGCATGCGCTGCCAATTCCTTGGTAGAGTTGATAGCCAATTTGCAGCTGCCCCGCCGCGTTTGGCTGATGGTGCCTGCTGGAGCCCCCGTTGATGCCGTGTTGAATGAATTGCGAACTTTGTTATCAGCCGGAGACGTGGTGATAGACGGCGGCAACACGCTGTACCGCGATACCCAACGACGCATCGACTCACTCGAAGGCACTGGCATCTTGTACGTCGGCTCTGGCGTGAGTGGTGGCGAAGAAGGGGCTTTGCACGGCCCTGCTTTGATGCCTGGCGGTTCGCCAGAAGCGTGGCCTTTGGTGCGTCCTTTCTTGCAAGCCATCGCCGCCAAAGCCGACGATGGCCAAGCCTGTTGCGAATGGATGGGCCCGGGCGGTGCAGGGCACTTTGTGAAGATGGTGCACAACGGCATTGAATATGCCGACATGCAAATGATTTGCGAAGCCTATGCCCTCTTGAAGAGTTTGGGCATGCCCGCCATGCAAATGAGTGCGGTGTTTCGCGAATGGGGGCAGGGCAAACTTAGCAGTTATTTGATTGACATCACCGCCGACATTTTGGCGCACCAAGACCCCGAAACAGGAAAGGCCTTGGTTGAAATGATTTTGGACACGGCCGAGCAAAAAGGTACGGGTAAATGGACCAGCCAGATTGCCTTGGATTTGGGCGTCAGTGCGCCCACCATTGCCGACGCCGTGTTTGCGCGTACCATCAGTGCCCTGCAGCCTGAACGGGTCGTGGCTTCTAAATTACTCAAAGGCCCCAAGTCCCAAGCTGCTCAAAACTTAGAAGTCGTATTGCCCAAAATTCAGAAAGCTTTACTGGCCGCCAAAATTTGTGCCTATGCCCAAGGTTTTGCCTTGATCAAAGCCGGTGACAAGGAACACGATTGGCAATTGCCCCTAGACAAAGTGGCGTCGGTATGGCGTGCTGGCTGCATCATTCGCGCACATTTACTGGAAGACATTTGCCGCGCCTTTGCTAACCAACACGATCTCACCAACTTGCTCATCGATGAGCACTTTGCACGCCTCATGGCCGAGTGCCAACAAGACCTGCGTGAGGTGGTGGCCATGGCTGCCTTAAGCGGCGTGGCCGTGCCTGCTTTTATGAGCGCTTTGAGTTATTACGACGCTTACAGAACAGAGCGCTTGCCAGCCAACTTGTTGCAGGCTCAGCGAGATTATTTTGGCGCACACACTTACCAGCGTTTAGACAAGCCTGGCAAATTTCACACTCAGTGGCCGAAGAGCAAGTCCTAATGAACTTCAATGTTGAGTTGGTGGTGGCCATGGCCATGTTTGCCTTTGTGACCTCGGTCACGCCTGGGCCTAACAACATGATGTTATTGGCTTCAGGCGTGAACTTTGGCGTTAAACGCACTCTGCCGCATTGGCTGGGTGTTTCACTGGGTCACTTTGTCATGTTGTTGTTGGTGGGCGCAGGCTTGGAAAGTTTGTTGAAGGCGTATCCCTTTGTGTACCAAGTGATGAAGGTGCTTGGTTTTGTTTACTTGGTTTATTTGGCTTGGGGTGTGGCGCGCAGTGGCGCACCAGAGCGCAATGACGAGGAAGCTACAAAGCCCATCAGCTTTTTGGGTGCTGCGGCTTTTCAGTGGGTTAACCCTAAAGCCTGGATCATGGCCATTGCTTATTTCAGCAACTACATGCCCACCGATGCGTCGCTCACATTTGTGGTGCTGACTTGCATGATGTTCAGCGCCATTAATTTTCCCAGTGTGGGTTTGTGGGTGTGGTTAGGGGCCAAAATAGAATATTATTTACAACGCGATACATTGCGTAGTTGGTTCAATTGGACAATGGCCCTGTTGTTGGTGATCTCTATGATTCCCGTTTTGTTTGTTTAATTTTGAAGCGAGTGATTGACATGAAAAAAATCATAAGCCTTTTGGCTGTCTCTTTGTTCAGCGTATCTGCCCAAGCCGGCCGTCCCTTGAGTGTGGACGACGCCAACGTGAACGACAAAGGTGTGGCACACGTTGAAACATTCTGGTCACGTGCAGCCGATGGTTCGCGTTCTTTAAACATTGCATCTACATATTCTCCCTTGCCTGGATTAGATTTGATCGTGGCAGATGCGCGTACTCTTTCAGGCGGCGCACACAGTCAAACCCTACAAGCCAAGGTGCAGGTCACTTCACCGAAAGACAACAGCTGTCACTTTGCGTGGGTGGTGGGTGCAACCCAATGGCAAAAGGGCGATGGACAAAAATCTTTTGTATCCGCCAACTCAAGTTGTGACATGGGGGTTGGCGCACTTCACGCCAGTGTGGTGAGCAACCGCGATGCAGAAGGTCGTGATACCCCTAGTTTTGGAATAGCGTGGGAGCAGTCTTTCGGCGCATGGACAGGACACATTGAATCAATTGCGCAGCGTGCTGCCAAACCCATGATGGGCATTGGTGCGCGCACTGACATCATGCCTGGCGTTCAGTTAGATGGCACTTGGGGTCGTTTGGGCGGCAAGGCTATGTTCAGCCTTGGCACCAAAATCACTTTTTAAAAAGCTTGGCGAAATGGCATTTTGAAAAGCGATTGTGCCAAGGCCTCAGCCACTTTGATGCCGTCTACACCCGCCGACAAAATACCGCCGGCATAACTGGCGCCTTCGCCTGCAGGGTACAGGCCTTGCGTGTTCAAACTTTGTAAGTTCTCGCCGCGAGTCATTTTGAGCGGTGACGACGTGCGTGTTTCCACACCAGTGAGCACGGCATCTTTCATGTCATAACCCTTGATCTTGCGACCAAACACTGGCAAGGCTTCGCGCATGGCTTCAATGGCGTAGCTTGGCAACACTTGCGCCAAGTCACCCAAGATCACACCCGGTTTATAGGACGGCACCACGTCGCCAAATTCTTTGGAAGCGCGTTCCGCTAAAAAATCGCCGACCAATTGACCTGGTGCGGTGTAGTTTTCACCGCCCGCCACATAAGCTTTCGATTCCAGTTGGCGTTGCAACACCATGCCCGACAATGGGTGGTACGCCTTGGGCATTTGCTGTGACATGGCTTGTGCTTGCGTAGCCCATTTCAAACCATCTTGCTCACCAAACGCAGCTTGCCATGAGGCCGTGTCTGAGGGGTAATCGGCAGGCTCAATGGCCACCACCAAGCCTGCATTGGCATTGCGTTCGTTGCGTGAGTATTGGCTCATGCCGTTGGTCACCACGCGGCCGGCTTCGCTGGTGGCTGCCACCACAGTGCCGCCGGGGCACATGCAAAAGCTGTAGACGGCTCTGCCGTTTTGCGCATGGTGGACCAGTTTGTAATCGGCAGCACCCAGCAAGGGGTGGCCTGCATGGCGGCCCCAACGTGCCGCATCAATCACACTTTGAGGATGCTCGATGCGCACGCCCACTGAAAATGCTTTGGCTTCCATGTAAACGCCGCGCTCGTACAGCAAGGTGAAGGTGTCGCGTGCGCTGTGACCCAAAGCGAGCACCACATGGTGCGTGGCCAAATATGAACGCGCGCCGGTGTTGCGATCTGCCATGTGCAAGCCTGTCACTTGCCTGCCTGAAGGCGTGGTTTCAATGTCGATGTCGACCACGCGTTGTTCAAAACGTACTTCACCGCCTAGCGCAATGATTTGTTCGCGCAAGTTTTCTACGACCCTCACCAATTTGAAGGTGCCAATATGGGGATGCGCCGCAAACAAAATGTCGCTGGGAGCGCCGGCTTGCACAAACTCGTTCATCACCTTGCGGCCTAAATGTCGCGGGTCTTTGATTTGGCTGTAAAGTTTGCCATCTGAAAAAGTGCCCGCACCGCCTTCGCCAAATTGCACATTGCTTTCGGGGTTGAGTGTTTGCTTGCGCCACAAACCCCAAGTGTCTTTGGTGCGCTGGCGCACAGGGCTGCCGCGCTCAATGACGATGGGCTTGAAGCCCATTTGCGCCAAGCTCAAGGCTGCAAAAATACCGCAGGGGCCAAAGCCCACCACCACAGGTCGCTCGCCATCGTGCTGGCCAAAATGGGCGGGTGCATGGCAAGGTGCCTGCCATGTCATATTGGGCGTGGCTTGAATGTGAGGGTGTTTGGGAAACTTGGCGATCAGCGCTGCTTCGGAAGACGAGTCTTTGAGTGACACATCGACAATGAAGACCGCCAACAAATCGGCTTTACGCGCATCAAAGCTGCGCTTGAAAACATGCAGTTGGTCGATGCCTTCTGCATCTATGCCTAGGGCTTGCGCAGCCATTTGTCTCAATGCAGATTCAGGGTGTGGCGCTGGAATGCGATCTTCGTCTGTTTCAGACGGTGCATCCGATGCGCGGCGAACCTCCACCGGCAACGCGGTCAGGGGCAGTTTCAGTTCTGAAATTCGAATCATTTCAATCGGTGGTTGGGCTTGTAGTTATCAAGCAGACACGAACATTATCGCGCGGACTGTGAAGCATTTGCAGTCCTCAGTGGATAATGGCAGTGTGAAGCCTGCCAGACCGCCGCTGGTGCTAGCTGCAAAGCCATTGCTTAGGCAATGGGCCGAAAGGCCGCACTGGAGGAACGTCCGGACTGCACAGGACAGCGTAGGAGGTAACACCTCTCCACCGAAAGGCCGCAAGGCACCAAGGTGAGGATTAGAGCAACAGAGACGAGCCGATTCAGTTCGGGTGAAACGGGCAATCTCTACGCGCAGCAATACCAAATAGGCACACGTTGATCTGGTTCCGGAGAGTGTGCGGGTAGGTAGCACCGAGCCGAGTGGGCAACCCTCGGCCCAGAGTAATGGCGGTCACATTGAGGGCAACCTCAATGCACAGAATCCGGCTTATCGGCAGGCTTCACACTTTTTTCAGCCATCGTTGAAAACAAAAAACGCGCCTTGAAGCGCGTTTTGGGTTGGTTGAAGACTTGAGCTTCAGCGAGTAGGTACCAAACTGGCCGCCAACGCAAACACAGAATTGGGCACGTTCATTTTGACGGGCTGGCTTTTGGGCTTGGCAAACACGCCGCGCTTGACCACAGAGGGTGCTGGCTCAACGGTCACGCCTTTGGCGCGTTGCTCTGACACCAACTGACGCAAGCTGATAGATTGCAGATGTGCCAGCATTTTTTCATTCAAGCTGGCCCACAACTCGCTGCTCATCCATGTGCTGCTGTCGGTGTTGGCGGCGTCTTCTGATTCGGCTGAAAAGTCAACGGCACTCACAATGTCGGCCATGGTGATTTTTTCGGCACTGCGGGCCAAAGAATAACCACCACCAGGGCCGCGCGTGCTTTCCACCAATTGGTGCTGGCGCAGTTTGCTGAACAGTTGCTCCAAATAGGAGAGTGAAATTTGGTGACGTTCGCTGATGGCCGAGAGCGAGACGGGGCCTCGATCTTCGCGCAAAGCGACATCGATCATGGCCGTGACGGCAAAACGACTTTTGGTGCTCAAACGCATGGTGGTTTCCTTTCAGCGCAGGCGGCAAATCAAACTTTGAGACATTTTCTCAAACTTAGGAACACAATTGAGGATGACCCGATGAATTTCAAGGGCTTCAATGTCAATAATGTGGCAAAAATGCGCCAAAAGTCATCATTTTTTCAAAATCTTTCATATGGCATCAGGGCGCGCCATTGGCCAGGCGCCAAAGGGGCCATTAAAACTCGGCCCATTCGCACCCTTTTGAGCCCAATTAGCCGCAGGCCTGTATTTTCAATGACACCCGCAGCATACCCCGGTTGGTACCCCTTGAAAGCCATGCGCAAACCCGTTTTTTCGGGGTTTTCGCTGCTGATGCTGGTTTTAAGCCCCATTGGGCACATGTCGCGCAACTGGTCAGGGCTGACCAAGCCTTGTACTTCCGCCAGCATTTCGTGTTCACAGGGGGTGCGTTCGTCTTGAAGTTTGCGCAGCATGCTGGGGTCTTCAGTCAAGACCACCAAACCCGTGGCAGCATCCTCCAAAGCAACGGCGCATTGCAAGATTTTTTGAAGTCGCGGCGTGAGGCTAATGCCGGAGCGGTCTTGGTTGGAGCGAAGCTCGGGCGTTAAGTTTTTCCAGATGTGGTTATAGCCTTTGGGCAAGCAACTTTGCCCGGCTGTCTTGTGCAAGATGACAGTGAGCAGGGGCACTTTGCCGCGTTGAGCAGTGCTGTGAATCTCGATGTTTTCATGGCTGACACGGTTTGCGGGATCGTCCACCACCACCTCATTGACTTTGACCCAACCGCCCACAATCACTTGCTCGGCTTCGCTGCGTGAGCATTTCAAAATATCGGCTACGCGCTTGGACAGTCGTATGCCCTCGGTTTCCTTGCTTGTTTGGGTGGGTGTCATGGCATGTCAGTTGTTGCCAGGCGGCATCGACTGAATGCGGTCCACGTGGGCTTGCAGGGAACGCGCAGCCACCGGCCACAAGCGTTCGTGCACGTCGGCGTATGCATGAGCCACCCATTCTTCTAAAGTGCCATGTGGCAAGGCGCGCATGGCAGCGATCACTTTGGCTTCCCGCTTTAAACGATGCGCCTTAAGTTGGGCAATGGCTTGTGCAGCAAATCCCAAGACATAACCGTGCGCGGGCATGATGAATTCAAGCAGGTGCGCTTGGCATTCATAGGCCAACAAGTCCAATGAATCGAGGTAATCGTTCATGTTGCCATCTGGCGGATTGACCACCGTGGTGCTGCCGTTCAAGACATGATCGCCAGTGAACAACAAGCCGTCTTCAAGCAAGGCCAAGCACAAATGGTTGGCGGCATGACCAGGGGTGTGCAGAACTTTCAAGCTGTGCTCACCGGCCTTCAAAATTTCGCCATGCGCTAGTTCGCGATCGGGTTTAAATTGGCTTTGGGCGTTGGCTGTGCTGGCAGATGACAAGCCCAAAATAGGTGGCACGCCACCGGCTTGTCCTTTGCAAAGAGACTGTAAAGGCTTGGCACCCGGTGAGTGATCGGGGTGTGAGTGGGTGCACACAATCATGCGAATTTGCCCCCCCGTGGCACGCCAAATTCTCTCTAGGTGATCAGGGTGGGCGGGACCTGGATCGATCACGATGTAACCCCCGTTGGGGTCGCCCACCCAATAAGTGTTGGTGCCAGGGCCCGTCATCACGCCAGGGTTGGGTGCGGTGAGGCGCTGCACGTTTTTCAGCAGCGCCACCGGATGGTCGGACTGCCAATCTAGGTGGTGCACGATTTGACCATCTGGGCTGGTGAGCGCCAATTCGCCATAGGGCGAATCGTGCTCCATGTAACGCTCTTCTTTGCCAGCCAATAAGCCCGCGCGCGGGCAACTGGTCCACAGCGGTTCGTCGTTGACGGCGCAGGCATTGAGCACCGCTTGCACATTGGCAAAAGGTGTGAGGCGTTGCAATGTGCGAATGGTGGGGAAGATGATGAAGAAGTCACCTGCTTCGTGGCGCTTGAGCGCGTCGGCAGGGCGCACCCATACCGGCTCGAATTGCTCGGACTCATCGGCCACGGGTGTTTGACCTTCGGGCATGCGGGCCACCAAGAAGGGCACATCAAAGCGTTTGGGCAAATCGCGGTCGGTGATCCAGTGGGCCAGCACATAGACCTTTTCGGCGGCCAGTTTCATGCCCAGAGCGGCACATTGCGCTGCAAAGGGCTGGCTTCGGTCGAGCAGGGCGATGTCTTGGGCGGTGGCCATGCTTTGATCGGCCCGATAGGCCAGCAAGATGCCCAGTTCTTCGAAGCTTTCGCGAATGGCAGCGATGGCTTGAGTGAGGTGGAGGTCGCTTTGGGTGACCCGCCGCAAAGCTTGCGCATGCGATGCAGAATCGAGTGCGTCAATGCCGCCGCCTGGAAACACATAAGCGCCAGGCGCAAAACTGGCTGCCAGCGAGCGCCGAGTCATGAGCACTTGAATGCCCTGGGGGCTGTCGCGCAGCAACAGCACTGTGGCGGCTGGCAGTGGCAGGACGGGTTCTCGCTGGGGATGCAAAAGTTGATGAGGTCTGACCATGAACCGATTATCAGGCCTTGTGTCAACCTGGGTCCGAACCGAGGATAATTGGGCCATGCGAATTCGCTTTACAAAAATGCAAGGGGCTGGCAACGACTTTGTGGTGCTCGATGAAACGCGCGAGCGCCATCACTTGTCGAGGGCCCAATACCGTTTCTTGGCCAACCGTCACTTTGGCGTGGGGGCTGATCAAATTCTGACGGTGCGCCCCGCACCCAATGCCACACTCGATTTCGAATACATCATTCACAATGCCGACGGCGGCGAGGTAGAGCATTGTGGCAACGGAGCGCGTTGTTTTGTTCGATACGTGCGCGACAAAGGCCTGACCACCAAAGACCGCGTTCGCGTCAAAGTGCAACAAGGCGAAATTGAATTGCAGATGAATGCCGATGGCCGCGTCACGGTCAACATGGGCGCGCCTATTTTGGAATTACCGAAGCTGCCTTTTAATCCGGCAGGGTTGCAACACAGTTTGGTGAATGGCTGTGAAGTGTGGCGTTTGCCTGCCCTTGCCGAAGTAGCGGTGGTGTCAATGGGCAATCCACACGCGGTTCAGTTGGTGGACAACATCGATACGGCGCCAGTACTTACGCACGGCCCTTTGATTGAAAACCACAGCGCCTTTCCCAATCGCGTCAATGCAGGTTTCATGCAGATCATCAGCCGCGATGCCATTCGTTTGCGCGTGTTTGAACGCGGCGCAGGCGAAACTCTGGCTTGCGGCACCGGCGCTTGTGCTGCCGTGGTGGCGGGCATTCGCATGGGCTTGCTCAACCCCAAAGTCGATGTGCAAACCCACGGCGGCGTGCTCAGCATTAAATGGCAGGGCGCTTCATTGAGCGACCTTTCGCAAGCCGTTTGGATGACAGGCCCAGCCACTTCGGTGTTTGAAGGCGAAATTGATGTTCCCGAATTACCTTGATTAGAAAGACAGGCATGACCCCTACCTCCATCAATCCGATGAACCCCATTACTGAAGACGACATCGCTGATTTCTTGGCCAATACGCCTGACTTTTTTCAGCGGCATGCACAGTTGTTGTCATCGGTTCATTTGCTAAGTCCGGACAATCACCGTTCGGTCAGTTTGCAAGAGCGTCAAGCCCAAATGCTGCGAGACAAAATTCGCGCGCTTGAAATGCGCATCATGGACATGATTCGCCATGGCAACGAGAACATGATCATTACCGAAAAGCTGCAGAAGTGGGCTTGTGAGCTGCTGCAAACCCCCGCCTCTGAAAGAGTGCCTTCTGCATTGAAAAACATTGAGATGCGCTTTCAAGTGCCTCAAGTGGCGGTCCGTTTGTGGGGTGTGGCCGAGGTGTTTTCTGATGCGCCTTATGCCCAAGCAGTGACTGCCGAAGTCAAAGAAGCTGCAAGCAGTTATGCCTCACCATTTGTAGGTGCAGGCACTGGCATTGAAGCGGTTCAATGGTTGCAAGAGCCAGTGCAGGCTGCCTCTGTGGCCTTGTTGCCTTTGCGTTTGTCCAAAGATCAGAAGCCTTTTGGTTTATTGGTGTTGGCGTCTCCCGATGCACAGCGCTTTCAAAGCGGCATGGGTACCGATTTTCTGGAACACTTGGCCGAGCTGTGCAGTGCGGCACTTTCGGCCTTGTTGCCTTTTAAGGGCTAAGGCAGCAGCATGGACGAGCGCGTCGCGCGTTACCTTGACCATGTGCGTTTTGAGAAACGCCTTGCCGAGAGAACCTCGACGCTGTATGCCCTAGATCTCCAAAAACTTTCTGAACTAGCGCTGGCTGCCAACGTCGATTTGGCGCAGGTGCAAAACATGCATGTGCGCAGGTGGGTGGCGCAAATGCACAGTGGTGGCCGCTCAGGTCGCGGCATTGCGTTGATCTTGTCAGGCTGGCGGGGTTTTTACCATTGGCTGGCGCGTGAAAATCTCATTGCGCACAATCCGGTTGAAGGTGTGCGTGCACCCAAAGTTTCAAAGCCATTGCCCAAAGCCTTGGGCGTTGACGAAGCCGTGCAGTTGGCCGAACACTCGGAAGAAGCCGATGATCCATGGTTAGAAGCTCGCGATGTGGCCATGGTGGAATTGCTTTACGGTTGTGGCTTGCGAGTGGCTGAGCTCACGGGCTTAGACGTTGCGGCCAGCACAGAAGCCGCCAAAAAAGGCCGTGGCTGGATCGATTTGCAAGGTGCCGAGGTCATGGTACAAGGCAAGGGCGGCAAGCGCAGAACGGTGCCTATGGGGCAGGCCGCTTTGAAGGCGCTTGAGCTTTGGTTGCCCTTGCGAAGTCAAGCTTTGGGCATGATGACCCAATCGGTGCCAGGCTTGTCGGACGCAGCGCTGGCGCTCTTTCCGGGTCGGCACGGCACGCGTTTAACGGCACAGTCGGTGTGGCAACGGCTGAAACGGCGCAGTTTGTTGGCAGGCATGGCAACGCCAGTGCATCCGCACATGTTGAGGCATTCTTTTGCCAGTCATTTGCTTCAGTCAAGTAGCGACTTGCGCGCTGTGCAAGAGTTGTTGGGACACGCCAACATCAGCACCACACAGGTTTACACACGACTGGATTTCCAGCATTTGTCCAAGGCCTATGACGCGGCACATCCAAGAGCCAAAAGGGGCGGCGTACCTGACAAACAAGAGAAAAAATAATTGCCTGCGGCTGAAGGTTTTTTGTCCTCATTCGAGTGGGACAATGGCGTTGTGAAAACGATTCAACTCAAAGCGGGTAAAGAGCGCTCTTTGCAACGCCAACACCCTTGGATTTTTGAATCGGCCATTGCCAAGGGCAGTGCCGATGCTGGTGAAACTGTGCGTGTTGAGTCTAGCGATGGTGTGTTTTTAGCGTGGGCTGCATTCAGTCCTACATCGCGCATTCGGGCGCGTGTTTGGAGCTTCAACGAGGCTCAGCGCATTGACGCCGAATTTATTCAAGGCCTCATACAAAAATCCATTCAAGCTCGCAGTTTGTTTGACATTCAAAGCAATGGCATGCGCTTGGTCCATGGTGAATCTGACGGTTTACCTGGTTTGGTAGTGGACCGTTATGGCGATACCTTGGTGGCACAATTTATGTCTTGCGGCACTGAACGTTTTAAAGATGTGATGGCCGATGCCTTGCTCAAAGCCACAGGCCTAAGCAAACTTTACGAGCGCTCTGATGCCAATGTTCGCGCTCTTGAAGGCTTGCCAGAAGTGACGGGATGGCTGCGGGGTGAGGGGCCCACAGAGATCACTTTGCAGGAGCACGGCTGGCAGTTGTCACTCAACATTGCAGAAGGTCATAAAACTGGTTTTTATTTGGACCAACGCGACAGTCGTTTTCGTTTTTACCAGCACACGCAGTTTCGAAAGTTTCAAAATGTGCTCAATTGCTATTGCTATACCGGCGGCTTTACGGTGGCGGCGTTGGCGGGTGGGGCTGGTCATGTCACATCCATTGATTCGTCGGGGCCTGCGCTAAAGAAAGCCAAGGCCAATGTGTTGCTCAATGGGTTTGAAGTGTCGCGCACGACGTTCATGGATGCCGATGTGAATGCTTCGCTGCGTGCTTTCATTGAACAAGGTCGGCAGTTTGATGCCATTGTGTTGGACCCGCCTAAATTCGCACCCACTGCAGCGCACGCTGAGCGGGCTGCTAGAGCGTACAAGGACATCAATCGCTTGGCTTTTAAGTTGTTAGCGCCGGGTGGGGAGTTGTTTACTTACTCTTGTTCTGGTGGGATCAGTGCCGATTTGTTTCACAAGATTGTGGCTTCGGCGGGTACGGATGCGGGGGTTGATGGGTACATCAGTGAGAGGTTGCAAGGGGCTTTTGATCATCCTATGACTGTTTATTTTCCGGAAGGGGAGTATTTGAAGGGGTTGGTTGTGGTTCGGAAGCTTTGAGCTTTTTTGAGCTCGTTTGAGTTCGCAGGGTGAGGATTGATTGGACGGGCGCCTCATATGGAGTACCAGAAATCGTTGCCCGCCCAATCCATCCTCACCCTGGGAAGTGTTTGGGTTGGAGCCTCACCCTGGAGTAGCAGAAATCGTTGCCTGCACAAGTCATCCTTACCCAGAATGATTTTTTCTGGGGTGGGTACACTTCATACCTCTCTTGACGACTGTGTTCTCTCTTTTGGAGTATTTCTATGGCTTTGATTCCTGCCACCATCCTGACTGGCTTTTTGGGTTCAGGTAAAACGACCTTGCTTAAGCGCGTGCTGACGGAAGCCCATGGTCAGAAGATTGCCATCATTGAGAACGAGTTTGGTGAGGAGAATATTGACAGCGACATTTTGGTG
The DNA here is from genome assembly GCA_009693505.1 of Limnohabitans sp. Classification (GTDB taxonomy): domain Bacteria; phylum Pseudomonadota; class Gammaproteobacteria; order Burkholderiales; family Burkholderiaceae_C; genus Limnohabitans_A. The sequence continues at coordinate 19,787 of SHXD01000046.1, forward strand.
TCGGACACCAATGAGCAAATTATTCAGATGAGCAATGGCTGTATTTGCTGCACCATTCGAGAGGACCTTCGTACAACGCTTCAATCCTTGGCCGAGCAAAAGCGCAAGGGTGAGTTGAACTTTGACCGGATTGTGATTGAAACCACGGGCTTGGCCGATCCGGGGCCTGTTGCGCAAACGTTTTTCATGGACGATGAAATTGCCGAGAGTTTTTTGCTTGATTCGATTTTGACGCTGGTGGACGCCAAGCACGCGGCGCAGCAGCTGAATGATCGGCAAGAAGCGCGTCGTCAAGTGGGCTTTGCCGATCAGATTTTCATCAGCAAGGCCGATTTGGTGTCTAAGCCTGAGTTGGAAGCGCTGCAGCACCGCTTGACTCACATGAATCCCCGCGCGCCACAAAAGGTGGTGCACTTTGGCGAGGTGTCTTTGGCCGAGGTGTTTGATTTGCGGGGCTTTAACTTGAATGCCAAGTTGGACATTGACCCTGACTTTTTGAAAGAAGAAGTGCCGCATGTGCACGATGAGCATTGCGGGCACGATCATGACCACGCGCATGATCATGGGCATGAGAAGGCGCACGATCACCATGATCACGCGCATGGCGAGAATTGCGATCACCCTTCTCACCAAGGCGAGGGGCATGGCCACCATCATCACTTTGACGATGATGTGAAGAGTTTTGTATTCAAATCAGAAAAACCCTTCGATCCGGCCAAATTGGAGGATTTTTTGGGT
>SHXD01000009.1 GCA_009693505.1 Limnohabitans sp.
GCCATGCGCTGCTCATACTTGTCTTGCTTGAGCTTGCCTTTTTTAACTTGCGATTCGTAATTTTTGCGAATGGTGGCAATGCCTCGGTCAAGGGCTTCTTGTTTCATTTCGAGCATCTTGACGGGAATGCCAGCATTCAAGAAGTTCATGGAAATACCGCCGCCCATGGTGCCAGCACCGATGACTGCAACGGATGCAATGTTGCGCTTAGGCGTGTCTTCTGGCACGTCAGCAATTTTGGAAGCAGCTCTATCGGCCATGAAAATGTGACGCAGCGCACGCGATTCAGCCGTCATCATGAGGTTGGTGAAAATTTCACGCTCCAAGACCATGCCGTCTTCGAACTTCTTCTTAGTTGCAGCCTCAACCGCATCGACACACTTAGGCGGTGCAGGGAAGTTTTTGGCCATGCCTTTGACCATGTTGCGTGCGAATTGGAAATACGCATCGCCTTGTGGGTGTTTGCAAGGCAAGTTGCGAACCAATGGGAAAGGTGAACCATCGGCATGTTGGGCAGCCAATTCCTTGGCATAGGCCAATGCTTCTGCAGCCAAGGTCTCGACCGAAGTGGCCATGCGATCAAACAACTTCTGACCGGGCAACATGGCCAACATTTCGCTGTTGATAGCCTCGCCACTGACAATCATGTTGAGGGCCGGCTCTACGCCCAATACTCGCGGCAATCTTTGTGTTGCACCGGCACCAGGAATGAGGCCCAGCTTAACTTCAGGCAATGCCACCTTACAACCTGGCGCAGCCATCCGATAGTGACAACCCAAAGCCAACTCCACACCGCCGCCCATGGCAACAGTATGCACAGCCGCCAGTACAGGTTTGGTTGAGTTTTCGCAAGCTCGAATGACACTCAGTAAGTTAGGCTCTTGAACTGCCTTGGAAGAGCCAAATTCACGAATGTCTGCGCCGCCTGAAAAAGCTTTGCCGGCACCTGTGATGATGATGGATTTAACTGCTGCATCGGCATTGGCTTTGGTCAGACCGTCGGTAATGCCAACACGGGTTGAAAGTCCCAAGCCGTTAACAGGTGGGTTGGTCATTGTGATCACGGCCACATCGCCAATGATTTTGTATTCAGCTGTCATGCTGTTTTCCTCTAAGGTGGTGTCAGTCACAAAAATAGAACGGGCGTTCTATTTTTTTCAATTCTAGGGGGTTTCACTCGTCGTGGATAGTGGGGATGTCGCTCATGGGACCAAGATCAAATCAGAGTCAAAGCGAAGCCTACAAACCTAAACCTCAAGCCACTCCTTGCGGATGTAGTTATTTTCATTGAGTTCGGCAGGTGTGCCTTCAAAAACAATGCTGCCATGGCCCATGACCAAAGCACGGTCAGAAATTTTCATGGCGATGGTCAGTTTTTGTTCGATGAGTAGAACTGAAATGCCCCTTTCTTTGAGCGTCTCCAAGTACTGCCCCACCAAGGCCACAATTTTAGGCGCCAATCCTTCTGTGGGTTCGTCGATGATGATGAGGTTGGGGTCGCCCATGAGCGTACGGCAAAGTGTGAGCATTTGTTGTTCTCCGCCAGACAGAACGCCGGCTTCTGTATGCTGACGCTCCAAAAGTCTGGGAAACATTTGGTACATGTCATCGAATGACCAGCGGCTTCCTTTGCCAGAGCCTTTTTGCCCTAACAAAAGGTTTTGGTGTACGGTGAGTTTGGGAAAAATATCCCTGTTTTCTGGCACATAGCCAATGCCGAGATGGGCGATTTCAAAGGTCTTTTTACCTGCAATGGCTTGGCCATTCCAATCAATTTGGCCTTGACAATCGACCAAGCCCATGATGGCTTTGGCCGTGGTTGATCGGCCAGAACCATTGCGGCCTAACAAGGCCACAATTTCACCAGGCTGAACCTTGAAACTCACGCCATGCAAGACGTGACTTTTGCCATAAAAAGCATGAAGGTTATCTATGTGCAACATGTCAGTGCCCTCCCACTTGCGCTTCGGCCGCGGGGGAGCCCAAATAGGCTTCTTGTACCTTCTGATTGGAGCGAACGGCCTCGGGGGTGTCATAGGCGATGACTTCGCCGTATACCACCACGGCAATTTTGTCGGCCAAACCAAAAACCACACCCATGTCATGCTCCACCGTGAGCAAAGTTTTGCCAACGGTCACTTGTTTGATCAAGCTGATGAAGCGCGTGGTTTCGCTTTTGCTCATTCCTGAAGTGGGTTCATCTAGCAAAATGACATTGGACCCGCCGGCAATGGTGATGCCAATTTCCAGAGCTCGTTGTTCAGCATACGTGAGGTTAATGGCCAGAAGATCTCGCTTTTTGTCTAAGCGAATCATTTCCATGTACTTCTCTGCCAAGTCGTTGGCATCTTTGGTATCTGATAAAAATTTCAGAAATGTGTATTTATAGCCTGAGCTCCAAAGCACCGCGCATCTTAAATTCTCAAACACGCTGAGCTTGGGAAAAATATTGGTAATTTGAAAACTGCGTGACAAGCCCAGCCGGTTAATTTCGTAAGGTGTTTTGTTCTCAATGCGCTGGCCATTGAGCAGAATTTCACCACTGGTGGGGCCAAAGCGCCCGCTAATCAGGTTAAACAAGGTGGACTTTCCAGCGCCGTTCGGGCCAATGATGGCCACTCGTTCGCCGGTATTCACGGTTAGATTGATGCCACGAATAATTTCGGTTTTACCAAAATTTTTTCGTAAATCTTTGAGTTCAAGCGCATAAGACATTACGCTGCCTCCCGACGTTTAATTTCTTTTTCAATTTCAACTTGGATGTCGCCCCATTCAATGAGGAACTGCCGCCGAACGGCTTCAAACAAGCCTAAACCAGTGAGCATGATAAAAAGGGATCCAAACCAACTGTCCACACCATTTGCGTTCAAGGTGACGCCCATGAAACTCATGGTATCGCCGAGCGTTGAATTGAGTTGCAGGTGGTAAATCATTTCAATCATGGCGCCCGCGCCCACCAGAGTGACCAGGCTAGTGACAAAAAGGCCCAAGTAACTCACCCATATTTGTTTGAGTTTTCCAAAAGAGGCAACGCGCAAGTTCATCATGATGAGGCTGGCAATTCCGCCCGGCGCATACATCACCATGAACAAGAACAAGAGACCCAAATAAAGCAACCAGGCTTTGGTAAATTCAGACAAAAGCACAAAAGCCAGCACCATCAAAATACCACCAATGATGGGGCCAAAAAAGAAGGTGGCGCCACCTAAAAATGTGAACAACAAATAACCGCCAGAGCGGCCGGCACCGACTACTTCGGCCGTCACAATTTCAAAGTTCAAAGCGCCTAATCCGCCCGATATACCGGCAAAAAAACCGGCAATGATAAAAGCAAAATAACGTACGCGTTGAGTGTTGTAACCAATGAACTCGACACGCTCGGGATTGTCACGAACAGCATTCAAAATTCGGCCAAGAGGTGTTTGCGTAAACGCATACATGAGTGCCACACAAATGAATGTGTAAATAGCAATCAAATAATAAATTTGAATTTGCGGACCGAAGGTGATACCCCACACAGACTGACCGGCCACCCGGTTGCCAGAAATACCTGCTTCACCTCCAAAAAATTCAGAGAACATGAGGGACATGGCAAACACAAGCTCGGCCAAACCCAAAGTGATCATGGCAAAGGGGGTGCCCGCTTTTTTGGTGGTGACATAGCCCAGTAAAACTGCGAAGCCAATGCCAGCCAAGCCGCCCACCAAAGGGATCAGAGTGATAGGGATGTTGGTTTGTCCTGCAGTGACTGTATTTAAGGCATGAATGGCAACGAAAGAACCAAGTCCCGTATAAACAGCATGACCAAAACTGAGCATGCCGCCCTGCCCGAGCAATATGTTGTAAGACAGACACGCAATGATGGCAATGCCCATTTGAGCCAATATGGTGCCCGACAAATTACTGGTGAAGACCAAAGGGGCACAGATAAAGACAAATGCAAACAGGCTCCAAATGACCCATCGACCCACGTTGTAAGGTTTAAATTTGTAGGAACTCATCTCATCATCCTTCTCGGGTACCTAATAGCCCCTTAGGACGAAAAATCAAAATCAGAACCAAGAACAAATAAGGCAGGATGGGTGCAACTTGTGAAACGGTAAGTTTGAGCAACGAGTTGTTAATCAGTGCCTCAGACAAATTAAAGCCTAAGCTATTTGCCACACTGATGAATGAGTAATCAAAGGCAATGGCAAAAGTTTGGATGACACCAATCAAGATGGAGGCCAAGAATGCGCCAGATAAAGAGCCCATTCCGCCAACGACTACCACTACAAAAATGACAGACCCAACAGTCGCGGCCATTGTGGGCTCAGTGACAAAAGTAGTGCCACCAATGACACCAGCTAACCCAGCCAAACCCGTACCAGCTCCAAAAACCAACATAAAGACACGCGGAACATTGTGACCAAGAGATTCAACAGTTTCCGGATGCGTTAAGGCGGCTTGTATAACCAAGCCAACTCGAGTTTTCGTCAACAACAGCCAAAGTGAAAATAACATCAAGAGTGCAACCAACATCATGAATCCACGGGTTGCAGGAAAAGGAGAACAGACTAAGCGAATCATTGCATCTGTGGTTTGACAAAACTCAGATGGAACACCACCCCAAAAGAATTGAAGCCCATTGACAGAATGATTGACGATGGTGAAAGCAGCGCCTTGAAGTATATCGGGTGGGGGAAAGACAACAGCTATTCGACCCCAAATCAGTTGGACCAGTTCGTACACGATGTATGAAAGACCAAATGTAATTAGCAATTCAGGCACATGACCGAATTTGTGTACTTTGCGAAGAGTGAGCCGTTCAAAAATAACGCCGCATGCCCCAACCAATATCGGTGCTATCAATAATGCAGGCCAAAAACCAATCAAATTAGAAAGGGTGTGCCCAAAATACGCACCCATCATGTAGAACGAAGCATGCGCAAAATTCAAAACACCCATCATGCTGAAAATCAATGTCAGTCCTGAGCTGAGCATAAAAAGCAACAACCCATAGCTCATACCATTAAGCAATGAGATGATGAAAAACTCCATAAATTAACTTTCGGCCATACTAGGCAAAACATGAAAAATGAAGGGCCCGCACCAACGATGGGCGGGCCCTTCTTAAGAACTCAAAATACCAGTGCAAAAACTGATGCTGGAACCAAAACATCCAAGCGAAAGATCATCACATACTAGTTATAACTGACTCTTATATAGACATATGAGATCAGGCTGGACGCTTCATCTGGCAACTTGTGGGAGTACTTGAGATGTAGTTTGGATACTGCTTGACGGGAATCATTGTCATGCCAGTATTTTCCATGCTGTAGCTGTATTTTTTATCAACCTTACCCCAGACGGTAATAAACAAAGCTTGCTGTAACTGGTGGTCTGTTTTTCGAACTTCAATTTCTCCGTTAAAAACGCTATTGGTTTTCAGGCCAGAAAGTGCTGCAGCAACTTTGACGGGATCCGTTGATTTCGATTTGGCCATTGCTTCGCTCAAGGTCGTGTAGATATTGATAATCTGACCTGTGTAAAAGTCATCGTTTAACTTGGCTTTGTATTCATCTTGCCATTTGTCCATTTCGCCACCCATTCGGGCGTGCCCATTTCCAATTTGAAAAACACGGCCTTCGCCAGTTTTGCCCAATGCAGTAGGGGTACCTGTCACACTTGTATAGTATGTGTAGAAGTTGCCTGTGAAACCGCCCTCGTTGGCAGCTTTAACAAAAAGCTGCAAGTCTGAGCCCCAGTTTCCTGTGACAATTGAATCTGCGCCTGATGCTTTAATTTTTGCTATGTAGGGTGCAAAGTCACGAACCTGACCTAATGGGTGTAAATCTTCACCCACAATTTGGATGTCTGGGCGCTTGCGGCTGATGCCCTCTTTAAAGAATTTTGCAACTTGATGACCATGAGAGTAGTTTTGGTTTAACAAGAAAACTTTTTTGGTTTCTGTTCGATCCTTCATGAATGTGGTCAGCCCCTCCATTTTCATGGAGGTGTCTGCGTCATAACGGAAGTGCCAGTAACTGCATTTGCTGTTGGTAAAATCTGGGTCAACAGCAGCGTAATTCAAGTAAATAATTTCTTTACCTGGGTTGCGTTCATTGTGTTTGTTAACAGCCTCAATAATCGCACCTGCCACGCCAGAGCCATTGCCTTGAGTGATGTAACGAATACCTTGATCGGTAGCTGCTTTCAACGCGTTCAAACTCTCTGCAGGACTCAGTTTATTGTCGAAAGCAACAACTTCAAACTTCACCCCAGCAGGATTAGTTTTATTGAATTTCTCGGCAAAAAATTGGAAGCCCCTAAGCCCATTATTTCCCACAGGTCCTAGGAGCCCTGTTAAAGGATCGATATAAGCAATTTTGACTGTTTCGCCCTTTTGCGCAAAGGCACTGAATGCACACATTGCCAAAGTGGCAAAAGCGATTGAACGTACTACAAATTTCATATTGAGCTCCACTGTGATGAAAGAAATCTTAACGGCGAAATCATAACTGTTTTGTCAGTTTTTTCGGTCGGGGTTTGCCCTAGGCGCTATCGCACAGGCGACTGAGAACTTCCCAAAAAACCCACAAAAGGCTTCCTCAGTTGATTTCACTCAAAGGTTTTGTAACTTGTAGTCTGCCAATTGAGTACGCAACTTGGTCTTCAACATTTTTCCTGTCGCACCTAAGGGTATTGCGTCAACAAAAATGACATCATCAGGAATCTGCCACTTGGCTGTTTTTCCCTCATAAAACTTAAGCAAATCTGGTGCAGATAAAAGGGTACCCGGTTTTTTCACAACGCACACCACCGGTCGCTCATCCCATTTCGGATGCGGCATGCCAATGCAAGCGGCCATCAATATATCCGGGTGCGCCATGGCAATGTTCTCAATGTCAATCGAGCTGATCCATTCCCCGCCAGACTTGATCACATCCTTGCTGCGATCCGTAATTTGCATGAACCCGTCTTCGTCGATGGTGGCCACATCCCCTGTGGGAAACCAGCCGTCTAGCAGCGGAGAAGGCCCCTCTTGTTTGTAGTATTCACGAATGATCCATGGTCCCTTGACCAACAAATCGCCATAGGTTTTGCCATCGTGTGGCAAGGACTCTCCCGCCTCGTTCACAATTTTCATATCCACACCGAAAATGCTGCGCCCCTGCTTCAGTCGCAACTTCATTTGAGCCTCTTCGGGCAATTTAAGGTGCTTGTTCTTCAAGGTGCAAAGGGTTCCGAGAGGGCTCATTTCTGTCATCCCCCAAGCATGCAAAACATCGACGCCATAGGACTCACGGAAAGCATCAATCATGGCCGGCGGACAAGCCGAGCCCCCAATGACCGTTCGCTTTAGAGAGGAGAAATTCAAACCATTGGGTTTCATGTGGCTCAACAGCATTTGCCAAACGGTGGGCACACCCGCTGCAAAGGTCACCTTTTCAGCCTCAATCAATTCATAGATCGATTTGCCATCCAATGCAGGACCCGGAAATACCAATTTTGCGCCGGTCATGGCCGCACTGTAGGGGATGCCCCACGCATTCACATGGAACATGGGCACAACCGGCAAAATCGAATCACGCGCTGAGATGCACATCACATCGGGCAACGCCGCAGCATAGGCATGCAGCAGAGTGGAGCGATGGCTATAAAGCGCTGCTTTGGGATTGCCTGTCGTGCCGCTGGTGTAACACATGCTGGAAGCCGTGTTTTCATCCAGCTCCGGCCATGTGTAGTTCGTTGATTGGCCAGCAATCAAGGTCTCATAGCTGGTTAAATTGGGAATGCCTGAGTCAGTTGGCAACTTGTCTTCATCACACAGGGCCACCCAGCGCTTGATGGTGGTGCATTTGTCATGAACCGCTTGTACCAAAGGCAGAAAAGTCATGTCAAAGAACAGAATTTCGTCTTCTGCATGGTTGGCAATCCAAACCACTTGATCTGGATGCAACCTTGGATTCAAAGTATGAAGCACGCGCCCTGAGCCACTGACACCAAAATAAAGTTCAAGGTGCCTGTAGCCGTTCCATGCCAAAGTGGCAACGCGCGCGCCTTGGGCCGATTTCAAGCCATCTAGGGCATTTGCCATCTGTCTGGAACGATTTGCAACATCCGCCCAGGTGTACCTGTGAACGTCACCTTCCACTCGCCTAGACACGACTTCGCCGTCGCCATGGTGCCGATTGGCAAATTCAATCAAGGAAGAAATCAGCAAAGACTGCTGTTGCATAAGTCCAAACATAAACACCTCAAAAAATTGCAATAAACCGCTTTTTAGCACGTCTGCCAGATGGCCCCTCAAAACCAGTGCTGAAACAGGTGCATCCAAAGGCGAAGACAATAGCCCCCTATGACTTGGATCAACCGCATGAATTTACTGGGGCCCAGCTTCACTACGGAGGTGATGCCCACCCCTGTGCCAGAGCCTAGCTGGGTTGCCCAAAATTTCGAATTGGGGCAAGACTTGGGGTTGCCTGATGAGTGGCTGAATGGCACTGAAGGGCTGGCCGTATTCAGTGGCAATGGTTTGTGGGAGGGTATGCAAGCCCGAGCCAGTGTTTACAGTGGCCACCAATTTGGGCAATGGGCAGGTCAATTGGGCGATGGCCGCGCATTGAGCTTAGGAGAATATGCCAGCCCTAAAGGCACCCTAGAAATACAACTTAAAGGCGCAGGCAAGACGCCCTATTCCAGAATGGGCGATGGGCGCGCCGTTTTGCGCTCAAGTATTCGGGAATACCTTTGCAGTGAGGCCATGGCTGGATTGGGTATCCCCACCACGCGAGCGCTTTGTTTAACGGGCTCCCCTCTTCCCGTTCTGCGTGAAGAACTTGAAACAGCGGCCATTGTGACCCGAACCGCCCCCAGCTTCATTCGATTTGGGCACTTTGAACATTTTGCAAACCATGCCTCACCCACGGGAGTTGAACACCTCAAGCAATTGGCAGATTTCGTCATTTCGAATCACTTTCAAACAGAAGACTTCTCATCTGCCAACCCCTATGCCACGCTCTTGGAAAAGGTTAGCGTGAGCACGGCTAATTTGATGGCGCAGTGGCAAGCTGTTGGGTTCTGTCATGGCGTCATGAACACCGACAACATGAGCATCTTGGGGCTGACACTTGATTACGGCCCTTTCCAGTTCTTAGATGGCTTTAACCCTCAACACATTTGCAACCACTCAGACTCTATGGGGCGCTACGCCTATGATCGTCAACCGCAAGTGGCTTACTGGAATTTATTTTGTTTGGCCCAAGCTTTGATGCCGCTCATCGAAGAACAGGATTTGGCCATGAAAGCTTTGGAACCTTACAAATCTGCTTTTGCAGAAAGTTGGGAAATTAGCTTTTTGAATAAATTGGGCATCGAAAAACAACAGGACCCTGCTCTTGCCAGTGACGACAAAACACTGCTTAACGAGTTGCTTCAATTGCTTGCCAACGAGCAAGTTGATTTCACTATTTTTTGGCGCAGACTCAGCCACGCTGCACCCACCACACAAGCCGCAAGTTCAGAATGGCAATCTGTGGCCGATGTGTTCATCGATCAGTCGGCTTGGGGCGAATGGCGCGATCGGTATTTGTCTCGTTTGCAAACAAGACCATCAGCCTTGGCCGTACGGCAGATGCTTCAAGTCAACCCCAAATATATTCTTCGGAATCATTTGGCAGAAGCCGCTATTCAAAAGTCGAAAAAGGGCGACCATTCAGAGGTCGATACTCTTTTCAAATTGCTACAGTCCCCCTTTGAAGAACATTCGCAATTTGAAAACTACGCCAATTTACCTCCCGATTGGGCTGCCAACATCGAGATCAGTTGCTCGTCCTAAGACAAAATTGCATCAGCAACGTCAATCACCACATTTCAACAGGTAGACTTTCACCATGTCGCAAACCAAATTACCTCAAACCGATGCTGAATGGCGCGCTTGGCTGATTGCCAAGAATGCCGAGCCTCAGGCTTTTGAAGTCACTCGCCGAGCTGCCACCGAGCGCCCTTTTACGGGAAAATACGAAACACATTGGGAGCCTGGCCACTACAACTGCATGTGTTGTGATGCCAAGCTTTTTGTTTCATCGACCAAATTTGATGCTGGCTGCGGCTGGCCTTCTTTTTACCAAGCAGCAGAGCCCAACGCGGTCGCACAAAATGTAGACCGCAGCCACGGCATGGTTCGAGTCGAAAGTGTTTGTGCCCAATGCGGCGCTCATTTGGGCCATGTTTTTGAAGATGGCCCTGAGCCGACGGGGCTTCGTTATTGCATGAATTCAGCTTCTTTGAATTTTCAGAAAAGCTAAGATGAAAATAGCGCTTGACCTTTTTCCAATCCTGCTTTTCTTCGCAGCCTACAAATTTGCAACGATTTACGAAGCAACCGCTGTGTTGATGGCTGCCACCTTGCTGCAAAGCCTGTTGATGTTCCGCATTGATGGCAAATTGGCAACGATGCAAAAGGTGACACTGGTCCTCATTGTGGTGTTTGGCAGCTTGACCCTCATCTTGCAAGACGACCGGTTTATCAAATACAAGCCCACGCTTTTATACAGTTGCATGGCTCTGGGATTGTTTTTCTCTCAATTTGTTCTCAAGAAGAATTTCTTAAAAACAATGCTGGGCAGTCAGGTCAATTTACCCGACGCAAATTGGCAAACTTTGAGTGTGTCTTGGATCGGGTACTGTATTTTCATGGCGACGACCAACGCCTACGTGGCTTATGAATTCAGCACTGATGAATGGGTGAATTTCAAAATTTGGGGCTATATATTCCCTTTGACCTTGGTTGTTGGAACTGGCATTTACATCGCTAAACACGTGTCTCCCTCAGAACATACCGCTGATGATGAAGCGGCCAAGTAAAGCTCAAGCATGAATCTCAAAACAAGTCTCTCCACAAATACCTCATGGCAACCCCTTATGGTGGCCGCCTTGAAAAACAGCTTTGAACCCAGCTTTTTAGAGGTGATTGATGAAAGTGCGCAGCATGCGGGCCATTCCGGCGCCAGTGAGTCGGGACTCAACAGCCATTTCAGGGTTTTGATCGCTTCTTCTCATTTTGAAAAGCTCAACCGTGTCCAACGTCACCGCCTTGTGTATGATTCGCTCCAAGAATTCTTGGACAACGGACTCCATGCCCTGGCCATAGAATTTCGATCTAACTAAATTTAATTGCAATCTGAGGAATCTGATGAAACTTACGAAATTGGCCTTGAGCTTGGTCGCTGCATTGAGCTTCTCTGCTATGGCGCAGAATTTGGCAGTGGTCAACGGCAAGCCTGTGCCCAGTTCGCGCGTAGAGGTATTGAAGCAACAAGTTGAGCGCTCTGGCAGACCCGTCACCCCAGAAATCTTGGCACAAATCAAAGAAGAACTCATTGCCCGTGAAATCTTCATGCAAGAAGCTCGCAAACGTGGCTTAGACGCCAGCGAAGACTACAAAGCGCAACTGGAGTTGGCCCGTCAGAGCCTTTTGATCCGCGAGTTGTTTGCCAACTTCCAGAAAAAAAATCCAGTGACCGACGCCGAAGTCAAAGGCGAGTATGACAAATTTGTGGCGGCCAATGGTGGCAAAGAATACCGAGCACGTCACATCTTGGTTGAAAAAGAAGACGAAGCCAAGGCCCTTATTGCTGACCTGAAAAAGGGTGGCAAATTTGAAGACTTGGCGAAGAAAGCTTCTAAAGACCCAGGCTCTGGCGCAAATGGTGGCGATTTGGATTGGGCCAGTGCAGCCAGTTACGTCCCTGAGTTTTCCAATGCCATGATCAAGCTTGAAAAAGGCCAACTCACTGAGACCCCGGTCAAGAGTCAATTCGGCTTTCACATCATTCGTGTCGATGACGTGCGTGAAGCACAGTTGCCGCCATTGGATGAGGTAAAACCTCAAATTACCCAACAACTGACCCAATCTAAACTGGGCAAATTCCAAGAAGATTTGCGCGCAAAAGCCAAGGTTAAATAAAACTTTGCTTTTTTACTGAACCCAACGCCTTGCGTTTTGCCACATTCTGAGCCAAGGGCTGAACGCCGAAACATCTTCGGGTGTATAACTCATCTGAACATTGCGAAACACCCGTTCTGGGTGCGGCATCATGGCTGTAAAGCGCCCATCAGCAGTGGTCACAGCTGTCAGTCCCGCAGGACTGCCATTGGGGTTGGCAGGATAGTTTTGTGTCACAGCACCTGTGTTATCGATAAAGCGCATGGCTGCAATGGCTTGTTGCGGATTGCCACGGAACTTGAAGTTGGCAAAACCTTCGCCATGCGCTACAGCAATGGGCATGCGACTTCCAGCCATGTCTTGGAAGAAAAGACTGGGCGATGGCAAAACTTCAACCATTGAAAGTCGAGCTTCAAAACGCTCACTTTGATTGGTCGTAAATCGAGGCCAATTTTGTGCACCTGGAATGATGTCGGCCAATTCAGCAAACATCTGACAACCGTTGCAGACGCCTAAAGCGAAAGTGTCTGTGCGCGAAAAGTAAGCTTTGAATTCATCGGACAACAAGGGATTGAAAGTGATGCTGCGTGCCCAACCAATGCCAGCACCTAATGTGTCGCCATAACTGAAGCCACCGCAAGCCACCAGTCCTTGAAAATCTTTCAAACTCACACGTCCTGTTTGCAAGTCAGTCATGTGAACGTCATGCGACTCAAATCCTGCTTGGGCAAAAGCGTATGCCATTTCAACATGAGAGTTAACACCTTGCTCCCGCAAAATGGCAACGCTAGGTTTGGCCAAATTGAGCCAAGGTGCTGCCACATTGTCTTCTGGCTTGTAGCTGAGTGAAACATACAAGCCTGGATTGTTCAATTTGCCAACACCTGCATGCTCCATGTCGGCGCAGGTCGCGTTATCGCGTTGCTGGCAAATTTTCCAGCTGACGCTGTCCCACACTTGGTGCAAGTCTTCTATTTTGGCAGTGAAAACTTCTTTGGCATCGCGCCAAATACTCAAAGCACCCACACCTTTGTCAATGGCTGAATGGGCTGGCCGCGTTTTGCCGACAACATGACTGTACTTAGAGAGGCTGTGCTCCCGCAAGGTCTGCATCACCTCTGTACGGTCTTGTGTTTCAATTTGAATGACAACACCCAACTCTTCGTTGAACAAGGCTTTGAGGGTCAATTCTTCTCTTCGCGCACTGACTTGTTGCGCCCAATTTTTGGCATCGCCATACTCAGCGCGGCTGTCCGAAATACCATCGCCTTCTGTGACCAACATGTCAAGATTGAGGGCGACGCCCACTTGACCTGCAAAACACATTTCTGCCACGGTGCTTAGCAAGCCACCATCACTTCGATCGTGGTAGGCCAAAATTTTGCCTTGTGAGCGAAGCAAGTTAATGACCTTGACCAAATTCACCAAGTTTTCAGGTGCGTCCAGATCGGGAACGCAATCGCCTGATTGATTCAGAACTTGACCCAAAATACTGCCGCCCATGCGGCTTTGTCCTTGGCCGAGGTCAATCAAAATCAAGGAGGTGTCTGTGAGGCTGGCATTCAACTGCGGCGTCAAGGTACCGCGCACATCTTGCAAGCTGGCAAATGCACTCACGATCAAGCTTACAGGTGAAGTGACCTTGTGTGCCACACCCGCTTGAGACCATTGTGTTTTCATCGACAAACTGTCTTTGCCGACTGGAATGGAAATACCCAAGACAGGACACAATTCGAGGCCGATGGCTTTAACGGTTTCATAAAGAGCTGCGTCTTCGCCAGGCTCGCCACACGCAGCCATCCAGTTAGCACTGAGCTTGACGCGATCAAGTTCAATGGGGGCCGCCAACAAATTGGTAATGGCCTCGGCCACTGCCATGCGGCCAGATGCCGCTGCATTGACGCTGGCCAAAGGGGTGCGTTCGCCCATGCTCATGGCCTCACCCTTGAAGCCTTGATAGTCAGCCAATGTCACCGCACAATCGGCCACCGGCACCTGCCATGGCCCCACCATTTGATCTCGGTGGGTTAAGCCGCCCACAGTGCGATCGCCAATGGTGATGAGGAATCGTTTTGAAGCAACGGTAGGATGGCTGAGCACACTCAAGACAGAGTCTTGCAAACTCAAACCAGTGAGATTCATAGGCGTGGTATTGCGCTGCACTGAAATGACATCGCGATGCATTTTGGGAGGCTTGCCCAGCAAGACATTCAGCGGCATGTTCACAGGATGTTTCAAGCCCTCATCAGCAGCGAGGTCATCTGTCAAAACCAATTGGCGCTCTTCAGTGGCAACACCTACTACCGCAAACGGGCAACGCTCTCTCTGGCAAAACGACTTGAACAAATCAAGCGATTCAGGCGCAATGGCCAAGACATAACGCTCTTGACTTTCATTCGACCAGATCTCTTTGGGTGAGAGGCCCGACGCCTCTAAGGGCACAGAACGCAAATTAAAACGTGCACCTCGACCTGCATCGTTTGTTAATTCTGGAAACGCATTGGACAAACCACCCGCACCCACGTCATGAATGGCAAGAATAGGATTGTCATGGCCCATGACCCAACAATGGTTAATGACTTCCTGAGCCCGTCTTTCAATTTCAGGATTGCCGCGTTGCACGGAGTCAAAGTCTAAGTTGGCAGCATTGGCCCCGGAGGCCATTGAACTGGCCGCACTGCCGCCCATGCCAATGAGCATGCCGGGTCCACCCAATTGGACCAAAAGCGTGCCATCAGGGAATTGAATTTTTTGGGTTTGAACATCGTCAATGACCCCCAAGCCACCCGCAATCATGATGGGTTTGTGGTAGCCACGAACCACGCCGTCGACCACTTGTTCGTATTCGCGAAAATAGCCCAACAAATTGGGGCGACCAAATTCATTGTTGAACGCTGCGCCGCCCAAAGGGCCTTCTGTCATGATTTGCAGGGCGCTTGCAATGTGCGCTGGTTTGCCATTGGGGCCATCCCACAATTTTGAGACCGTAAAACCTGTCAAACCTGCTTTAGGTTTAGAGCCGCGACCTGTAGCGCCCTCATCGCGTATTTCACCACCGGCACCCGTAGAGGCACCTGGGAAGGGTGAAATAGCGGTTGGGTGGTTGTGAGTTTCTACCTTCATCAACACATGGTGAAGCGCTTTTTCTTTTTGATAGACGCCGCCCTGTTTCGCCACAAAACGCTCGACATCATGACCTGCCATGACAGAAGCGTTGTCAGAATAAGCCACAACCGTATGCTGTGGATTTTGTTGATGGGTATGTCGAATCATGCCAAATAAACTGTGCGCTTGGTCTTGTCCATCGATGGTGAATTGCGCATTGAAAATTTTGTGTCTGCAATGTTCGCTGTTGGCTTGGGCAAACATCATCAGTTCAACGTCACTTGGGTTTCGGCCCAATTGTTTGAATGAACTCAAAAGGTAATCAATTTCATCTTCAGCCAGGGCCAGACCAAACTCTTGGTTGGCTTTGACCAAGGCTTCGCGGCCGCCAACCAGCACATCGACGTGCAAAAGTGCTTGGGCCTGCAACTCCATAAATAGAGCCAATGCATCTTCTCGTTTTGCAAGAATGGATTCAGTCATTCTGTCGTGCAACAAGTCTGACAACTTCAAGAGCGTGTCAGCCGAAGTGGCTTTGGCCACTGGAGCACTTTTAAAATGCAATGAAAAAACAAGCAAGCGTTCAATTCGGCGAACCATCAACCCACAGTTGTGGGCGATGTCCGTGGCTTTCGAAGCCCAAGGCGAAACCGTGCCAAGCCTCGGCGATACAAAAATTTGAATGGCTGTAGAAGGGATGACTGACGTTGCGTTGAATGGTTCACCATACGTGAGGAGCTCAGACAAAATCGACTTTTTCTGAGCGTCAAAGGGCGAGGCACTGGCGACCAAATGCAAATACTGGCCTGTCAGCATCCTAATTTCGGGGCAATGAACTTGCAACCGGGGTAGCAATTGCTGGATGCGAAAATCGCTGAGGGCGTTGCCGCCTTCTAAGATAAGAGTTTGCAGGGTCACGGGGTAGCCTTGAGGGCAAGAGGGAACAGTGTCTCCAATACCGCTGACTGGGGTATTGAACGAAGCATTATT
The DNA here is from genome assembly GCA_009693505.1 of Limnohabitans sp. Taxonomy (GTDB): domain Bacteria; phylum Pseudomonadota; class Gammaproteobacteria; order Burkholderiales; family Burkholderiaceae_C; genus Limnohabitans_A. The sequence goes on from SHXD01000009.1 coordinate 16,025, forward strand.
TTAACCGCTGGCGGTGCACATTTCTGCAAAATTGGACGGAGGATGGGATAATCGTCCCCCATGACAATCACCCTTAAAGACAATGATGGCGCAACCGGCATGCGTGTAGCCGGGCGCCTAGCATCTGAAGTGCTAGATTATTTGACGCCCTTTGTTAAACCAGGCGCCACGACCAACGAACTGGACAAACTGGCCCATGATTACATGGTCCAAGTCCAAGGCACCATTCCGGCTCCTCTCAATTATCAGCCGCCGGGTTACTCGCCCTATCCCAAATCTATTTGCACCTCTATCAACCATCAAGTTTGTCACGGCATTCCCAACGAAAAGCTGCTCAAAAAAGGGGATATCGTCAACATCGACATCACCGTCATCAAAGACGGTTGGCACGGTGATACAAGCCGCATGTTCATTGTGGGTGAAGCCTCCATTGCAGCCAAACGTCTTTGTGCCGTCACCTACGACGCCATGTGGCATGGCATTGAACAGGTCAAGCCGGGTGCTCGTCTGGGCGACATTGGATGGGCCATTCAAAAGTTCGCCGAGAACTTAGGTTTTTCCATTGTTCGAGAATTTTGTGGCCATGGCATTGGCCGCGTCTTTCACGAAGAACCGCAAGTTTTGCATTATGGAAAACCTGGCACCTTGGATGAACTCAAAACAGGTATGACCTTCACCATTGAACCCATGATCAATGCGGGCAAGCGAGACATCAAAGAAATGGGCGATGGTTGGACCATCGTCACCAAAGACAGAAGCTTGTCCGCTCAATGGGAACATACCATTTTGGTCACCGAGACCGGCTATGAAGTGCTCACACTTTCAGCCGGAAGCCCGCCTGTTCCTGATTTTGTCAAAGCTTAATCATGACCGACTTGTCTGCATTGAGAGATAAGTACAGGCAAGAAAAGCAGACCCTTTGGTCTCACATTGCCAAAAGCACTGCCAATGGTCGGGGACTTAAGCCCACATTGGGGCGTCTGGCCAAACTCGCAGACAAACTGCTTGTTCAACTTTGGCGCAATGCTGGCTTTGAGCAAGGCGAGGCTTTGATTGCCGTTGGCGGCTATGGCCGCGGCGAGTTATTCCCATCTTCAGACGTCGACGTACTGGTTTTGCTGCCCGACAGTGTCATTGCAGAAGAATCTCCAGTCCTGAAAGCCAAGCTGGAAGCCTTCATTGGCAGTTGTTGGGACAGCGGTCTAGAAATTGGTTCCAGTGTTCGCACACTGAAAGATTGCATCGATGAGTCAGAAAAAGACATCACGGTTAAAACATCGCTGCTTGAAAGTCGACTGCTCGCTGGCAGCCATGACCTTTATCAGCAGTTTAAGCAAAGCTACCAAGAGGCCATGGACCCGCACGCATTCTTTGTGGCCAAAACGCTCGAGCTGAACCAACGGCATAACAAGTTTGAAAATACCCCCTACTCTCTTGAACCCAATTGCAAAGAGTCACCTGGCGGCCTCAGAGATCTTCAAATTATTTTATGGGTTTCAAAAGCTGCAGGCTTGGGGCACACATGGGACGATTTGGCGGCAAAAGGCTTGGCCACACCCTTAGAAGTGAAGCAAATTAAACGCAATGAAGCTGTGCTCAGCCTCATTCGTGCAAGGCTTCATTTGCTGGCCAAACGGCGAGAAGATCGCCTGGTTTTTGATTTACAACATGCCTTGGCAGATGCATTTGGCTACAAGGCGCAAAGCACACCCGATGGCAAACACAAGCAAAGAGCCAGTGAAGTCTTGATGCGCCAGTATTACTGGGCGGCCAAAGCAGTCACTCAATTGAACCAAATAATGCTTTTGAACATTGAAGCGTATTTGCAAGCTCAGCGCGGTGATCTTCGAATTGAGGTGCGCAAACTCAACAAACATTTTTTAGAGATCAATGGCCTGTTAGAAATAGCGCAAGACGATCTCTATCAAAAACACCCTTATGCCATCTTAGAAACATTTTTGCTTTACCAGCAGACGCGGGGCGTCAAAGGGCTGTCGGCTAAAACACTGCGCGCGCTTTACAACGTGCGTGGCGTGATGGATGCCAACTTCAGGCGCGACCCTGTCAATCGGGCCACCTTCTTGAAAATACTTCAGCAAGGCGAGGGCATTACACATGCACTGCGGTTGATGAACCAGACGTCAGTTCTGGGTCGCTACCTGTGGGTGTTCAGAAAAATCGTAGGTCAAATGCAGCACGACCTGTTTCACGTTTACACGGTAGACCAACACATCCTCATGGTCCTTAGAAACGTGCGGCGCTTCTTCATTGCCGATCACGCACACGAATACCCTTTTTGCTCTCAACTGGCCGCCGGTTGGGACAAGCCTTTTATTCTTTACACGGCGGCTTTGTTCCATGACATTGCCAAGGGCCGAGGCGGAGACCATTCAAAACTGGGCGTTCTAGAAGTCAAGCGCTTTTCTCGACAGCATGGCATCGGATCAGACGATGCCATGCTCATCGCATTTTTGGTGGGCGAACATTTGATGATGAGTCATGTGGCCCAAAAAGAAGATCTCAGTGACCCTGACGTCATTGCTGCATTTGCCAAACGCGTTGGCAACGAACGTCGATTGACTGCTTTGTACCTCCTGACCGTTGCAGACATTCGCGGCACAAGCCCCAAAGTTTGGAATGCCTGGAAGGCAAAGCTTTTGGAAGATCTTTACAAGTACACCTTGCGCATGTTGGGCGGCAGGGCCCCAGATGCCAACGCCGAAATTGAATCACGCAAACGCGAAGCGCTGGTGGAGTTGGCCAGACACTCAGAACCTCACGATGGCCAAAAAGCCTTATGGGACACCTTGGATGTGGGCTATTTCATGCGGCACGACGCCAGTGAAATTGCATGGCACGCAAGGCAACTGTCAAGGTATGTCACTCGAGCAGAAGTGGCCCCTGTTTCGGCATTGAACGGAAAATGCATTGTCCGAGCAAGAATTTCACCATTGGGCGAAGGTCTTCAGGTATTGGTCTACACAGAAGATCAAACAGATTTATTCGCCCGCATCTGCGGATACTTCGATCAAGCCGGTTTCAGCATTTTAGATGCCAAAATTCATACTGCCAAAAATGGTTATGCGCTAGATACTTTCCAAGTGGTGACCTCGCTGCTACCTGAGCACTATCGAGAACTCATGACCATGGTTGAATCTGGCCTGAGCCTCACTATCAATCAAAAAGGCACCCTGCCCCCTCCAACGAAGGGGCGCGTATCAAGGCGCGTTAAAAACTTCCCCATTGCGCCCCGCATTACTTTGCACCCAGATGAAAAAGCACAAAGTTGGCTTCTGGCCATATCGGCCAGTGACAAAATAGGACTGCTCTACAGTGTGGCCATCGTCCTTGCCAAACACAGCATCAGCCTGAAGTTGGCCAAAATCAGCACGCTGGGTGAGCGCGTAGAAGACACCTTCCTGATTGAAGGCTCTGCGCTTCAACACAACCGAGAACAGATTGAAATAGAAACTGAATTGCTTCAGGTTTTACAGGCTTAGCCGAGAACTCAACGTTGAAGCCAATTTGTCGATGGTCTAACTTTTTTTACGAGGTGGCAAACCCGTGTGCTGAGTGAGCATCGTGCCTTTTTTGGGCGCGGCCGAGTCACTGGGCGTGCTGTTTTTGCGACGCGCGCTTTGGTAATCATCTGACAAAGGCTGCCAAGTGGGAATCAAGTGGTGCTTGCCATTGCCAATGAGGTCTGCTCTGCCCATGGTCTTGAGTGCATCACGCAAAAGGGGCCAATGCTTGGCATCGTGATAGCGCAAAAAGGCTTTATGCAACCTGCGGCGCTTTTCACCTTTGACCACATCAACCTTTTCACTGTCGCGCGTAATTTTGCGCAAAGGATTTTTGGTGGTGTGGTACATGGCTGTGGCGGTTGCCATGGGGCTCGGGTAAAAGGTTTGAACTTGATCGGCGCGAAAACCGTTTTTCTTCAGCCATATGGCCAAGTTCATCATGTCTTCATCGCTGGTGCCTGGGTGCGCTGCAATGAAGTAAGGCACCAAGAACTGTTTCTTGCCAGCTTCCGCGCTGAACTTGTCAAACATGCTCTTGAACTTGTCGTAAGACCCAATGCCAGGCTTCATCATCTTGGTGAGCGGGCCTGACTCTGTGTGTTCTGGTGCAATTTTCAAATACCCACCCACATGGTGAGTGACCAACTCTTTCACATACTCAGGACTTTGAACCGCCAAGTCATAGCGCAAGCCAGAGCCAATCAGGATCTTTTTAATGCCCTTCAAACTCCGCGCTTTGCGGTACATCTGAATGAGCGGGCCATGATCTGTGGTGAGGTTGCTGCAAATGCCAGGAAATACGCAACTGGGCTTGCGACAAGCAGCTTCAATTTCGGGAGATTTACAACCCAAGCGGTACATGTTGGCTGTGGGGCCGCCCAAATCTGAAATGACGCCTGTGAAGCCCTTGACCTTATCGCGAATGTCTTCAATTTCACGCAGCACGGAAGCTTCGCTGCGGCTTTGAATGATGCGACCTTCATGTTCTGTGATGGAGCAAAACGTACAGCCACCAAAGCAGCCCCGCATGATGTTCACAGAAAAGCGAATCATCTCCCAGGCAGGTATTTTGGTGGCTGCGTCATGCGAGCCGTTTTCGTCGGCATAAATAGGGTGTGGACTGCGCGAATAGGGCAAGTCAAACACGGCATCCATTTCGGCTGTTGTGAGCGGTATGGGGGGTGGCGTGATCCAAACATCGCGCGCGGTGACACCCTCACCATGGGCTTGGACCAAACAGCGCGCATTGCCAGGATTGGTTTCTAAGTGCAACACGCGGTTGGCATGCGCATACAGCACAGGATCAGATTTCACTTGCTCATAACTGGGCAGGCGAATGACGCTTTTGTCACGAGGCGGCACTTTGTGCAAGCCTTTGCCTGTCATGGCCGGCATCTGCGGATTGGGCACAAAAGTAAGCGGTTTAACTGTCGCATTTTGCTGATCGGCTACCGTCTGCGCTTCATCTTCGCGGGCGCATGTCGCACCGTTCTCACGCGCTTGTTCCGAAATCATGAGGTAGGGATTGACGTGTGCTTCTACATGCCCAGGCGTGTCCACTGAAGAAGAATCAATTTCGAACCAGGCTTCAGGCGTTTGTCGCATGACAAAAGCTGTACCGCGAACATCGACAATGTCGTGAACGGGCTCTCTTGCAGCCAACCTGTGTGCAATTTCAACCACGGCACGTTCTGCATTGCCGTAGAGCAGCAAATCACACTTGCTGTCGACCACAATCGATCGACGGACTTTGTCTGACCAATAGTCATAGTGCGCAATGCGGCGCAAAGAACCTTCAATGCCGCCCAACACAATGGGAATTTCTGGAAAAGCTTCACGACAGCGCTGGCTGTATACAATGGCCGCTCGGTCGGGTCGTTTGCCGCCAACATCGCCTGCTGTATAGGCATCGTCGGATCTGATTTTTCGATCAGCCGTGTAACGGTTGATCATGGAATCCATGTTGCCTGCTGTGACGCCCCAAAATAAATTGGGCTTGCCCAAAGCGCGAAACGGATCGGCACTTTGCCAATCGGGCTGAGCAATGATGCCCACCCGGAAACCTTGTGCCTCTAGCATTCGACCAATGACCGCCATGCCAAAACTGGGATGGTCGACATAGGCGTCGCCAGTGACCAAGACAATGTCGCAACTGTCCCAACCCAATTGCGTCATTTCAGCGCGGCTCATGGGTAAAAAAGGAGCCGTGCCAAAGCGCGCCGCCCAGAACTTGCGATAGCTGTTCAGGGGCTTGGCGTTGCGCGGAAAGAAAGAGACGTCAACCAGTGCGTTCATGGGGTCGAAATTAAAGAAGGCTATATTTTAAGCTTCTTTGGGAACATGTCTCCCAGAGGGCCTCTGCAAATGACCATTTCTAGCTTCGTGACATCCTATTTTGAATCAGTTGACCCGCAAAAGCTTCAGCGATAATTCGAGCATGTCTTCTGAAGTCCAAGAATCTCGTCATCCGCAATCCAAAACAGAACTGTTCATGGTTTTCACCTTTTTGGCACTCCAGGGGTTTGGTGGCGTTTTAGCAGTTGTTCAACACGAATTGGTTGAACGCAGAAAGTGGATGACCAAGGCCCAATTTGTTGAAGAATGGTCTGTTGCGCAAGTGATGCCGGGGCCTAACGTGGTCAACCTTTGCTTGATGATTGGCGGCAAATACTTTGGCATTGCAGGCGCTTTGGCAGCTGTTTGCGGCCTGATTTGCGGGCCCCTCGTTTTGGTGCTTGGCCTGGCCATCTTGTTTGGTGGCGTGGCAGACAATGCTGTCTCTGAAGGGGCACTCAAAGGCATGGGGGCTGTGGCGGCTGGTTTGGTCATTGCCACGGGGCTCAAACTTGGCACAACCCTGCCGAAAAATCCAATGGGACTTTGGACAGCCATCCCTTTTGCTGTTATTTCATTTGCTTGTGTCGGTATTTTCAGATGGCCGTTGCCTTGGGTTTTACTTGGCTTAGGCAGCTTGGCCTGTTTCATCACCTACCGCGCCTTGAAACAATTGCAATCCGACCTTGATGCCAAAACACAGACAGATCAGGAGGCATCCTAAGCATGGGCCTGCCTCTCAGTCCTCAAGACTGGTTCGACCTGTTCATGCATTTTGCCGTTTTATCCCTGATGGGGATTGGGGGGGCACTCACAACTGCGCCAGAAATGCACCGATTTTTGGTCACTGAAAAACATTGGCTGACAGACTCTTCCTTCTCTTCCTGCATTGCGCTGGCTCAGTCTGCACCCGGCCCCAATGTGCTCTTTGTAGCTCTCATGGGATGGCAAGTGGGCATCAATGCAGGTGGGGGCTTGAGCGCTGGTGCCCATGCATGGTGGCTTGGTCTTTTAGGGGTATTTCTCACCATGTTGGGCATTATGTTGCCCTCTTCTATCCTGACCTACAAAGCCACCAAATGGGCTCATGTCAACCGAGATCTGACATCGGTTCAGGCCTTCAAATCTGGCATGGCACCCATTGTGATTGGGCTCTTGGTGTCAACGGGGTGGCTGTTGTCGGCTGCCCACCGCGACTTTGCACAAGACTGGAAAATTTGGTTGGTCACTGCCGTTGCAACAGGGGTGATGTTGCTTACTTCAATTCACTTGTTGTGGCTGATTGCAGCTGGCGGCATTCTGGGTGCAGCAGGACTGCTGTGAGCTTATGAAACCAAGCGCTGCCTAAGCGCTTCAAACAAACAAACACCGCTGGCCACCGACACATTCAAGCTCTCAACGGCACCTTGCATGGGGATGCTGACCAACTCATCACATGTTTTGCGTGTGAGTTGTCGCATGCCAGCACCTTCAGCACCCAAAACCAAAGCAACTGCACCTTTGAGATCTGATTGGTAAATATTGCGAGGGGCATCGCCACTGGCGCCAATGATCCAAATAGAACGCTCTTTGAGTTCACCCAAAGTTCGAGCCAAGTTGGTCACCATGAAATACGGCACAGTTTCAGCGGCACCACTGGCAACCTTGGCCACAGTGGCATTGATGCCTGCGGCGTGATCTTTTGGTGCAATGACAGCATGAGCACCCGCGCCATCGGCCACACGCAAACATGCACCCAGATTGTGTGGATCTGTGACACCGTCCAAGACCAAGAGCAATGCAGGGCCCTGAACTTGGTCTAACAGATCATCAAGCGAATGGGCTTGAGGCAAAGTTTCGACGCGAGCGGCAACACCCTGATGGCCATGACTGCCTGCCAACTTGGCCAAGCGCATGCCGTCAGCCTCGATGAGCCTGACGCCGGCCTCTTGAGCGCGTTCAATGAACTGGCGCATGCGGGCATCACGCCGTGTGGTTTCAAAATAGATCTCAACAATCGATTGAGGTGCTGTTTTTAAACGGACACCAACTGCATGAAAACCGAAAAGAATTTTGGGAGAAGACATGCCCCAATTATCGTTGGGATATGAGCTGTCCAGCTTGAAGTGTGAGTGTTCGATCGCAGCGAGAAGCCAGTTTTTGGTCATGCGTGACCAAAATCAGGGTTGTCCCTCTCGCCTGATTCATAGAAAGCATCAAATTCATAATGCTTTCGCCAGTTTGAGCATCCAAACTTCCTGTCGGCTCATCGGCTAAGAGGAGCTGAGGTTGGACCACAAAGGCTCGCGCAAGAGCAACACGTTGTTGTTCACCACCACTGAGAACTTTTGGAAAATGTTTCAAGCGCTCTGCAAGCCCTACTTGCGACAAGATCTCTTTGGCCAATTGGCTTGCGTTTCTGGAGCCCGCCAACTCAAGCGGCAACATGACATTTTCTAATGCAGTTAAATGACCCATCAATTGAAAATTTTGAAATACAAAACCTAACATTTGTCCGCGCCATGCGGCACGTTGGTCCTCTGTCATGTCAAAAATGGGCTGTCCTGCCAATGACACCTGACCTTCGGTTGGGGTGTCTAAACCTGCCATGATGGACAACAAGGTGCTTTTGCCAGAACCAGAGGCCCCCAAAATGGCAACAGATTCCCCAGCCTTCACGGAGAAATCAATATCACGCAAAATAGCCAATGGGCCACCGACATCACTGACCACCTTACTGACATGACTGACTGAGATCATTGTTTCTGACATGTACCAAATTTCCTTACAACGTAGATACTTTAACTGGCTTGTGGTTAGCTTGTTCTGCGCGGGTTTTTGCTTGCCCCTTTGGGCCAGCGAGATCACCCCGAGAGACAGTGTTAAGACAACACCAAGCCTAGAAAAAATTGTATTAATTGTGGGCGACTCATTGAGTGCAGAGTATGGCCTGACACGAGGAACAGGCTGGATTCAATTGATGAGCGACCAGGCCTTCAAAGAGGCAGTCAAAGTGAGAATGGTGAATGCCAGTATCAGCGGTGATACAAGTTCAGGAGGCCTTAGCAGGTTGCCCCAGTTGCTCAAAGTGCACAAGCCGCATGTTCTGATCGTGGAGCTTGGGGGCAACGATGCGCTTCGAGGCTTGAGCATGCAAATGACGCAGCAAAATTTGAGCGCCATGGGCAATCAAGGCAAAAAAGCAGGCGCCAAAGTGATGTTCATTGGCATGCAAATGCCGCCAAACTATGGCGCCAACTACGCTCAACAAATAGCACAAGCCTATCAGAGGGTGTCCAAAGAAACGGGTGCCGAACTCAACAACCAATTTTTAAAAGGCATTGCAGACGACGCAGATCCTTTGAAGTGGTTTCAGTCAGACCGAATTCATCCCAATGAAGGGGCGCAAAGCACCATGATGAAAAACATATGGCCTCAGCTTAAAAAAATGTTGGCCGATGTGAAATAGCCCTGCAAAGATGGAGGTGTTCTGCAATTTAGGCTTGGGGCGGTACATCGGAAGCGGGCAGCGGCTCAATCTCGTCTTCAGGCAAATCTTCTAAGGGTGAATCAGGCGAGTCTGTTCTTTTCTCAGACTTGGCTTTCAGTTTGTCTTCTTTTTTGCGTTTCTTCGCCAATTCTTTTTGACGTTTTTCGTAGCCGTAATTGGGAGTTGCCAAGGTATTTCTTTCTATTGAATAGCTCCACTGTATCAGCTTGCCATTCAATCCTTCAAGACACTTAAAAATTCAAGCACTGCTCCACAGCTTTGGCCAAATCATGGATCAAATCTTGAGGGTCTTCAAACCCTGTTGAAAAACGCACCAAGTAGCCTTGTTGCAGGTGTGAAGGCCAGTTGGAACGCAGGCTGGCAATGTTGTAAGGCACCACCAAACTGATGGGGCCGCCCCAGCTGTAACCCAACCTGAAGAGACTCAGGCTGTCGCAAAACGCATCGACTTGGACCTGCGCCAATGAGGGGTGCAGCATGACGCTGAACAAGCCTGCTGCATGCCCTGCACTACCGTCAGAAGCGCACAAGGCTTGCCAATGCTCGTGTCCAGGGGATCCTTCTACAGCGGGATGCAGCACCTGCACACAGGCTTTCTGGCCTTTCCACCATTGCGCCAACTGACGGGCAGACAGGTCTTGCGCCGCATAGCGCAAAGAAATGGTGGGCAGCGAGCGAAGAATGCTTTCAATGTCGTTGGGACCCACACAAATTCCCAAACGGCTCATGGTCATTTTGAGTTTCGTGGCCAATCCATCGTTGCAGGTCATGACGCTGCCCATGAGCACATCGCCACCCCCACTGGGATATTTGGTTAACGCATGTGCGGTGAGATCAACGGACAAACTGCCATCGCCCAACAGGTCAAAGGGCTTGAATGCAATTCCCGCGCCCCATGTATTGTCTAAGGCAGTTAAAACGCGGTGAGATTGACAAACCTTAATCAAACCGATGAGGTCTGGAAACTCCATGCTGATTGAGCCTGGGGCTTCCAACCAAACAAGTTGGGTATTGGGTTTGATTTTGGAAGCCAGATCTTGGGGATCCATGGCATTGTAAAAAGTATGAGAAATGCCAAACGATGTCAATTCACCTGCTGCTAACACCTTGTTGGGGCCGTATGAGTTGTCGGGCAGCAAAATATGATCGCCCGTTTTCAAAATAGCAAAAGAGGCTACTGCCAAGGCCGTCAAGCCACTGGGCGTTAACACACAATGTTTGCCGCCCTCTAGCGCGCAAAGCCGCTCTTCAAGCGTGAAGCTTGTAGGCGTGCCATGCGTTCCGTAGGTGTAAGCCGATTTGTCTTTCCAATCGCGTTGGCGCATAGCCGCCACATTGGGGAAGAAAACCGTAGAAGCTTTGAAGATACCCGGCTGAGGGGCCTGAAAATCAGGCGGTGGCGTGTAGCCGTGATGAATCAGCTGAGTGGAAATGTGGGATGTGTTCTTTTCAGTCATCCCACCATATTACCTTTAGACTTTCCACTTATCCATTAATTTTTCAGGATTCATGCTGTCATAACCTTCAAAAGGCTGATGAATCCAAGGATTGGTGGGTAGGTATTCAACAGAGTAATCGGGTTGAAAACCAGAAAGACCCTTGGTCCAAACAACCGCACTGCGCAGTTCTGTGATGGGCTTGTAATTGGTTTTCAACATGTCGACCACAGCATGCAGGGTGTGGCCCGAATCGGCGAGGTCGTCGACCAACAAAACACGACCTGCAATTTCACCTTTTGGGGTGGTAATAAAGCGAGCGATGTCCAAATGGCCCTGCACAGTACCCGCATCAGCGCGGTAAGAGCTGGTGGACATGATAGCCAAGGGCTTGTCAAAAATGCGAGACAGAATATCGCCAGGGCGCATGCCGCCCCTTGCCAAACACAAAATGGTGTCAAACTCCCACCCAGATTGATGGACCTTGATGGCCAGCTTTTCTATCAGATTGTGGTATTCGTCGTAGCTTACGTACAGGTGTTTGCCATCTTCAGTCAGCATTCAGATTCTCCAATGTTTAGTTTTGTTCACCCTAAGGTGAAGCGATGTGTTGATGTCAATTAAAGGGGTGTCAAAAAAGGATGGTGCATCAAGATGGTGTGGTCACGGTCAGGGCTGGTCGACACCAAATGAATGGGAACGCCCGTGATGTGCTCAATGCGCTGTAAATACAAACGAGCATTGACAGGTAGTTTGTCAAATTGTGTAACGCCCACTGTGCTGTCAGTCCAGCCTTCAATCGACTCGTAAATAGGCTTGCAGCGTGCAATGTCGTCGGCACCCATGGGCAGAATGTCCACAATTTCGCCGTCTAACTCATACCCCGTGCAAAGCTTTAACTCTTTCAAGCCGTCAAGGACATCGAGTTTGGTAATGCAAAGGCCAGACAAACCATTGACCTGAGCACTGCGCTTGAGCAATGCCGCATCGAACCAACCGCAGCGTCGGCTTCGACCCGTTGTGACGCCCTTTTCAGCGCCCACTGTGCTCATGTGCCAACCCGGTGTGCCTTCTTTTTCCCATTCCAATTCGGTTGGAAATGGGCCGCCGCCAACCCGTGTGCAATAGGCCTTGGTAATGCCTAAAACATAATGCAACAAACCAGGGCCCACACCTGACCCTGCAGCGGCATTGCCAGCCACGCAGTTGCTGGATGTGACGTAAGGGTAGGTGCCGTGATCAACATCGAGCAGTGTGCCCTGCGCGCCTTCGAACAACAAGTTGGCACCTAAGCGGTGTGCGTCATTGAGTTCGCGAGACACATCGGCCATCATGGGCTTCAAGAGTTCTGCATGTTCCATGGCTTCTTTGAAAACCACGTCAAACTGTACTTCACCATTTTTGACATACGGCTTAAGTGCATCACCAAAGATGAACTTTTCTGAGCCCAAATAAGTTTTCAAAACATGGTTGTGCAAATCCAAGAGCTCTTTGAGCTTTTGCGCAAAACGTTCAGGGTATTTCAGATCTTGCACACGCAACGCACGGCGTGCAATTTTATCTTCGTAGGCAGGGCCAATGCCACGGCCTGTGGTGCCAATTTTTTCTGCGCCACCTTGCTCCCGAGCTGCCTCACGCGCAACGTCCAGGGCGGCATGAAACGGCAAGATCAAAGGGCAGGCTTCACTGATACGCAAGCGAGAACGAACCTCAACCCCCGACTTTTCTAGACCTGCAATTTCTTCAAACAGTTTGCCTGCAGACAAAACCACACCATTGCCGATGTAACACTTCACACCAGCGCGCATGATGCCACTTGGAATGAGGTGAAGTGCCGTTTTGACGCCATTGATGACCAATGTGTGGCCTGCATTATGGCCACCTTGAAAGCGCACAACACCTTGCGCGCTTTCAGTCAGCCAGTCGACCAGTTTGCCTTTGCCCTCGTCACCCCACTGGGTTCCAACAACGACAACGTTACGTCCTTTGATCATGTTCATTTTGTATTGTTTTCAATGGCTTTTAAGATCCACTGCCCCGCAAGCTCAAAGAGTTCGCGATCACATTGGAATTCATCTATTTCACTTTCGTGCCCAGGCAAGCTGCACACCACAGTTTCACCGTGCATGCGCAACTGCGCAATGGCCGAACGCAGGTCTGGCCGAGTGCCCCATGGCGCCCGAATGGCAGCTTTAAGACTGAGTTGCGGGACAACCCCCACCCATTGTTTCAGATCTAAGCTGAAACCCACTGCGGGACGATCACGGCCTATTTCATGGCCAAAGGCAGCACCTACACCGTCATAACGACCACCGCGCACCACTGCATCACTCGCGCCTTTTGCATAAATAGCAAAGCGCAAACCACTGTAGTAAGCATAGCCGCGAGCATCGGCCAAATCAAACTTGAAAGTGACATCAGGCAGTTGGTCGCTTAACCATTTCAACTGCTCTATGGCCAACTTGATTTGGGGTTTAGGCGGTAATTTTTGGAGTGCTTGCGTTAAAACTGAACTGTTCCCATAGAGGTCAATGAGGTTCATCAGTCCGGCTTGAATGCCCTTGGGAAAATTTTGGGTTAAATCAGCCAAAGCAGAAGCATTTTTACTGGCCAGTGCAGCAAAAACATCGCCTCGCATGACATCTGTCAGGGGCATGTCTTCAAGCAAACTGCTCACAATTCTGGCATCACCCAGGTCAACCAATACCTCACCCATTTGAGAAGCGCGCAAACAATCCAGTGCCAACTGCAAGACCTCGAGATCGGCTTCTAAACCAGCATGGCCAAATATTTCGGCACCCAACTGCAAGGGTTCGCGGGTAGCGTGGGGTCGGTCGGGTTGGGTATGAAGGACAGGGCCACAGTAGCAAAGCCTTGTGACACCCTTTCGGTTCAACAAATGGGCATCAATTCGAGCGACTTGAGGGGTCGTGTCAGCTCTCAAGCCCATCATTCGACCAGAAATTTGATCGACCAATTTGAAAGTTTGAAGATCAAGCGCTTTGCCAGTGCCAGTGAGCAAAGACTCAATGTGCTCAAGCAAAGGGGGTGATACCAACTCAAAGCCATAGCTTCGGGCGGTGTCTAGAAGCAATCTTCGGAGTTCTTCGATGTGTCTGGCTTCTGAGGGCAAGACATCAGCGATGTGATCCGGGAGGACCCAAGCGGACATGGCAATCTGGGAGGCTGTTAAAACAAGGATTTTACCGGTTCAAACAGGCTCTAAATGAAGGCCCCTAAAAGAAAGAGTCCCAACAAAACGATCGAAAGACCAAAAAAACGAATTTGACCATCTTCGAGCTGCAAGAGCTGGCTGAACATTTCTCGCCACTTGGGCGGGGAAATGAGGGGCAGAAGCCCCTCAAAAATTAACACCAGCGAGATGGCCACCATGATTGAGGCCCAGAAGCTCACTTACTTCTTCACTGCGGGGGCTGCTTGGCTGCCTGAAGAATTGCCTCTCATGGTTCTAAAGAAGTCTGAGCTGCTAGGGTCTAAAACCATGACATCGCTCTTTTTAGCAAAACTGGCTTTGTAGGCATCGAGGCTTCTGTAAAACTGCGCGAATTGAGGGTCGCGGCCAAAGGACTCGTTGTAGATTTTGGCGGCCTGTGAATCGCCCTGGCCTTTGATTTTTTGAGCCTCGCGGTAAGCATTGGCAATGGTGACTTCGCGCTGGCGATCGGCATCAGCACGGATTTTCTCTCCCTCTGCACCACCGGTAGAACGAAGTTCGTTGGCAACGCGCTTACGCTCTGCCTCCATACGGCGATACACCGATTCGGTAATGGCATCGACATAGTCTGCTCGTGTGATGCGAACATCGACAACGTCCACACCCCAAGGCTTTTCGCCGCGCACTTTTTCGAGGACTTCGCGCTTGACGTCATTCATCAAGATGTCCCGACTTAAAGACAGCAAGTCCTTCACAGTGCGCTTGTTGATTTCTTCTTGAAAAGCATTTCGAACCACTCGGTTCAGTTGATTGGCACCTGCCTTTTCATCCAAGCCAACATTGCGGATATAGGCCATGGGATCTGTAATGCGCCAACGAACGTACCAATCGATCACCACACGTTGTTTCTCAGCTGTCAGCATGGGCTCGGTGTCGGGGCTGTCGAGGGTTAACAAACGCTTGTCAATGTAAGTGACGTTTTGCAAAGGCGGCGGCAGCTTGATGTTCAAACCAGGCTCGGTGATGACTTCTTTGATTTGACCCAAAGCATAAACCACGCCAAATTGACGCTGATCGACCACGAACAACATGGAGCTGGCCAAAGCCAGCAACAGCAGCAGGGATGAAACCCATATTCCAATACGATTCATTTTGCTGCTTCCTTAACGATTTTCACGGTCACGAGATCGGAGACTGTCGCGCGATCTGGGATCAGGAGGAGCACTGTTGGGGACAGAGCTTGTGGCTGCATTGTTCGCAGGCGTATCGACAGGGGCCGTAACAGTTGAGGGTGTTGCGGTCATTTGCATCAATTTATCGAGTGGCAGATACATCAGGTTAGAACCTTGTTTGCTGTCAATCACCACCTTGGTGACGCTAGAGTAAATTTGCTGCATGGCATCTAAATACATGCGATCACGCGTCACTTGAGGCGCATTTTGATACTCGGGCAAAATGGACTTGAACCGCTGGGCATCACCTTCTGCTTGCGCCACAATTCGTTCGCGATAGGCTTGGGACTCCTCCTTCAAGCGCGCTGCAGCGCCAACTGCACGAGGCACAACATCGTTGGCATAAGCTTGCGCTTCATTTTTGGCACGCTCGCGTTCTTGGCCCGCCTTGAGCACATCATCAAACGCAGCTTGAACTTGTTCGGGCGGACGAACGCCGCCTTGTTGCAAGTTGATGCCAACCACTTCAATACCCACCTTGTAACGGTCCAAAATGTTTTGCATCAGGGCTCGAACTCTAGGCGCAATTTGATCGCGTTCTTCTGCCAAAGCAGAATCCATTTTCATTTTGCCCACCACCTCGCGTACGGCTGTTTCAGCAGCTTGCACAACGGCTTCTGTGGGGTTTTTACTTTCAAATAAATAGGCACGAGCATCGTTTAAGCGGTATTGAACAGCGAATTTAATTTCGACAATGTTTTCATCTTCCGTGAGCATGGCTGACTCGCGAAGACCGGTGGCTTTGATGACGTTGTCGCGGCCAATGTCAACAGAACGAATTTGCGTGACAAACACCAACTCGTTTTTTTGAATGGGGTAAGGAAAGCGCCAATTGAAACCAGCACCGACCGTGGACTTGTATTGGCCAAATTGAGTGATCACGGCTTGTTGTCCCTCTTGGACAATGAAGAAACCTGTACCCAACCAGATTAGGAGTAAAGCACCCAATATGACACCAATGCCTAAATTGCGAAACACAGGGGGCAAACCATTGAAGGGCGAGCCATTGGGCTGGCCTTTGTTAGGCGGACCGCCATTTTTGCCACCCAAGAACTGCGAGAGCTTGCGATTGAGGTCACGCCACAACTCATCCAAATCTGGAGGCCCCGAAGATTGACCAGGTCGGTTAGACGGGTTGCCTGAATTTGAAGGCTGAGGATTTGGAGGCTGCTGTTGGGAACCATTGGCGCCTGGCGGATTGCCAGGGGCATTGGTGCCGTCTTGACCTTCAGAAGCAGGTTTGTCGTCGCCTCGGCCCCAGCGTGGATCGTTCAAATTGAACATGCCACGAAGGCGCTGCGGCAAGACTGACCAGCTAAATGCACGGTATTTGGAATTCATTCGCTTTTCTACGCTTTTATATGACTGGTCTCATTGTGCACAATCAGAGCGACAATTATGAAAAATCATCTTCATTTTCCCCGAATTTATCAAGGTCAAAGCGCGGGTCAGATACGGGTTCGGGGTTTGAAACTGTTCGAAATACTTCTTCAGCAAGCATTTTGCGCAACATTGGCACGCCTTGTCCCGATTGGGCACTGACAAATAGGCGCTTCAAAGGGACGCCATCGACTTCATACAGGTCGAACATTTCAAGCGGTTGCCGCTCGGGAGGGAGATTGTCTATTTTGTTGAAAATTAGCCACTGCGGCACATCTTCTGCCCCAATTTCCCGAAGCACTCTTTTGACCTCGTTCATTTGCTCCTGATAGTTAGGGTTGGAAGCATCCACCACATGAAGCAACAAGTCAGCATCGGCAGCCTCCTGCAAGGTGGCCTGAAAGGCATCAATCAAGCCATGCGGCAAATCTCGAATAAATCCCACCGTATCGGAGACCGAAGCGCTGCGGCCAGCCTCCCCCAAATACAGTTGACGTGTGGTGGTGTCTAAAGTGGCAAACAATTGATCAGCAGCATAGGCACGCGCTTTGACCAATGTGTTGAACAAAGTAGATTTGCCGGCATTGGTGTAGCCCACCAAGGAAACGTTGAAAGAGTTGCGGCGATCGCGTTGTCTTCTCTGGGTAGAACGTTGTTTTTTAACTTTAGACAAGCGATCCTTGGTGCGCTTGATGGCGTCATTGATCATGCGTCGGTCAAGTTCAATTTGAGTTTCTCCCGGGCCACCGCGTGTACCAATGCCGCCACGCTGACGTTCAAGGTGTGACCAACGGCGAACCAAACGGGTACTCAGGTATTGGAGGCGCGCCAACTCAACTTGCAATTTGCCGTCATGACTGCGCGCGCGTTGACCGAAGATTTCAAGAATGAGCAAAGTTCGGTCGTTCACGGGCAGACCTAAATGACGCTCGAGGTTGCGCTGCTGAGCTGGGCTCAAAGACTGATCAAACAGAACCTCATTGGCGCCCATTTGCTGTGCCATAAATTTAATTTCATCGGCTTTGCCAGAACCCACAAAAAGGGCAGCGTCGGGGGCTTTGCGCTTGCAAGTCATTTTGGCCACAGGCTTGAGGCCTGCCGTTAAGGCCAGTTGACTGAGCTCATCTAACTCTGCATCAAAATGTGGCAAGCCAAAATCAACACCCACCAACAAGGCGGGCGTTGTGTCAACCGAATCGCTGTTCAAAACAGCGCGTTAAGCCGTCGGCTCGTCGACGGCTTCGTCCGAACCTAAAAGGTTGACTGCTCGGCCGGGGACAATGGTGGAAATGGCGTGTTTGTAAACCATTTGAGTGACCGTGTTACGAAGCAGAACCACGTATTGGTCGAATGATTCAATTTGGCCTTGGAGTTTGATGCCGTTGACCAAGTAAATGGACACTGGCACATGCTCACGACGCAATGCATTGAGGAAGGGATCTTGCAAAAGTTGCCCTTTGTTGTTCACGATATTCTCCGTGTTTTGAATTAATTTAAGGATTTCACCTTAACACTTAAAAGGAGCATTCTGTGCAAGTCCCCTTTAAAAACCTTACAAATTACCCCGCATCTTTGTCAGCAAAGGGGTTTTGAGACGTTTTCATTTCAATGCGCAGCGGCGTACCTGACAAATCAAAGGCTTTGCGGAAACGGCCTTCCAAATAACGTTTGTAGGTTTCAGTGACGTGCTCTAAAGAATTGCCATGAACCACAATGACCGGAGGGTTCATACCGCCCTGGTGGGCATAACGCAATTTAGGACGGAACATGCCGCCGCGTTGCGGACTTTGAAACTGAACCGACTCAAGCAACAGGCGCGTTAAAACGGGTGTGGTCATTTTGACCATGGCCGATTTGTGGGCCTGCGTGATGGATTTCCAAACAGGTCCCAGTCCTTGGCGTTTTTTGGCTGAAATGGTGTGCAAGTTGGCAAACTTCAAAAATGGCAGTCGACTTTCTATCGATCGGTTCACCAATTCGCGTTGGTACGAATCGACTGCATCCCACTTGTTAACCGCCAACACCACAGCACGACCGCTGTCCAAAATAAAGCCAGCAATGTGAGCGTCTTGTTCTGTCACGCCCTGAGTAGCATCCAACAGCAATAAAACGACATTGGCCGATTCAATGGCTTGCAAGGTTTTAACCACCGAGAATTTTTCAATGGCTTCAAAGACTTTGCCCTTGCGGCGCAAACCGGCCGTGTCAATGAGCTCGAACTTTTGTCCGTCGCGTTCAAAGGGAACCGTGATGGCATCTCGGGTGGTACCCGGCATGTCAAAGGCAACCAAGCGCTCTTCACCAAGCCAAGTATTGATGAGGGTTGACTTGCCCACATTGGGGCGCCCTGCCACCGCCAGCTTAACCACAGTAGGGTCTGGTTCAGCTTCAGCACCTTCTTCAGGCAACAGCAGCGGGTCCAGGGCCAGCTCTACCAAGCTTCGCACACCTTGGCCATGCGCGGCCGAAACTGGAATGACATCGCCTAATCCCAGTTCGTAAAACTCGCTGATTTGAACACCCTCGCGCATCCCTTCGGCCTTGTTGGCAACCAACAAGCAAGGCTTGCCAATGCGCCGCAAATATTTGGCAATGTCATAGTCTTGCGCAGAAACGCCTGCACGGGCATCGACCACAAAGACAACCACATCGGCCTCAGCAACTGCTTGCTGAGTTTGTTTGGCCATTTCTTTGTAGATGCCATCATGGGCATCAGGCTCAAAGCCACCCGTATCAATGACGATGTATTCATAGCGACCCTGCCGTCCTTGCCCATAGTGGCGGTCGCGCGTGAGACCCGCAAAGTCAGCGACGATGGCATCGCGACTTTTAGTGAGTCGATTGAATAAAGTGGACTTGCCCACATTGGGGCGTCCGACCAAGGCCAGTACGGGTTTCAAATCTATCTTTCAGCTGGGTGTTATTCGGCTCGAAGTGCTTGCACCAAGCCACTCTGAGTCACGATCACCCAATTTTTACCAACACGCAAAGGTGTCATTGCAATGCCTGATGCATCGACTTGAATACGGCCAATGGTTTGGCCATTGCTGTCATCTATCCAATGGGCCATACCCAAACTGTCTCCTACAAGCAACTGGCCGGCAGCCCAATGAGGCGCAGTGAGCCCTCTAAAACGGAACGCTTCTGATTGCCAAGCGACTTGGCCAGTGCTGCGTTGCCAAGCCACCAATTTACCGTCAGACTCAGCGCCAAAAAGCAAAGACTCGGAACCACTTAAGCCGACATGCCCTTGTGCTGCACGCGTCCATAAGTTGCTGCCCTTAAGGGCATCGACGCAGGTGACAGAAGTTTGAAATGCTCTGGCGCAAATGACATTGTTGACCCGCGATACACCCGCCACCAAGTCAATCAAACGCTCGACTTCGTTGGTACCGCGCGAGGCGCCAATGGTAAGTTCGGACATCGAAACGCCGTTGGCAGGGTTCATGGCCACCAAGCGACCAGAAAGGCCCACCAGAAGCCTGTCTTGGAAAGAAGTCAGGATACCGGCTTGCTTCAAAACCAAAGGATCGCCAGCGCGTTGTTGGGTCCATAACCTTTGTCCAGATGCACCATCAAAGGCCATCACAGTTCGATCAGCCATTAGAACAAAGACACGTCCACCGGCAACCAAAGGCGATGTGAAAGAAGATGCTGGTAACTTGACCCGCCAGATGACTTTGGCATTTGAAATGGCAATTAATTCGTTGGCTTGTGAAATGACGGCAAAACGCTCACCGTCGCCCCCAATGCCAGCGGCAACAGGTGTGTTCAAAGCATGACGCCATGATTCGGCGCCCGTTTCGGCATCTAACAAAACAACAAGGCCGCTGCCCGTGACCAAGGCCAAACGACCTTCGGTTAAGTTGTGGCTTAAGAGTGCATTGGAAGTTGGGCTGATGGGGCCAATTTGGAGTGACCAGGCTTTGCTGATGCTCAATTGGGATTTGAAGTCGGTCAAGGCTGTCGGGCTAGGTTTATCGGGGGTGCTTGAACAAGCGACCAAACCCATTAGCAAGACGCCGACCGTTGCAAAGGACAGCCAAGTCATGCTTTTCGCCCTCATCTCAACAGAGAAGGACTGAAATTTCATTTCGACGCACCTTTTGCAACATCAGGGTCTACGCCCAAAGCATTTAACTTGGCTGCAATCAAACGACGGTATTCAGAATTTTCTTCCATCTGACGCCATGCATCGGTGTAAGCTTTGATGGCATCTTGCGATTTGTTTTGAGCCGCGAAAATATCGCCTTGAACGTCTGAGGCCAGTCCGGCAAATGCAGGATCAAAGGGTTTGGACAGCGTTTTCAAAGCCTCATCAAAGGCTTTTTGTTGTGCTTGTAAGTTAGCCAAGCGCAAACGGGCCAATTGTGCACTGCCTTGATCGGATGCACTTTCGCTGGCCCACTGGAGGGCTGCTTTTGCTGCATCAGGCTTGTCGGTCATTTGAAAAGATTTGGCTGCCAGCAAGGCAGATTGAGCAGCGAATGTGGTGCTCGGGAAGCGCTCCTTCATATCGGTCCAAGCACGCTCAAGCTTGACCATGTCACCAGAAACTACTGACTTTTCAAGCTCATCGAAGAGTGCCGATGCCTTGCCAGACTGCTGGCCTTGCCAATATTGATAGCCATTCCAGCCAGCGTAAGAGCCCATCACGACAATCAACAGCCAGGTGATGGCATTGCCGTATTTTTTCCAAAAGTGCTTGAGTTCATCAAGTTGCTCTTGTTCTTCTAGATCGAGATGTGATGCCATATTCAACTTTAATTTAAGAGCTGGATTGTAGGCTGTGAGCCCAGGCATCCAACTTTTCCAGAGATTCTGTCCTTTGAGCCCCGCCGCCATCGCGCAAGGGCTTGACTGAAACATTATTTTGAGAGAGCTCGTCTACACCAAAAATGAGGGCATAAGCCGCACCACTGCCGTCGGCTTTTTTAAATTGAGTTTTCATGCTGCCAGCGCCCTCTCCTGAGCCTGCGTGCATTTGAACATTGACACCCAAGGCGCGAAGCTGCCTGAGGTGTTTCAAAACCAGAGGCAAACTGTTTGCATCGGGCACGATGGCATAGGCATGGGGCGTGGCATCGGGCAATTGCACACCCTGCTCTTCTAGCAAGGCCAAAACACGCTCGAGTCCTAGGGCCCAACCCACAGCAGGCGCGGGCTTGCCACCCACTTGCTCGATCAGGTAGTCGTAACGGCCACCCCCACACACTGTGCCTTGAGAACCCAACTGATCGGTGATGAACTCGAACACAGTGAGGTTGTAATAGTCCATGCCGCGAACCAAGCGAGGATTTAACGAATATTGAACACCATTGGCATCGAGAATTTGGCGCAATGCATTGAAGTGGGCGAGCGAAGCTTCACCCAAAAAATTCATCAGTTGAGGGGCTGACTCAACCACTTCTTTCATGGCAGGATTTTTGGTGTCCAGAATTCGAAGCGGATTGGTATACAGACGACGCTTAGCATCCTCGTCTAAAACAGCTTGGTGTTTTTCAAAGTGTCCGATTAAGGCCGCTCGATGCGCCAATCTCTCTGGTGGTTGCCCCAAACTATTGAGCTCAAGGCGCACATCTTTCAGACCAATGGCTTGCCATAAATCATGGGCCAACAAAATAACTTCTGCGTCAATTTCGGGCCCCTGAAAACCCAAAACCTCAGCGCCAATTTGGTGGAATTGTCGGTAGCGCCCACGTTGCGGACGCTCGTGCCTGAACATGGGGCCGATGTAATACAAACGCTTACCGCCCTCGTAAAGCATGTTGTGCTCAACCACTGCACGCACAACGCCTGCAGTGCTTTCAGGACGCAGGGTGAGGGCTTCACCATTTAAGCGATCTTCGAAGGAATACATTTCCTTCTCAACAATATCGGTCACTTCGCCCAAGCCGCGAACAAAAAGAGCCGTGGGCTCGACGATGGGCGTTCGAATGTTTCGGTAGGCATACCGAGCCATTAAGTTTCGCACAATGTCTTCGAGCCATTCCCATTTGGCGGACTCACCGGGCAATACATCGTTCATGCCTTTGACGGCGGTGAGTTTTTTAAACGCGCTCGCTTTGGAAGAAAGTTCTTTGGATTGAATGTCAGACATAAAAAAATTAAATGACAGCGTTTGAGCTGCCGCCAAAGCGGTTGTCGATGTATTGCTCGACAAGGACTTGAAACTCTTTGGCAATGTTGTCGCCACGCAGGGTGAGTTTTTTCTCACCATCGATGAACACCGGTGCAGCCGGGGCTTCGCCAGTGCCGGGCAAACTGATGCCGATGTCGGCATGTTTGCTTTCACCAGGCCCATTGACGATGCAGCCCATGACGGCCAACTTCAAGTGCTCGACGCCAGGATAACGACTGCGCCAAACAGGCATTTGAGCGCGCAAGAAATCGTCGATCTGTTTGGCCAACTCTTGGAATGTGCTGCTGGTGGTGCGGCCACAACCTGGACATGCCGTGACACTGGGTACAAAGATTCGCAAGCCCAAAGACTGCAAAATTTCTGAGGCAATGACCACTTCTTGGGTGCGAGACTCACCAGGCTGAGGCGTGAGCGAAACGCGGATAGTGTCGCCAATTCCCTCTTGAAGCAAAATGGCCAGCGCTGTGCTGGAGGCAACGGTACCCTTGGTACCCATGCCTGCTTCGGTCAGCCCCAAATGCAAAGGGTAATCCGTGCGTCTACCCAGTTCTCGGTAGACGGCGATCAGGTCTTGTACCCCCGAGACCTTGCAAGACAGCATGATTTGAGCACGAGCCATGCCCATCTCGTGTGCCTTGTCGGCAGAAGTGATGGCCGACGTAATGAGCGCCTCGTACATCACTTGTCTGGATTCCCAAGGTGCTTTTCTCAGACTGTTTTGATCCATCAATTCAGCCAACAACTCTTGGTCTAAGCTTCCCCAGTTGACACCAATGCGAACAGGTTTGTTCCAACGGATGGCAGCTTCAATCATTTGTCCAAATTGCAGATCGTGCTTATCCCCTTTTCCAACATTGCCGGGATTGATTCGGTATTTGGAAAGCGCTTCGGCACAAGCCGGGTGATCGATTAGCAATCGATGTCCGTTGTAATGAAAGTCACCAATCAGGGGCACATCAATGCCCATTTTGTCGAGCTGATCTCGGATATGGGGAACAGCCTCTGCAGCCTCTGGCGTGTTGACAGTGATCCTCACCAATTCCGAACCTGCCAAGGCCAATTCTTTGACCTGAATGGCTGTGCCGATGACATCAACGGTATCGGTGTTGGTCATAGACTGAACACGAACGGGCGCTTGCCCCCCCACCGTGACAATGCGTTGGCCCCATACCACTTGAGCTTGAAGGCTGTGCCTTTGAAGGGGAACAGCCGCAGGAATGGCCTCGGCCATGATCTTAGGAATGACAATAGGTTGCATCATTTTTTGACCTCTAGAGTTGGAGGATTTGAGTCGTTGGGGTTGTTGCGGCGAGCGGTGTCAGGGGTAGAACTATCAAAGACCATGGCCTTAGGAAGATCCGCTTGCATTGAATCAGGGGCTGCTTGTTCTTGAACCGGAGGCATGGTGGGAACCACTTCTGACACCTCAGGTTTTGTATTTGGATTGAAAACAATGAGTTGCAAATCGGCGGAGTAAGCCCAAGCCACAAGGCAAATGACCGCAAACAAGATCCAAAGCTTGCGCCCTTTCGGATCGGTGCCGCTAGGTTGATTCAGTCGATGCAGTCTATTGGAAGACCTGTTGTCAGATTCAATGAGCTGCAAGGGTTTTAAACCATTGGTCATTTGAGGCATCAGTGCCAAAACAGGCTCGGAATCAATTTTCAAAAAACGACAAACTTTGGCAGCCAATGCACGTGCAAAAACCGGCTCAGGCAAATGCTGAAATTGATCTGCCTCAAGGGCTTCCAGTTGTTTGATACTGACTTTGAGGTTCACAGACAACACCGCCAAATGCAAGCCTGCTTTTTCACGTGCAGAGCGCATGATGCCTCCTGGAGAGCGGGGGGACAGGGGCACCGAAGCCTCATCGATGGTTTCAGTCATGAGAGGCGCCATCCTGGTATGCACGCCATTGCGCTGAATTTGAAAAATGAAGTCCTAACATCTTGCCCCAATGGTTCTTTTTAACTGCTTGATTCTGGCGCTCTGCAAGCTGCAAAGCAAGCCAGATAGATTGTGCACTCACAGAGGAAGAATCATTCAAGTATTCGAGAATTTTCTCAGCTTCTATCAACTTTCCCAACTGAATTTTGAGCTCAACCAGTTCAAGTGCCTCAGAAATCAAGCCTGGCTGTTGGGCGAAGGCATCTGACATCCTCTCGTTAGCAGCCTCAAATTGCTTATTTCGCCTGAGACATTGGCCCCAAATCCAGTTCGTCTTGACCTGCTCAGGGCCCATGGAAAGGCTCAATGCCCGCTTGAATTTTTCAAATGCCGCTTCAAAATGGCCATTTTGGCAATCAAAAATCCCCCGTTGAAAGGCAATTTGAGGATCTTGGGGGGCTGCATCCGCGGCCAGTTGAAAGTATTGTTGAGACAAATCCGCCTTGTTTTGCTGCCGAAAAAGAAGGGCTTTGAGCACCAAAGCAGGTGCATGCTGAGGCGTCAAAATCAATGCTTGATCGACTTCTTCCAATGCAAAGACAGACATTCCCGCATGAAAATAGGCCGACGCCAAGGCCGTTCTAGCCTGCGTGCGCGCTAACAATTGAGAATTCTCTGCGCCCTTGGAAAACCACGCCCTAGCAAGTGGCAAATGTAAGGTCATTGAAACAAAAAGTAAGCCCATCAGAAGCCTTGCCCCAAAATTAGGGGCAAGTGCAGCGGGTCTTGACATCAGACTTGAGGCGTTTGGGTAATGGAAGCAGCATCGTGCCACTGAATGGGCACTGCACGTTGTTGTGCAATTCGATCGGCAACACCCGTGCGGTCTTTGACGTCGCCTGCCAATTGTCCGCAGGCAGCATCAATGTCATCACCCCGGGTTTTACGGACAGTGGTCACAAACCCGGCGTCTAAAAGTACCGCTGCAAATTGTTGAACTGTTGCATCATCGGACCTCAATAAGCCAGACTCTTTGAATGGGTTGAAGGGGATGAGATTGAATTTGCACCGAAGACCTTGGCCAGCATGTCGCCGAATGAGTTGGACCAACTCCTTGGCATGCATCACTTGGTCATTCACCCCTTGAAGCATGCAATATTCAAAGGTGATGAAATCTCGCGGTGCTTTTTCCAAATAGCGAGTGCACTCAGACAGCAACTCATCCAGAGGGTACTTGCGATTCAGAGGCACTAAATTGTCGCGCAATGCATCGTTGGGGGCATGCAAGGAGACCGCCAATGCGACTGGGCAATCTGCTGATAAACGGGTCATCATGGGCACCACACCCGACGTAGAGACTGTAACCCGTCGACGCGACAGGCCGTAGCCATGATCGTCTAGCATGGCTTTTAAAGCAGGAACCAATGCGCTGTAATTTTGCAGCGGCTCGCCCATGCCCATCATGACCACATTGGAAATAACGCGGTCTGTTTGGTTCAAATGCCTGCGCAAAAAATGCTCAGCAAACCAGAGCTGCGACAAAATTTCGGCTGTGCTTAAGTTGCGACTGAATCCTTGATGCCCCGTAGAGCAAAAGCGACAGCCCACAGCACAACCGGCTTGGGAGGAAACGCACAAAGTACCGCGATCGTCTTCAGGAATAAAGACAGCTTCAACGGCATCGCCTGCGCCAACATCGAACAACCATTTGATGGTGCCGTCTTTTGAGAATTGTTGGGACAGGGTAGGCAAAGCCGCAACGTGGGCATGGACCTTTAACTTCTCGCGCAGTGATTTGGCAAGGTCTGACATGTCATCAAAATTGGACATGCCGCGCTGGTGAATCCAGCGAAATAGCTGGGTGGCGCGAAAACGTTTTTCGCCCAAACCCTCACAAAAAACGGCCAAGCCTTCAAGGTCGAAATCAAGAAGGTTGGCCGTCATGGCGGATGAAAGAAAGGGCTTGTCCGCGAGCTATTTGCAAAGGAGAATTAGCGAGGCTTAACGTGAATAAACGTTCATGCCAGCGAAAAAGAAGCTGATTTCAACAGCTGCTGTTTCTGAAGCGTCAGAGCCGTGAACCGCGTTGGCGTCAATGCTTTCTGCAAAGTCAGCGCGAATGGTGCCAGGCGCTGCTTTTTTAGGATCGGTTGCGCCCATCAAATCGCGATTTTTTAAAATAGCGCCTTCGCCTTCAAGGGCTTGAATCATAACGGGGCCAGAGATCATGAACTCAACCAGATCTTTAAAAAAAGGACGCTCTTTGTGAACCGCGTAAAAAGCTTCTGCTTCGCCGCGTGACAGGTGCGCCAACTTGGCTGCAACCACTTTGAGGCCAGCAGCTTCAAAACGAGCGTAGATTTGACCGATGACGTTTTTTGCAACAGCGTCAGGTTTGATGATAGATAAAGTGCGTTCGATAGCCATGGAAAAATTCCTCAATATTTTTTTAAAAAAGCCAATCATTTTAACCCGAGTTAAGGGCTTCCCCATGGGGAGAAAGGAATTGCAAACCCTTGAAAGGCTTGAACAAATGAGCTAATTCAGCGACTTCTGCCGCCATTTCGGCGCGGGCCACCCGATCTACCGCCAGGGCCTTGCTCTTTGCGCTGTCGACTGAAACTGTCGGCCCCAATGTAGCCCATAGAGGTTTTCATAGGGTCGGGCTGACTGCTAGCAGATTTGTCAGTGCGCTGGCGAGATGTGCCGGGCCCTGTTTTTTTGGCACCAAAAGCTCTGTTTTGGGGGTTTCGGGGATTTTGATTTCGGGGATCTTGCGCTCGCTTTTCCCCTACAGTGCCTGGCTCATCACGGTTTTCAGCAGCTTGGGCTTTGTTGGCCGCATGTGTGAGGGCTCGAATGTCGGCCTCGTCCAATTCCATGTAGGTACTGCGGCGCAAACCATGCGGCAACACCATGGCGCCATAGCGTATGCGAATAAGGCGGCTGACGGCATGGCCCACCGCTTCCAGCATGCGCCTTACTTCGCGATTGCGGCCCTCTGAAATGGTCACGCGGTACCAACAGTTAGAGCCCTCTCCACCGCCATTTTCAATCGAACCAAATTGAGCCATGCCATCTTCGAGCATGACGCCATCTAATAACTTCTGCTTTTCTTCATTGCTCAGGGCGCCCAAAACGCGGACTGCGTATTCACGCTCTAGCCCAAATCGAGGATGCATCAATCGATTGGCCAATTCGCCTGAACTGGTAAACAGCAGCAAGCCTTCAGTGTTGAGATCTAAGCGGCCAACAGACTGCCATTTGCCATGTTGCAAACGGGGTAATTTGCGAAAAACAGTGGGCCTGTTTTTGGGATCGTCATGGCTGACAATTTCACCGGCAGGCTTATGATAAGCAATGACGCGGGGTGGTGGCGGATCGATTCGAATTCTAAGAGGCCGTCCATTGACCTTAACTTGATCACCATACTGAATTCGTTGACCAATGTGGGCGGGCTCGTTGTTGACCGAGATACGCCCTTCCAAAATGAGCTGCTCCATTTCCAAACGTGAACCCAAGCCAGCTTGCGCTAAGACTTTGTGCAGCTTGGGCGATTCAGCTTGGGGCGGCAAAACGCGCTTGGTCAGAAGTGGCGAAATAGTGCCTTCAGCTTCTTGGTCGAACTCTCCAGAAACGACGTCCTCAATGACAATCGGCCGCAAAGGATCTTGAGACTGCGTCTCTGGTGACTCAATCATGGTGCTGGCCTTTCGCCGAGTCTGGCATTTCTTGCGCAATGTTTGTCAAGTCTTCGCCCTCTGCCGTTTGTGCCTCTGCGGTTTGTGCCTCTGCGGTTTGTGCCTCTGCGGTTTCTGCTTCTTCAATGGCATCTTCTAAAGAAAGTGATGCTTGCGAAGCGTCCGCTTCAGGGGGATTCAAGCTGGCCAGCACGGCGGCTTGACCGTCCAGACCGCTCAGTAAAGGCAATTGGTCAAGGGAAGATAAACCCAAATCGTCGAGGAAGTGGCGGGTGGTGGCATACAAACCAGGACGGCCGACAGACTCGCGATGACCGATGACCTCAACCCAGCCTCTGTCTTCCAACTGTTTGATGATTTGCGTATTGATGGTGACACCCCGAATGTCTTCCATATCGCCGCGAGTGACCGGTTGGCGATAGGCAATGATGGCCAAGGTTTCCATGACAGCACGGGTGTACTTGGGGGGTTTTTCTGGGTTCAGTTTGTCCAAATAGATCCGCAGTTCAGGACGGCTTTGAAACCGCCAACCTGTGGCAACAGAGACCAACTCCAGGCCGCGCTCGGCCCAATCCAATTGCAACTCTTCTAGGAGTGCCTTAAGTGTGTCAGCGCCTAAAGCGTCATCGAACAAAACACGCATGTCACGCACAGTGACGGGCTGAGTTGAACAAAGTAACGCTGTTTCAAGGACACGCTTGGCTTGCGCCGTGTTCATGGTGTCAATCTTCCGGGATAAATGCGCTTGAAGCGCGAATTAAGGTGCACGCACCGACTTAAAACATCAAGTTAGCGGGGGATGGGACCCACCTGCGCACCCCATCAAGGGGATTTAGGCCAATCTTTCGATTGGTCAAGCCTGAGATTCAGGATTTTTCATTGTAACTTAGGGACCAAGCTTGAAGCAAACTATGAATATCTGCTGGCACTGGCGATTGAAATGCCAAGGGCTGACCCGATATGGGGTGGTCAAATGACAACAGGTCGGCATGCAAGGCCTGCCTTGGCATGAGGGGGTGCGCAGAGCCCCCATAAATAGAATCACCCACCAAAGGCAATTTGAGGGCGGCCATGTGAACTCGGATTTGATGCGTTCGCCCCGTCTCTAAAATGCAACGTACAAGGCTGCCTTGCTCACTTTGTGACATGACATGAAAGTGGGTTTTGGCTGTTTTCCCAGAATTTTTGGCTAAATCAACTACAGCCATTCGCAAGCGATTGGCAGGATCTCGGCCAATGGGCAAATCAACTGTCTTTTGCGTATTACCCGTCCAAGCTTGATCACTCATGGCGATGTACTGTCGCTTGATTTCTCGGGCTGCCATTTTTTTCACCAAAGCATCCATGGCCGCGCGCGTTCTGGCAACCACCATCAACCCACTGGAGTCTTTGTCCAAGCGATGAACAATGCCAGCTCTGGGCAATTCCATGAGGGCATGATCTGAACCTAAAAGACCGTTCATCAAGGTACCCGACCAATTTCCTGGGGCGGGATGCACAACCAAGCCAGCAGGTTTATCAATCACCCTAAGATCGGCATCTTCGTAGATCACATTCAGAGCCATCGATTCTGGCTTGAATGCTTGCGATTGAGGCGTGGCACGCAACTCAATCTGCCAAAGCTCACCGGCTTTGACCTTGAAGGCAGACTTAAGCTGAGCCAAGCCAGCACGGCTGACGGCGCCGTCTTCCAACAACTGCTGCAAATAACTTCTTGAAAACTCAGGTACGCCAGCCACCAGCATCCGATCCAACCGTTGGCCATGAAACTCTGCGGGTACAAGCAGTTCACGGACCTCTGAGACCTTGGCCGTGAAGGCTAAATCCAGATAAGTTTCATCTTGAAACTCATCAACGTCGCATAGCTCTGAGGGGCTCGATATAATCAATTTGGTTTATTTCCAAGGTTGCCAGATGTTGAACATCAGATTATCGGTGCTTGCGCTAACGCTTTTCGGTTTTACCGTCACTGTTTTGTCAGGTTGCTCCAGCACGCCATCTGATCCTACAGCAGCTTGGGCGCCTGAAAAAATATACAGCGAAGCTCGCGACGAATTGAGTGCGGGTGCTTGGGATCGTGCGGCCATGCTGTTTGAAAAACTCGAGGGACGGGCTGCCGGTACCCCTTTGGCACAACAGGCCCAAATCGAAAAAGCCTATGCGCAATATCGCGCCACAGAAAAAATTCAAGCCATTGCCACGCTTGACCGCTTCCTTAAACTTCACCCCGCCAGCCCAGGTGTGGATTACGCGCTTTACTTAAAAGGCTTGGTCAATTTCAACGACAACTTGGGCTTGTTCTCTTTCGTCACAAAGCAAGACTTGTCGGAGCGCGACCAAAAAGCTGCCAAAGACTCTTTTGAATCATTCAAAGAACTGATCACTCGTTTTCCCGGCTCCAAATACTCGCCAGATGCACGCCAACGAATGACGTACATTGTCAACTCTTTGGCGGCTTATGAAGTTCACGTGGCGCGTTTTTATTACAGCAAGGGCGCCTATGTGGCTGCTGTCAATCGCGCTCAATTGGCCATCACTGACTACCCTGGGGTACCGGCCATCAAAGAGGCTCTAGAAATTCTGGCCAAGTCCTATGGCGCATTGGGAATAGAAGAATTAAGGGCAGACGCGCTCCGCGTTTTAGAGACGAACTTCCCCAAACCCATGACATCACCCAATAGCAAAACTACTGCGTGGTGGAAGTTTTGGTAAGCCTGCCCAAGGCCTCTTCAAATTCAACTTCAGTGTGAAGTCTGCGCATGGGCGGCAGACAGGCCAACAAACGCCGTCCGTAGGCCATGCCAGTCAGGCGTGGATCGCAAACAACCAAAACACCTTGATCAGTTTCACTGCGAATCAGGCGTCCTGCACCCTGCTTCAGGGCCACTGCAGCTTCTGGCACGCTGTAGTCTGAGAAAGAGCTCTTGCCCGACAACTCCAATCGTTGCGAGCGAGCTTCTACCAAAGGATCGTTTGGTGGGGGGAAAGGCAACTTGTCAATGACAACCAATTGAAGCGCATCGCCGGGAACATCAAAGCCTTCCCAAAAAGAAGCAGAAGCCACCAACACGCATCCCAAACCGCCTGCGCTAGAACCCACTCGAAAACGCTCCATGAGTCTGCGCTTGGGGCCTTGTCCTTGGACCAAAACCTCTAACTCACCTGTTTGACCCAAGGCAGCCGTCAGGGCCTCACCAATGTTGCGCATGGCATTCAAGGTGGTGGTCAACACCAAGGTTCTGCCGCCCAAATTTCGAGCGTGTTTTTCAACCCACGATGACACCGTGCGCGTATGAGTCATGTCGCTGGGTTTGGGCATGCCCGGTGGCACATAGATGGCGGCCATTTTGGCATAGTCAAAGGGACTTGCAACTCTTAACTTGCGCGCTTCACTTAAGCCACAAGGCTCAGTGAACCAGTGCATTTGATCATCCTCGCCTAGCGTTGCAGAAGTAAAAATCCAGGTTTTTTGCGAGCCAGTCTTTGGCTCTTGAGGTGTCAGATCTTGCAGCATGTGCGTATGCACTGCATTGGAAATATCAAGAGGCGACTCCACCAAACGCATTTGCGCACCCACCTCTGCCCACCTCACGGACCCTTGAGCGCAAGGTTCTTGAAAGTCTTGAATCAAACCCAATTGCAATGACACGCGCTCGTACAAGCGCACAAAGTCAGGCGCCATTTCACTCACTGTGTCTAGCGCTGCTTGAGCGCCTTGAAGTGCTACCTGCAATTGCGCCATGGCCAGCAACCATTCTGAAGTTTCAATGCCATCTGGAATGGGTTCATTCCAACGCAGCCGTGAACCCGATTTGGCATGTTGGGCAGTGAGTCGCAAATCACGGGTTGATTTTTCCAAAACACTGCAAATCAAGGTCCAATCAATCAAACCTCTGGCCAATTGCACACCCGCACCCAAGATATCTCGCGTGAGTTCTAAGAGTTGGCTGGTACTCAGATGCCGACCTAAAAAATGAATGCCAATTTCATTCAACTGATGCGCTTCGTCGAACACAACAGTTTGCACCGAAGGCAGCAGTTCAGCCATACCCGTTTCGCGAACATTAAGGTCTGCAAAAAACAAATGGTGATTGATGACAACAACATCGGCAGACATGGCCTCTTTGCGTGCCAAATTGACATGGCAAGATTTGAAGTTGGGGCATGGAGAACCAAGGCAATTGTCACGCGTTGATGTGACCAAGGGAATGACTGGCGATCTGTCGTCCAAGCCAGACAGCTCAGAGAGGTCGCCGGTTCGAGTGGATTGCGACCATGTTTCAATTTTGCTCAAGGCATGCATGTGAATGCGCAACGAAGCATCATGGCTCTGTCTGGCTTGCGACAAACGCAAGGTGCATAAATAACTGCCACGTCCTTTGAGAAGAGCCACACGAACAGGCAATTTCAAAGCATCGATGAGTTTGGGAATATCCCTTGAGAACAGTTGATCTTGAAGCGCCTTGGTAGCAGTAGACACCAAAGCACGCTGGC
Source organism: Limnohabitans sp. (assembly GCA_009693505.1). Taxonomy (GTDB): domain Bacteria; phylum Pseudomonadota; class Gammaproteobacteria; order Burkholderiales; family Burkholderiaceae_C; genus Limnohabitans_A. Next base: position 48,820 of record SHXD01000009.1, read on the forward strand.
CGCTTAACAACACAGGCACAAGATAGGCATAAGTTTTACCCACACCTGTTCCGGCTTCTACCACCAATTCGCCGCCGCTTGAAATGGTTTCTGCAACAGCCATAGCCATGTCTGTTTGCCCGGCACGAAATTTAAATTGAGGTATTGCTTGCGCAATGACGCCATCTTCTGTGAAAGTGGCAGCGACTGCTTGAAGAAAAGCGCTCAAGGCATTGCCTTGTCTTTGGGCGTCTCTTGGGTTTTGCCCGAAATACGTTGCTGACGCTCTGACTCTTTGAGATCACGCTGGCGTGCATTCAAAGTAATCTCACGTTGATCCAAGGGCGATAAAGCTTGGTACTTTTGTTGCTTGGCTTTGAACAAACAATCGTTGACCGCAAATTGCTTCCAACACGCCTTAGATGCTGCTTGTAAATGATCCAAGATTACTTTTTTTTCCTCTGCCAACGCAATTCGCTGTTCTGCAATAGCCTCTATTTCAGGCAACTGCATTGAATGATCAGACTGCGCCATCGCAAGCGCGCAGGCCCAACCCAAAAAAAGAAACAGAACAGCTTTGTTGCAAGAAAACATGGTTGAATTAGGTAATTTGAGTGTCTACGGTGCGATGCTCTAGAGCCAAGAATTCTGACGTCTGCATTTCATGCAGACGGGAGATGGTTCTGGGAAACTCATGCGCAAGGGGACCTTTCGTGTAAAGCGCCTCGGGTTGAACCTCAGCCGATAGAATCAATTTAACACGCCTGTCGTAAAGAACGTCAATGAGCCAAGTAAATCGCCTTGCTTCTGATGCCAAACGAGGCGGCATCATCGGCACATTGCTGAGCAGCACCGTGTGAAACTCCGTTGCAATTTCCAAGTAGTCATTTTGTGAGCGCGGCCCACCACAAAGGGTTCTGAAGTCAAACCACACCACTCCCCCTGCTCGCCTTCTTGAAACAATTTCTCGGGCTTCAATGTGCAAAACAGGATCTTCATCTTGGCTGCTGACAAGCTTGTTGAAAGCATCGGTCATGGCGTTGTCGGCTTCTTCACCCAAGGGGCAATGGTAAAGCTTGACCCTTTCTAAGGTGCGGCGGCGGTAGTCTGTGCCGTTGTCGACATTCAACACCTCCATGCGCTGATTAAGCAACGCAATGGCGGGCAACAAACGGTCACGATGCAGACCATCTGGGTACAAGTTGTCGGGCTTGAAGTTGGAAGTGGTGACGAAACTGACGCCATTTTCAAACAAGGAAACCAACAGGCGGTGCAAGATCATGGCGTCGGTAATGTCGGCCACATGAAACTCGTCAAAGCAAATGAGTTGATAGCGCTTGGCCATCCGCCTTCCCAACTCATGCAAAGGATTGACGGTTCCTTGCATTAAAGCCATCTCACGATGAACTTCTCGCATGAACTCATGGAAGTGCAAACGCGTTTTGTCCTTCACAGGCACAGCGTTGTAAAAACAGTCCATCAAGAAACTCTTGCCGCGACCTACACCACCAAACATGTAAACACCACGCGGTAACGCCGGTTTCTTTTTCAAAAAACGAAAGGGACTTTTGATGCTTTCTTGATAAGCCGCCCATTCTTGTGCGCAGCGCTCTAGGGCCTCTACGGCTCTGAGCTGCGCAGGGTCAGCCTCATAGCCTCTGCTAAGAAGTTCTTGGTCGTAGGCTAATCTAACGGACATGGATCGTGCGCTCTTGAAAAATACTGAGAATAAAGTTTCTTTGGAAAGAGAAAACCCGGGACGGGCCCGGGCTTCGTAGTTTAACGAGACTTCAAAAAACTTAGAAGTTCAAGGTCCGTTTGTCTACTGCCAAGGCAGCTTCTTTGGTGGCTTCGCTTAGCGACGGGTGCGCATGGCAGATGCGCGCAATGTCCTCTGCGCTGGCGCGGAATTCCATGGCCACAACAGCTTCAGCAATGAGTTCGCTGGCCATGGGGCCCACGATGTGAACACCCAAAATTTCGTCAGTGGTGGCATCGGCCAGGAATTTCACCATGCCGGTGGTGTCACCCAAGGCGCGGGCTCGGCCATTGGCCAAGAACGGGAAGGTGCCGGCTTTGTATGCCACGCCGTCCGCTTTCAGTTGTTGCTCTGTGCGACCCACCCAAGCAATTTCGGGGCTGGTGTAAATCACCCAAGGCACCGTGTTGAAATTCACATGGCCGTGCTGACCGGCAATGCGCTCAGCTACGGCAACGCCTTCTTCTTCGGCTTTGTGCGCCAACATGGGGCCACGCACCACGTCGCCCACGGCCCAAACGCCAGGCAAGTTGGTTTTGCATTCAGCGTCCACCACGATGGCGCCGCGTTCATCTAATTGCAGGCCCACTGCTTCTGCGTTCAAGCCAATGGTGTTTGGCACTCGGCCAATGGACACAATGAGTTTGTCTGCATCAATACTTTGGGCTTCGCCCTTGGCATTGGTGTAAGCCACTTTGACGCCCTTCTTGCCGCTTTGGATGTCGCCGACTTTCACGCCCAGTTCAATTTTCAAACCTTGTTTGTCGAAAGCCTTTTTGGCTTCCTTCGCAATCTGCTCGTCCACAAGGCCCAAGAAAGTTGGCAGTCCTTCAAGGATGGTCACTTCAGAGCCCAGGCGGCGCCATACAGAACCCATCTCAAGGCCAATTACGCCAGAGCCAATGAGCACCAGCTTTTTAGGGACTGTGCCCACGTTCAAAGCGCCGTCATTGGACAGCACATTGACTTCATCAAACGGTGTGCCGAGCAATGCACGCGCATTGGAACCTGTGGCCACAATGATGTTCTTGCCCACCAATGTTTCGTTGGCTGTACCACTGACTGCAACTTCATAGCCGCCTTCAACAGCCTTGCCAAAAGCAGCGCGGCCGTGAAAGAAAGACACTTTGTTCTTTTTGAACAGGTACAAAATGCCATCGTTGTTTTGCTTCACAACGTTGTCTTTGCGGGCGATCATCTTGACCACATCCATGCTGACGCCTTTCATCTCAATGCCGTGGTCGGCAAAGTGATGATTGGCTTGATCGAAGTGTTCAGAAGACTGCAACAAAGCTTTGGAAGGAATGCACCCGACGTTGGTGCAAGTGCCACCAAGGGCTGGGCCGCCAGTTGCGTTTTTCCACTCGTCCACACACGCTACTTGGAATCCCAGTTGCGCTGCGCGAATGGCAGCAATGTAACCACCTGGGCCGCCACCAATGACGACCACATCAAATTGTTTGCTCATGCTTTTTTCCTAAGGCTTAGATGTCAAACAACAAGCGTGATGGATCTTCTAACGCTTCTTTCATGGCCACCAAGCCCAAGACAGCTTCACGGCCATCAATGATGCGGTGATCGTAAGACATGGCGAAATAGTTCATGGGGCGAACCACCACTTGGCCGTTCTCAACCATGGCGCGGTCTTTGGTAGCGTGAACACCCAAAATAGCAGACTGAGGTGGGTTGATGATGGGGGTGGACATCATGGAGCCGAAGGTACCGCCATTGGAGATGGAGAACGTACCGCCGGTCATGTCTTCAATGCCCAACTTGCCGTCTTTGGCTTTGGCGCCAAATTCGGCGATCTTTTTCTCGATGTCGGCAAAGCTCATTTGATCGGCATTGCGCAAAATAGGCACCACCAAACCACGGGGTGAGCCCACGGCAATACCGATGTCGAAGTAACCGTGATAAACGATGTCGCTGCCATCAACAGATGCATTTAACACGGGATATTTTTTCAAAGCGTGCACGGCTGCTTTCACGAAGAAGCTCATGAAGCCCAACTTGATGCCATGTTCTTTTTCGAACTTGTCTTGGAAGCGCTTGCGCATGTCCATGACAGGGGCCATGTTGATTTCGTTGAAGGTGGTCAGAATGGCATTGGTCGCTTGCGATTGCAACAAACGCTCGGCCACCCGCGCACGCAGTCGCGTCATGGGCACGCGTTGCTCAGGACGATCACCCAAATTCACTGCAGGTGCAGCCACTTGTGGCAATGAACTTGTGGGTACACCGGTAGGAATAGAAACTTGCGGTGCAGGCTTGGCGCCACCGGCCACAGCAGACAACACATCACCTTTGGTGACACGTCCGTCTTTGCCTGAACCCGATACAGAACCAGCAGACAAGTTGTTGTCGGCCATCAGCTTGGCAGCAGAAGGCATGGCCACACCCGCCATGCTGTTGCTTTGTGCAGCGGGTGCTGCCGCGCTAGCCGCAGGGGCTGGTGCTGCGGGTGCTGATGCAACCACTTTGCCATCTGTGTCAATGCGAGCAATCAGTTGCTCGGCAACCACCGTACCGCCGTCACCGACCAAGATCTCTGACAAAACACCTGCAGAGGGTGCGGGTACTTCCAGCACAACTTTGTCAGTTTCAATTTCGATCAAGATTTCGTCGGCTGCGACACTGTCGCCAAGTTTCTTTTTCCACTTCAACATGGTGGCTTCCGCCACCGACTCAGACAGCTGAGGAACTTTCACTTCTGCGATAGCCATTTCGATTCTTTCTTAATTGGTTCAATATTTTTTGTGGCGTCGATTATTTGGACAACACAAAACCTTTGATCTTGCCGAATGCGCCATCCACCAAAGCTTTTTGTTGCTCTTGGTGAAGGTGTGAATAACCCACAGCAGGCGACGCGGAAGCTGCTCTGCCGGAATATCCCAAACGCTGACCTTCGGTCATGTTCTCGTGGATGTAATGTTGCACAAAGAACCAAGCACCTTGGTTTTGTGGCTCGTCTTGCGTCCACACCAACTCGGTGGCGTTCGGATACTTTTTCAATTCAGTTGCAAAAGCTTTGTGCGGGAAGGGATACAACTGCTCGGCACGCAAAATGGCAGTGTCGTCAGCACCCAACTCTTCACGCTTTTTAACCAAGTCGTAGTAAACCTTGCCAGAACATACGAGCACTCGTTTGACTTTGTCAGCCTTGAGTGCTTTGTTTTCAGGGATCACAGTTTGGAAGCCACCTTTGGTGAACTCTGACAAAGGTGATGTGGCGTCTTTGTTGCGCAGCAAAGACTTAGGTGTGAAGATAATCAAGGGCTTGCGCAAATTGCGAACCATTTGACGACGCAGCACATGGAAGATTTGACTGGCCGTGGTGGGCTGCACAATTTGCATGTTGGTGTCAGCAGCCAACTGCATGAAGCGCTCCAAACGGGCTGAGCTGTGCTCTGGGCCTTGTCCTTCATAACCGTGAGGCAACATGAGCGTTAGGCCGTTCACACGGCCCCACTTCACTTCGCCTGAGGCAATGAACTGGTCAATGACCACTTGGGCGCCATTTGCGAAATCGCCAAATTGGGCTTCCCAAATGACCAATGTGTTGGGATCGTTGGAGGCGTAGCCATACTCAAAGCCAAGCACAGCCTCTTCAGACAAGATGGAGTCGATGACCACAAAAGGCGCTTGATTTTCTGTGACGTTTTGCAAAGGCACATAGGTACCGATGTCCCACTTCTCGCGTTTTTGGTCGTGAATGACAGCGTGACGGTGTGTGAAGGTGCCACGGCCGCAATCTTCACCTGACAAGCGCACGGGATAACCGCTGGCCACCAAAGAAGCAAACGCCATGTGCTCGCCCATGCCCCAATCGACGGGCATGTCGCCTCGGCCCATGGCAGCACGGTTGTCGTAAACATTTTTGACTAACTGATGCGGTGTGACGCTGCTTGGCAAGGTGGTAATTTTTTCGGAAATGCGTTTCCACTCAGCCAATGGCAATGCAGTGCTGCCAGCATCTGTCCATTTTTGATTCAGGAAAGGTGCCCAGTCCACAGAAAACTGGGTTTTGAAGTTGGTCAGCACGGGATCGCTGTCGGTATGCTTGCCTGCATCCAATGCAGCGCGGCAGGCCTTGACCATGTCCTCACCCAAGGTGTCACCCAGGCCTTGTGCGGCCAAACGATCGGCGTACAACTTGCGAGTGCCGGGATGTGCGCCGATTTTCTTGTACATCAAGGGCTGTGTCAGGCTAGGCGTGTCTTGCTCGTTGTGTCCCAATTTACGGAAGCAAATGATATCGAGAACCACATCCTTGTTGAAGGTCATGCGGTACTCGAGTGCAATTTGCGTGGCCAACACAACTGTTTCTGGGTCGTCTGCATTGACGTGCAACACCGGTGCTTCCACCATCTTGACGATGTCGGTGCAGTACACGGTAGAACCCATGTCGCGGGGATCAGATGTGGTGAAACCAATTTGGTTGTTGATGATGATGTGAACCGTACCGCCTGTGGAATAGCCACGGGTTTGAGCCAAGGCCAATGTTTCTTGGTTGACACCTTGGCCTGCAAAAGCTGCATCGCCGTGCACCAGCACGGGCAATACTTGTTTGCCCAGAGGGTCGGCACGTCGGTCCATGCGGGCGCGCACAGAACCTTCGACCACAGGGTTGACAATTTCAAGATGGGATGGATTGAATGCCAAAGACAAGTGAACAGGGCCACCGCGTGTGCTGATGTCAGAGCTGAATCCTTGGTGGTACTTGACGTCGCCCGCGGGCAAATCTTCAGGGGCAGTGTGGTCGAACTCAGCGAACATGTCTTTGGGCAATTTGCCCATGGCGTTGACCAACACATTCAAGCGCCCGCGGTGTGCCATGCCAATCACAATTTCTTGCACGCCTTTTTCACCCGCAGCTTGAATGAGCTCGTCAATGGACGCAATGAAGGTTTCGCCACCTTCCAAAGAAAAGCGCTTTTGTCCAACGTATTTGGTGTGGAGGAAACGCTCTAAACCTTCGGCAGCAGTTAAGCGATCGAGGATGTGTTTTTTCTGATCCGCATTGAAATTGGGTTTGCTGCGAATGCTTTCCAACTTTTGTTGCCACCAACGCTTTTCATTTTGATCAGAGGTGTACATGAACTCTGCGCCCAATGTGCCGCAATAGGTTGCGCGCAACGCATTGAGCAATTCGCGCAAGGGCATGGCGTTTTTACCGAAGAATGTGTTGCTGGTGTCAAACACAGTTTCTTGGTCGGAATCGGTAAAACCATAAAACGCAGGGTCGAGTTCTGGAATGTTGGGGCGCTCAGTGCGCTTCAAGGGATCGAGATCGGCCCAGCGTTGGCCCACATTGCGGTAAGCCGCAATAAGCTGTTGCGCAGCCGTGCGTTTGCGGCCCATTTCGGCATCGGCACTGGCCATGACGACTTTGGTGCCACCTTGCTTTGCGCGCTGTGCAAAAGCATTGATGACAGGTAAATGAGGGACGTCTTTGGAAGATGAGCCATCAGCAGCAGGAACATGTTGCAAGGCGTCGAAGTATTCGCGCCAACTGTCGGGAACGCTGCCTGGATTGGCCAGGTAGTTCTCGTACATTTCCTCGACGTAAGGCGCATTGCCTCCAAAGAGATAGGTGTTGCCTTGGTAGGCGGTGTAGACGGATTTTGTCTCACTCATTTTTCGCTGACCTTCGTTCCCCTTCAGGGAACATTAGTTGGTTGAACTACCTTCCGCGACACGGCTGGACCGATTGGCGGATGCGACTGTGGCATGTGGAAGGGCCTTAGTAACCTAAGTATTATCCCATTGAATTGCATCACACCAGCTGTTTTATTCAACAAAAACGGGTTGAATACAGATCCATCCCGTCAGTCATAAGTCAGTTCAGTGACATGTCAGGCACTTTAGCTTTTGAATAAATCTGATATTTGAAGCAATGCCGCAGGGTCGTCCATGGTGGTTAAGTCGCCAGGGTCTCGTCCTTCGCAAACCGCTTGAATGGCTCGGCGCAGCAATTTGCCACTTCGCGTTTTGGGCAAAACAGGCACAAAGCGAACACGCGAAGGTCTGGCCACAGCACCCAATGAGTTGGCGACCACCTTCATGATTTCACCTTCAAGTTTTAACAAAACTTGAGGATCATTCAACAGTGCGTTGTCTTTAAGGACAACAAAGGCCATGGCCACTTGACCCTTCAAACTGTCGGCCACACCCACCACAGCCACTTCAGCCACAGCAGCATGACCGGAAATACTCTCTTCAATTTCACGCGTACCTAAACGATGGCCGGCTACATTGATCACATCATCGGTGCGACCCAAGATAAAGAAATAACCATCCTCATCTTTAATGCCCCAGTCGAAGGTTGAGTAAATTGTTTTACCAGGTACTGTGTCCCAATAGGTTTTGACAAAACGTTCGTCATCCCCCCAAATGGTTTGCAAGCAACCAGGAGGCAAAGGGCCTTCAATGGCCACCACGCCTTTTTGATGGGGCTGCGTCAGTTCTTCACCCGTTTGATCGTCTAGCAACTTAACGTCGTAGCCGTAAACAGCTTTGCCAGGAGAGCCAAATTTGCTAAGCGTTTTTTCAATGCCATTGCACACCGTCAAAATAGGCCAACCCGATTCTGTTTGCCAGTAGTTGTCGATGATGGGTTTGCCGAGACCTTCGGAAATCCACTTGGCAGTCGGCTCGTCCAAAGGCTCGCCCGCTAAAAACAGGGCCTTCAAGCTGGACAAATCATATTTGCTAAGCAAAGCAGGATCTTGTTTTTTCAGCACACGAATGGCTGTGGGCGCACTGAACATCACGGTCACTTTGTACTTCTCAACCAAGCTCCACCAAATGCCGCCGTCGGGGCGTGTGGGCAAGCCTTCGTAAAGAATCGTGGCCATGCCGCCAATCAATGGGCCGTAAATGATGTAGCTGTGACCTACCACCCAACCAATGTCGCTGGTACAGAAAAATGTTTCGCCTGGTGTGCCGCAAAAAATGTTGGGGATGCTCGAAGCCAAGGCCACCGCATAGCCACCAGTGTCCCGTTGAACCCCTTTGGGCTTGCCCGTCGTACCAGAGGTATACAAGGTGTAACTTGGATGGGTGGCATCGAGCCACTCGCAGGGCACCATGTCGTTCATGTGCTTTTCGCGCAGCTTGGACCAAAGCACATCACGTCCCTCAGTCATGTCCATGCTTGCCATACCACGTTCAACCAACACGACTGAATCGGGCTTGTGGGATGATAATCGAATGGCCTCGTCTAACAAGGGTTTGTAGACAACGACTTTGCCACCCCGAGAACCTGCATCGGCACTGACAATGACTTTGGGACTGGCGCCTTCAATTCGCAAAGCCAAAGAACCAGACGCAAATCCACCAAACACAACAGAGTGAATTGCGCCAATGCGCGCGCAAGCCAACATGGCAAAGGAAGCCTCTGCAATCATGGGCATGTAAATCAAAACACGATCGCCTTTTTTCACGCCCAATGACAACAAGGACGCCGCCATGCGTTGAACTTCAGCATGCAACTGCTTGTAGGTGTAAGTGACCTCTTGGTCGGTTTCTGTAGAAACAAAAATCAACGCAGCCTGTTCGCCACGGTCTTTGAGATGACGGTCAATGGCGTTGTGACACAAATTGGTTTCACCGCCCTTGAACCATTTTGCAAATGGCGGATTGCTGTAGTCACAGATTTCTTGAGGCGGTTTGTGCCACTCAATGTGGCGGGCTTGCTCAGCCCAGAACGCATCGCGATCCTGAATGGAACGCTTGTGAAAATCTGCATATTGAACCATGGTGTCTCCTAAATCTGGGCCTGACTTCTGAATTCATAATTATTCATGAGGGACTTGCTACAAACTGACTTTGGACATGAAAGCGATCAGGAAAGAAGCTTAAGCCAAGGCTTTGATCCAAGTTTGAACCTGTTTGAAATCGGGGTTCTCGGCTGATCGAAGCCATTCAAACAACACCATTTCGGTGGTTAAAAGCTCAGCCCCAGCGCCTGCCAATCGGTCAAATGCGGCATCTCGATCGCGATCGCTGCGCGAAGCGCAAGCATCTGTCACCACCCAGACTTCAAACTCGTCTTCAAGTAAGTCCAGTGCAGTTTGTAGCAAGCACACATGCGCTTCGCAACCCGCTATGACCACTGAAGGACCAGCCTCAGGTTCAGCCGGTTTTTGCAAGTGCCGTGGCAAGCTGCGGGCATTGCCCTTGGGCGCGGCAGGCGCGGGGGGGCTTAACCATTCCCCCAAGCCCTCCTCCACGCCACTGAAAGCCATTTTGGCCAGCACCCGCTGGCAATACTGACGAATCTCTGGCGATGTTTCGCCCAGTTCTGATGGATTTTGTTCAGTGGCCCAAACTGGCACATTCAGAAGCTTGGCGGTCCGAGCCAGTACTTCAGCGCGCTGCCAAACTGTTTTTGCGTCCTTCATGGTGGGCATTAAATTCAATTGGTAATCAACCAGAACCAATTGAGAGGATTCAACTTCAAGCAACATATTCAGGCCTCGGTGCAAATTAATCAAAATCTCCGTTTGCTCGTCCAAAATTGGGGGTGTCAACCCATTAAAGATGGCATTAAACTGATCAGTTATGCGCTTGATTCTATGTGGACTTGTATTTCTGACAACAGCGGCCTTGGCGGTTCCCGTCGAGGACGACCTTGACCGCATGATCAAGGAGCGGGGTTTGGTCACGCAAATGACCGATCAACTCACGCAGCAAATTAGCAATCAGTTGGGCGGGCCGCTGCAGTCTGCCCGTACCGCCTTTGGCGGCAAAGCCTCAGAACTGGTCATTCAAGCCATGGGGCTTTTGGGAGTGCCCTACAAGAAGGGCGGTACCAGCGAAGAAAAAGGCTTTGATTGCAGCGGCTTTGTGCGCCACATGTATGAAAAGTCTGTGGGCTTGGTTCTGCCCCGAAGAGCAGAGGAACAAGCCAAAGTCACTGAAGAAATCAGTCGCAGTGAGCTCAAGCCCGGCGACTTGGTTTTTTTCAACACCCTGAAACGAACCTTCAGCCATGTCGGTATTTATGTGGGTGACGGTAAATTCATTCACGCGCCCAGACCGGGTAAAGCCGTGCGGGTGGATGACATGCGCGAAGCCTATTGGCAACAGAGATTCAATGGTGCTCGAAGGGTTCAAGTCGACAAACTTCAAAATGAGCCCGTAAAAAATTAAATCCAGTGCGCCCATGAAAAAACCTCCCGCAGGCGGTTTTTTATCCTGCTCTTGAAAGATTATTTCTTTGAAGGGGGCAAATCTGTACAACTGCCATGCGCCACCTCTGCTGCCATGCCAATGCTTTCGCCCAAAGTCGGGTGTGGGTGAATGGTTTTGCCAATGTCGATGGCATCTGCGCCCATCTCGATGGCCAAAGCAACTTCCCCAATCATGTCACCCGCATGCGTGCCCACCATGCCGCCGCCCAAGATCTTGCCGTGGCCATGCGCCTCGGGTGAATCATCGAACAACAACTTGGTCACGCCTTCATCACGGCCATTGGCAATGGCGCGGCCTGAGGCAGTCCACGGAAACAAACCCTTCTTGACTTTGATGCCTTGCGCCTTGGCTTGATCTTCTGTGAGGCCCACCCAAGCCACTTCGGGATCGGTGTAAGCCACGCTTGGAATCACGCGGGCATTGAAGGCACTGGCTGCCAACTCTTTGTTGCCTTGAATTTCACCTGCAATCACTTCAGCTGCAACATGAGCTTCATGAACCGCTTTGTGCGCCAACATGGGTTGTCCCACGATGTCGCCAATGGCAAAGATGTGTGGCACGTTGGTGCGCATTTGGATGTCGACAGAAATGAAACCACGATCTGTCACGTTCACACCTGCTTTTTCTGCAGCAATTTTCTTGCCGTTGGGTGTTCGACCTACAGCCTGCAATACCATGTCGTAGACTTGCGGCGCAGGAGGCGCAACGCCCTCCTCTGCCGATTCAAATGTCACCTCAATACCCGCCTTGGTTGCTTTGGCCCCCACAGTTTTGGTTTTCAGCATGATGTTGTCAAAACGAGGGGCGTTCATTTTTTGCCAGACCTTGACCAAATCGCGATCGGCACCTTGCATCAAACCTTCCATCATTTCAACCACATCAAGGCGAGCGCCTAGCGTGCTGTAAACGGTGCCCATTTCTAAACCGATGATGCCGCCGCCCAAAATAAGCATTCGTTTGGGCACATCTTTCAAAGCCAATGCACCGGTGCTGTCGACCACGCGTGGATCCTTGGGCATGAAGGGCAAGCGCACGGCTTGGCTACCGACGGCAATGATGCAATTCTTGAAGGCAAGGACTTTCTTCACGCCAGTTTTTTCTTGACCCGTGCCCGTGGTTTCTTCTACCACCACATGGTTGGCGCTCAGGAATTCACCCACACCGCGAACCGTGGTGACCTTGCGCATCTTGGCCATGGCTGCCAAACCACCTGTGAGTTTGCCAATGACTTTTTCTTTGTGAGTACGCAATTTTCCAATGTCCAATTTGGGGGTGCCAAAGTCCACACCCAAATCGGCCATGTGGCTGACTTCGTCTATGACTGCGGCAACGTGTAACAAAGCCTTGGAAGGAATGCAACCCACGTTCAAACACACGCCACCCAAGGTGGCATAGCGCTCAACGATCACAACCTTGAGGCCCAGATCAGCGGCACGGAAAGCAGCGGAGTAACCACCAGGGCCCGCTCCCAAAACCAGCAAATCACATTCAATGTCGACTTTGCCACTGTATGAAGCGGCGTTCGGAATATTTGCTGCAACGGCTGAACCTGGGGAACTGACTTGCGGTGCAGACGAAGCAACCGAAGAGGCTGGGAGGGCGTCTGAAGCAGTGGCCTCACCTTCCAACACCATGACCACAGAGCCTTGCTTCACTTTGTCGCCCAACTTCACTTTGAGCTCTTTCACCACCCCAGCATGTGAGCATGGAATTTCCATAGAGGCTTTGTCAGACTCTACGGTCATTAAGCTTTGTTCAGCCTTAACAAGGTCGCCTGGCTTTACCAGCAACTCAATGACCGCCACTTCGTCGAAGTCGCCAATGTCCGGAACTTTGATATCAATCAGTGCCATGGTTCAACCTCTCAAAGCAACACACGGCGAAAGTCGCCTAGAATTTGACCCAAGTACGCATTGAAGCGTGCCGCGGCGGCACCATCGATCACGCGGTGATCCCAGGTCAGAGACAAAGGCAACATGAGGCGCGGTACAAACTGTTTGCCATCCCAAACCGGTTCTTGTGTGCTCTTGCATACACCCAAGATGGCCACCTCAGGCGCGTTGATGATGGGAGTGAAGTATTTGCCGCCAATGCCGCCCAAGCTTGAGATGGTGAAGGTAGCGCCCGTCATTTCTGCAGGGCCCAATTTGCCATCACGTGCTTTCTTGGCCAACTCGCCCATCTCCTGGCTAATTTGCAAGATGCCTTTTTTGTCGGCATCGCGAATGACAGGCACCATCAAGCCATTGGGCGTGTCTGCTGCAAAGCCAATGTGCCAATAGTTTTTGTAGACGATGGCATCGCCATCCAAAGAGCTGTTGAACTCTGGGTATTTTTTCAAGCCAGCCACACAAGCCTTGATCAAGAAAGCCAACATGGTGACCTTCACGCCAGACTTTTCGTTTTCCTTATTGGTCGAGACACGGAAGGCTTCCAACTCAGTGATGTCGGCATCATCGTGGTTGGTGACAGCGGGAATCATGATGGCGTTGCGCAGTAAATTGGCGCCGCTGATCTTCTTGATGCGGCCCATTTCTTTGCGTTCAATGGGACCAAATTTGGCGAAGTCAACTTTGGGCCAAGGAATCAAGCCCAGCGCAGCGCCATCGCTACCTGCTGGCGCTTTGGCCGCTTGTGCTTTGGTTTGGGTGGCACCTGCCATCACGTCTTTGGTAAAGGCTTGAATGTCGTCTTGTGAAATTCGACCCTTGGGGCCATTGCCTTTCACTTCTTCCAAAGGCACACCCAATTCGCGCGCAAATTTGCGCACAGAAGGTGAAGCATGAGGCAAGCCAAGCGTTGGAGCGCCGGGGTTGTGAGCAGGTGCAGCAGCACTCACCGAAGCTGAAACTGTTGCGGCCACCAAAGATGCCACAAAAGGCTGGGCCTCGACAACTGGCGCAGCCACAACAGGGGCCGCAGCGAGTGCTGTGGGAGCTTCAGCCGCCACTGCCGCTACAGCGCCACTGGCTTCCAACACCAACACCACCGAACCTTGTTTAACTTTGTCACCCAACTTCACGCGCAGCTCTTTCACCACGCCGGCTGTTGAAGATGGAATTTCCATCGCTGCTTTGTCCGACTCAACCGTGATCAATGATTGTTCTGCCTTGATGGTGTCACCCACCTTGACCATCAATTCAATGACCGCTACTTCATCGAAATCACCGATGTCTGGAACTTTGACTTCTACCAATGCCATGTGTGTCTCCAATTCTTTTGATCAAGCGTACAAAGGATTGACCTTGTCGGTCTTGATGCCGTATTGCTTCAAAGCCTCAGCGACTTTGGCCACAGGTACGGCGCCCTCTTCGCTCAGTGCTTTGAGTGCGGCCACAACGATGTAATGGCGGTTGATTTCAAAGTGCTCACGCAATTTGCTTCGAAAATCGCTTCGACCAAAACCATCTGTACCTAACACTTTGAAAGTGCGGCCTTTTGGAATGAAGGAGCGAATTTGTTCAGCATAGTTCTTCATGTAGTCAGTGGATGCAATGACAGGGCCACCGTATTTGGCCAATTGCTGCGACACAAACGGCACTCGCGGTACTTCCAAGGGGTGCAGCATGTTGAAGCGCTCAGCGTCTTGACCGTCGCGTGTCAACTCGTTAAAACTTGGGCAACTCCAAACGTCGGCAGAAATGCCCCAGTCTTTGGCTAGCAACTCCTGCGCAGCCAAAGATTCTCGCAGAATGGTGCCAGAGCCCATGAGTTGAACGCGCGTTTTGTTTTTACCACCGGCCTTGCACAAGTACATGCCCTTGATGATTTGAACTTCCGTGCCGGGTGTTAAACCTGGCATGGGGTAGTTTTCATTCAACAAGGTGATGTAGTAATAAACATTGTCTTGTTTTTCCACCATGCGTTTCAAGCCGTGGTGCAAGATGACACCTACTTCGTGTGCAAAAGTGGGGTCGTAGCTGATGCAGTTTGGAATGGTGCTCGCCAAAATATGGCTGTGACCGTCTTCGTGTTGCAAACCCTCGCCATTCAATGTGGTGCGACCGGAAGTACCGCCTAACAAGAAGCCGCGCGCTTGCATGTCACCAGCGGCCCAAGCCAAATCGCCAATGCGCTGAAAGCCGAACATGGAGTAGTAAACATAGAAAGGCACCATGATGCGGTTGCTTGTAGAGTAGCTGGTGGCTGCGGCAATCCAGCTTGACATTCCGCCAGCTTCATTGATACCTTCTTGCAATATCTGACCCGCTTTGTCTTCTTTGTAGTACATCACTTGGTCTTTGTCGACCGGTGTATATTGCTGACCCGCGGGGTTGTAAATACCGACTTGGCGAAACAAACCTTCCATACCAAAGGTACGTGCTTCGTCCACCAAGATAGGCACTACGCGGGGACCTAAGGCTTGGTCACGCAAAAGTTGTGTAAGAAAACGCACGTAAGCTTGTGTGGTGGAGATTTCACGGCCATCGGCGGTGGGTTCCATGATCGACTTAAAGACCTCCAAGGGTGGCACGGTAAAGCTTTCATCTGCTTTGGTCCGACGGTGAGGCAAGTAGCCGCCCAAGGCTTTACGACGCTCGTGCAAGTATTGCATTTCAGGCGTGTCATCAGCGGGCTTGTAAAAAGGCACTTTTGCCAATTCGCTGTCGGGCACAGGAATATTGAAGCGGTCGCGCATGTAGCGAATGTCTTCGTCTGAGAGTTTCTTGGTTTGGTGAACATTGTTCTTGCCCTCACCCACTTTGCCCATGCCAAAACCTTTGACGGTTTTAATCAGCAAAACGGTAGGTTGACCCTTGGTGTTAACAGCTTGGTGGTAAGCCGCATAAACTTTTTGGGGATCATGACCGCCGCGTTTTAAGGACCAAATTTCGTCGTCGCTCATGTGCGACACCATTTCGAGGGTGCGAGGGTCGCGCCCGAAGAAATGTTTTCGAACATACGCACCATCGTTGGCTTTGAAAGCTTGGAAGTCGCCGTCCAAGGTGTCCATCATGATTTTGCGCAGGACGCCGTCTTTGTCTCGGGCCAAGAGCTTGTCCCATTCGCTGCCCCAAATGAGCTTGATCACATTCCAACCAGAACCGCGGAATTCACTTTCGAGTTCTTGAACAATCTTGCCGTTGCCACGGACGGGGCCATCCAAACGCTGCAGATTACAGTTCACGACGAAGATCAAGTTATCAAGATTCTCGCGAGCGGCCAATCCAATGGCACCCAAAGACTCTACTTCGTCCATTTCGCCATCACCGCAGAACACCCAGACTTTGCGGTTTTCGGTATTGGCAATGCCTCGAGCATGCAAGTACTTTAAAAAGCGCGCTTGGTAAATGGCCATCAAAGGGCCAAGGCCCATAGAGACTGTAGGGAACTGCCAAAACTCAGGCATTAATTTGGGGTGCGGGTAACTGGACAAACCTTTGCCATCTACTTCTTGGCGGAAGTTGAGCAATTGCTCTTCTGTCAGTCTGCCTTCAAGGTATGCACGTGCGTAAACACCTGGCGAGACGTGACCTTGGATGTACAAACAGTCACCCCCATGATTTTCGCTTTCGGCATGCCAGAAATGATTGAAGCCAGCGCCAAACATGTGGGCCAATGAGGCAAAGGAGCCAATGTGACCGCCCAAATCGCCACCGTCTTCAGGATTGTGACGATTGGCCTTGACCACCATGGCCATGGCGTTCCATCTCATGTAAGAACGAAGCCGCTCTTCTATTTCGATGTTGCCAGGGCAATGAACTTCCTGATCTGGTTCGATGGTGTTTACATAACCTGTGTTGGCGGAAAACGGCAGGTCAATGCTGCTCTGGCGAGCGTGTTCTAAAAGTTGCTCCAACAAAAAGTGCGCGCGCTCTCCACCCTCTTTTTGAATGACGGCGGTCAGTGCGTCCATCCATTCGCGAGTTTCGATGGCATCTAAGTCTGAGAGGATGTGATTAGGCTGAACAGCTGACATGTTTGTCTCCTATGAAGGCCATGATTTATCTAATTTCCGAAATTCTCTCACAATATTTACATTATTTCAAATGGCGATCATTGATTTCATATTGCGAAATTAAAAGCAAGGTGTTTACCCTAAACTTAAGGACATGAAGTCTCAAAACGTCACAAAAGCAATTAAAGCTATCAAGCCGGTAGTTTTGTGGCGTCGTTGGTGGAAACGTCAAAACCCAATTAAACAAGACAGGTTTGCCACACTTGCACCTATTGCTGCTGTGCTTTTATTTTTCAGCGCCATTGCTTTGTCATTTTGGTACTTAAAAATCGAAGAGGCTGATCGAGAACAAGAAGCAGTCAAGCGTGACGTCGAATACAGCCAACAAAGATTAAGGCTCCGATTGTTGGAGCGACAAGAACAAATCATGCGCTTGGCACGTGATGTCTCAAACAAAGACGTTGACCTGAAGGAGTTCTCGAGACGTGCAGAAGCATTGGTCCTCAAAAATCCAGAAGTTAAAACCATCGCATGGATCGATGATCGACGCAAAGTTTTGGCCAGCCAAACAGCCCCGAGCGTCCTAGTCAGTCAAAAATGGCGCGTTGGCGAAGTTTTAAAGTGGGGCGAATCTGAAAACAGCTACACCCTTGCTCGAGACTTGATGCAACCTATTTATTCCCAAGAAGATGATGGGGGTCTGTCAATTGGCATCAACTCAACAGGACAAGAAAATTACGCCAAAAACGTTGTACTCCAACTGCACACACCCATTACCAATGCGCAAGGGCGTTTCAATGGCGTGATCATGGCTGAATATGCGGTCGAAAGCTTGTTGCGATACGGCGTACCAAGTGAGATATCCGCCAAGTATGCGGTTTCATTGCTAGACAGTGATGGCAACCTGGTTGCGGGACAGTCCATTCCTAAACGAAGTAGATTAAGGAGTTTCATTCCTGGCTTTTCGATGCAAAATAATGAATTCGAAGTGCCCGTATCGCCTGTAGGCAATGGCCTCATTCTCAGAGCTCAGGCATGGCGTACTTCTCAAGACCTTGTTGGCAACGGATTTTTTTGGGTCATCGGTTCACTCAGTTTGCTCACAGCATGGATGCTGATTGCGAACTGGCGTCACACTCGCAAGCGACAACAAACTCAAAAAGAGTTGATTGCCGAAACTAATTTTCGACGCGCGATGGAAAACTCCATTCTCACTGGCATGCGTGCTCTGGACTTGGAAGGTCGAATCAGTTATGTCAATTTAGCGTTCTGCCAAATGACGGGTTGGCAAGAGCAAGAATTGATAGGTGTCGTTGCGCCATACCCTTACTGGCCAGATGAAGACAAAGAAGCCTTAATGGCGCGCTTGGAAGAAGAGCTTAGCGGCAAGCAAACAGCTGGCGGCTTCCAGGTCAGGGTCAAACGCAAAAACGGCAGCATTTTCGATGCCCGACTTTACGTCTCTCCCCTGATCGATGCCAATGGCAAACAAACCGGCTGGATGACCTCTATGACAGATATCACAGAGCCCAATCGCGTCAGGGAGCAATTGGCTGCCTCCTATGAACGTTTCACCATCGTGCTAGAAGCCTTGGACGCATCTGTTTCAGTTGCGCCCCTGGGCAGCGCCGAATTGTTATTTGCAAACAAGTTGTATCGACAATGGTTTGGCACTGACACCTTGGGACATTTGAATTTGGTTGAAACAGCTGGCATGCTGGACATCAGAAACTCAGAAACCGAAATGGACGATGTCGATGCTTTGGCGGGCTTGCCTACTGAAAGTCTCACGGTCGCCCCTGCGGAACGCACTGAAATTTATTTGGTACATCTGGCCAAATGGCTAGAAATTCGCACTCGTTATATCAATTGGGCAGATGGCCGACTTGCCCAATTGGTCATTGCCACAGACATCACAGCGCGCAGGCAGGCCGAAGAATTGTCATCCCAACAAGCAGAACGAGCGCAAAACGCCAGTCGCCTCATTACCATGGGAGAAATGGCATCGAGCGTGGCGCATGAACTCAATCAACCACTTACCGCCATTACCAACTATTGCAATGGCTTGTTGTCAAGAATCAAAGGAAAGCAAATAGAAGAAGCCGATCTGATTTGGGCCTTGGAAAAAACCTCTCACCAAGCCCAGCGCGCAGGTCAAATCATTCACCGAATTCGCTCCTTTGTGAAACGCAGTGAGCCCAATCGGACGCCGTCCTCAGTGGTCAACATGGTCAATGAAGCGGTTGAATTGGCAGAAATTGAACTCCGACGTCGCAATGTGCGGTTGTCGCATTACGTAGCAGCGCGATTGCCTCAACTTAGCGTGGACCCCATCTTGATTGAACAAGTTTTAATCAATTTGATGAAAAATGCGTCAGAGTCAATCGACAACGCGGAACGGCCAATTGGCCGTCGACATGTGGAATTGAGGGTCGTTCCCAAGGTCTTGGACACCCAAAATACAGTTCATTTCTCGGTCAGTGACACAGGAAAAGGCTTGCCGCCACAGGTGATGGAACGCCTTTACGAGGCTTTCTTTTCCACCAAAGTCGAGGGCATGGGCATTGGACTCAACCTGTGCCGTACCATCGTCGAATCGCATCAAGGCAGAATCATGGCTGAGAACCTCTACAATGCCGACGAAGTTGTTGGTTGTTGTTTCTCCTTCTGGATACCTGTCACAGCCAACTGAAAACATTGAATTTGCAAGTAAAACTGGAAACCACCATGAGTTTGATCCCCAAAAAAGGAACTGTTTACGTTGTCGATGACGATGAAGCCGTTCGCGACTCTCTGCAGTGGCTGTTAGAGGGCAAAGACTACCGCGTCAGATGTTTTGACTCAGCGGAGTCATTCCTCAGCCGTTATGACCCGCGTGAGGTGGCTTGCTTGATCGTCGATATCCGGATGGGCGGTATGACGGGCCTAGAACTTCAGGACAAATTGGTTGAGCGCCGCTCACCTCTTCCCATTGTCTTCATCACTGGCCACGGCGATGTGCCCATGGCCGTTGACACCATGAAAAAAGGCGCCATGGACTTTATCCAGAAGCCCTTTAAAGAAGATGATTTGGTCAGCCTGGTTGAGCGCATGCTCGACAACGCTCGCGAGTCTTTTTCCGATCATCAAAATGCTGCCAACCGCGATGCCTTGTTGTCCAAACTCACAGGCCGTGAAGCGCAAGTGCTTGAGCGCATCGTGGCTGGTCGTTTGAACAAACAAATTGCCGACGATCTGGGCATCAGCATCAAAACAGTTGAAGCCCACCGTGCCAACATCATGGAAAAGCTCAACGCCAACACCGTTGCCGATTTGCTGAAAATTGCTTTGGGACAAACCGCCCCCAAGGGCTAAAGACAGTTTAGCCTTTAGCAGGCCCGTTATAACGCCCGTGAAACTCAAACTCGCGGGCGTTTTTACTTGAAAATATCATCTCACCGACATTGAAACCCAGTAGCCCATGACTGCCCAAAGAATAGACGGCAATGCCCTCTCCCAAAAATTGCGAGCAGATGTCACACTGCGAACCACTGCGCTTAAAGTCAGGGGTATCACACCCGGTTTGGCCGTCATTTTGGTCGGCGAAAACCCTGCCAGCCAAGTCTATGTGCGCAACAAGGTGAAGGCCTGTCATGACAGCGGCCTTCACTCCCTCTTGGAAAATCACCCAGCTTCCCTCACTGAAATTGAATTGCTAGATCGAATTGACGCACTCAATCACGACACAAGTATTCACGGCATTTTGGTTCAATTGCCTTTGCCTGAGCACATTGATGCACAGAAAGTGATTGAAGCCATAGCACCCGCCAAAGATGTCGATGGCTTTCATATTGCCAGTGCAGGAGCGCTGATGACGGGCATGCCTGGTTTTTGGCCATGCACGCCCTATGGCTGCATGAAAATGCTTGAGAGCATTGGGTATGAACTAAAAGGCAAGCATGCCGTTGTTATCGGTCGCAGCAACATTGTTGGCAAGCCCATGGCCTTGATGCTTTTGCAAAAAAATGCCACGGTCACAATCTGTCACAGTGCCACCAAGGATTTGAAGGCCATCTCGCTACAAGCCGATGTCATTGTGGCGGCAGTTGGCAAGCGCAATGTTTTAACGGCCGACATGGTCAAACCAGGCGCCGTGGTACTGGATGTGGGCATGAACCGCAATGAAGAAGGCAAGCTTTGCGGTGATGTAGATTTTGCAGGTGTTGAACAAGTGGCCAGCTACATCACACCCGTCCCAGGCGGTGTTGGCCCCATGACCATCACCATGCTGCTGGTCAACACACTAGAAGCCGCCGAGCGCATTTAAGCCATCGACTTATCTTTTTTAAATTTAATCAGGCCATCATTTATGAACACTTCATTGCCCAACCCCTTGCTTCAAACATGTAGCTTGCCTTTGTTTGATCAGATCAAACCTGAACACGTCAATCAGGCCATGGGTGAGCTGCTGATTTCAGCTTCAAAAGCTCTAGAGACTGTGACGGCATCTGACTTTCCATCAGACTGGCATGCCATTGCCAAAGTTCTGGATGTTTGCACGGAAAAATTAAGCATGTCGTGGGGCGCTGTCAGTCATTTGAATCACGTGGCAGACTCTGCTGAGTTGCGCGCAGCCTACAACGATGCGCTGCCCAAGGTCACAGAATTCTGGACACGACTGGGCGCAGACGAAAGGCTTTATGCCAAATACAAAGCTGTCAATGCAGAGCAACTGGATGCACCACAAAAGCAAGCTTTGAAAAATGCACTTCGCAACTTTGTGCTGGGCGGTGCTGATCTTCAAGGCAATGACAAAACACGCTATGCAGCCATTCAAGAACGCATGGCAGAACTGAGCCAGAAGTTCAGCGAAAACGCTTTGGATGCGACTGATCGTTTTTCACTTTTCGTCTCCGAAGCCGATTTAGCCGGTGTGCCCAGTGACGTCATCAACACAGCGCGTGCAGCTGCCGAGAAAGACGGCAAAGACTGCTATAAACTCAGTTTGAAAATGCCGTGCTACTTGCCTGTGATGCAGTTTGCCAACAGCAGTGATTTAAGACAAAAACTTTACAGGGCCTACGTCACTCGTGCTTCCGATCAAACCGATGCCGAATTTGCAAGCCTAGACAACAGTGAACTGATCCAAGAAATATTGCAACTTCGCCAAGAAGAATCGCTTTTGCTGGGTTATTCAAACTATGCAGAAGTTTCGGTGGCCACCAAGATGGCTGACTCGCCTGCCAAGGTTATTTCTTTCCTTCGAGATTTATCCCAAAGGGCACGCCCCTTTGCAGAGAAAGACTTGGCAGACATGCGGCAGTTCGCAAGCGAGCATTTGAATATACAAAATCCTCAAGCTTGGGATTGGCCCTACATTGGTGAAAAACTGAAAGAAGCCCGATACAGCTTCAGCGAACAAGAAGTGAAGCAATATTTCACAGCGCCTAAAGTTCTGCAAGGCCTGTTCAAGATCATTGAAACCTTGTTTGAAGTCAGCATCCACGCAGACAAAGCCCCTGTGTGGCACCCGTCTGTCAGTTTCTATCGCATCGAAAGAAATGGCCAATTGGTGGGTCAGTTCTACCTTGACCAACCCGCGCGTGCAGGCAAACGCGGTGGCGCATGGATGGACGACGTTCGCGCTCGTTGGCTAAGGCCAGACAACGGGCAACTGCAAACCCCAGTGGCCCACTTGGTCTGCAACTTTGCAGAAGGTGTCGATGGCAACCCCGCCTTGCTGACGCACGACGATGTCATTACGCTGTTCCATGAATTTGGACATGGCCTGCATCACATGCTCACGCAAGTGAATGAGCGCGATGTGTCGGGTATCAGTGGCGTGGAGTGGGATGCCGTTGAGTTGCCCAGCCAATTCATGGAAAATTTTTGTTGGGAGTGGTCTGTGTTAAAGCACATGACCTCTCACGTCACAACAGACGCCCCCTTGCCACGTGAATTGTTTGACAAAATGGTCGCTGCCAAAAACTTCCAAAGCGGCTTGCAAACGCTGCGGCAAATTGAGCTGGCTTTGCTTGACATGTTGCTGCACAGTGAACACAAGCCCACAGAAACATTGATGCCCGTTTTGGAAAAAGTCCGGGCCGAAGTTGCCGTCATTCAGGCCCCTGCCTTCAACCGCTGGGCACACACCTTCAGCCACATCTTTGCAGGCGGCTATGCCGCGGGTTATTACAGCTACAAGTGGGCTGAAGTTTTGTCCGCCGATGCCTACGCTGCATTTGAAGAAAC
>SHXD01000047.1 GCA_009693505.1 Limnohabitans sp.
AGGCCGTGGCCCTCATGCCGTTGTCGCCAGATGCTTTCACGGCTTATGTGAAAGCCGATATTGAGCGCTGGAGCAAATTGGCCAAGGAACGAAAGATTGAGTTGGACAGTTGAATGCTGCGGGCTAGACGGCCCGAGCTTGACTGGTACCTCCGACAGGAATCGAACCTGTATCTAGCGCTTAGGAGGCACTCGTTCTGTCCATTGAACTACGGCGGCGGATGAAGGATTTTAGCCGTCAAACCCATCTACCAAAACAATGTGCCCGTCAGAATTGGCTAGGCGATGAGGCAGGATGGCTTGGTATTCAGGGCCGTGGTACCAAGCTTCCGCTGAGGCGCGGCTTGGAAATTCAATCACAACCTTACGAAGTCCTTGGGCTTGGCCTTCCAATTGCGTGTCTTTGCCACCCCTGACTAAATATTTGCCGCCATGCTGGACCAAGGTAGCAGGCACGTGTTGAGCATACTTTTGGTAGCCCTCGGGATTGTGAACAGTGACTTGTCCAATGAGATAGGCCTTGGTCATGTGGGCTTCCAAAAAAGGTTTTCTAAACGCTGGTTTATTTGCTCATCATGCGCATGGCATCTTCCAAACCCTTGAGGGTGAGGGGGAACATGCGGTTGCTCATGAGTTGTTGAATGACGGCAATGCTTTGGCGGTATTGCCAAACGCCCTGAGGCTCAGGGTTGATCCAAGCATATTTGGGGAAGGTGTGTGTCAGGCGTTGTAGCCACTCTGCACCGGTTTCTTCGTTGTTGTATTCCACGCTGCCGCCGCGCTGCAAAATTTCATAGGGGCTCATGGTGGCATCGCCCACAAAGATCAGCTTGTAGTCTTTGTTGTACTTGCGCAAGATGTCCCAGGTTGGAAATTTTTCGGCATAGCGGCGTTTGTTGTTTTTCCACATGAAGTCGTACACGCAGTTGTGGAAGTAATAGAACTCTAAGTGCTTGAACTCTGCTTTGGCAGCAGAAAACAATTCTTCAACACGCGCAATGTGATCGTCCATGGTGCCGCCCACGTCCATGAGCAACAACACTTTCACATTGTTGTGGCGCTCGGGAATCATTTTGATGTCCAAGTAGCCAGCATTGGCGGCAGTGGCGCGAATGGTGTGGGGTAAATCGAGTTCTTCCACAGAGCCTTCGCGCGCAAACTTGCGCAGGCGGCGCAATGCCACCTTGATGTTGCGTGTGCCCAGTTCTTGGGTGTCGTCGTAGTCGCGGTAGGCGCGTTGCTCCCACACTTTCACAGCGCTGCGCTGGCCGCCCTTGCCACCAATGCGAATGCCCTGGGGGTTTTGGCCGCCATTGCCAAAAGGTGAGGTGCCGCCGGTGCCGATCCATTTGTTGCCACCTTCGTGGCGCTCTTTTTGTTCTTCAAGACGTTTCTTCAATGTCTCCATGAGCTCGTCCCAGCCCATTTTTTCAATGGCGGCTTTTTGCTCGGGCGTGAGTTCTTTTTCTAAAATCTTTTGCAACCATTCGAGCGGCACTTCTTTGGTGAAGTCGGTGAGCATCTCGACGCCTTTGAAATAAGCACCAAAGGCTTTGTCAAATTTGTCGTAATGCTTTTCGTCCTTCACCATGACGGTGCGGCTTAGGTGATAGAAGTCGTCAATGCTGCAGGCATCGGAGGCTGGGCCCACCACGTTGGCTTGAAGGGCTTCAAGCACATTGAGATACTCGCGCACAGACACCGGCAATTTGGCGGCACGAAGTGTGTAAAAGAAATCGATCAGCATGGTTCAGGCCTTGCGCGCACGACTAAGTTGGTAATCCAAGTGAGCTTTCACAGAAGGCCACTCGGTGTTCAAAATACTGTAAACACACGTATCGCGAAGTGCGCCCACGGCATCGGGGTGTGTATTGATGGCATGGTTGCGCAGAATGCCATCTAGTTTGGCGCCGAGGCGCTCAATGGCATTGCAGCTTTGTTGGTTGAAAAAATGAGTTCTAAACTCCACTGCAATGCAGTTGAGTTGCTCGAATGCGTGCGCCAATAAAAGACGTTTGCATTCTGTATTGAGAGCAGAGCGCTGCACATTGGCGCGGTACCAAGTAGAGCCAATTTCAACGCGTTTGTTGGGCGCATCAATGTTCATGTAGGTGGTCATGCCCACAGCTTTGCCATCTTTTAAAACTGTGAAGGGCAACATGCTGCCTTGTTGATGCAAGTTCAAACGGCGCGATATTTCGTCGGCCATTTTTTCGGGCGTGGGAATGAAGGTGTACCAATGCCGCCAAAGCTCGCCATCCTTCACGGCTTCAATCAACGCATCGTGATGTGCCATGGAAAGGGGTACCAATTGGACATGCTTGCCCGAGAGCTGAGTTTCTTGAAGGAAAGAATTAGGTGTGCTCATCACTTGTCTTTCTGATCTTCTTTTGCATCAAGGTCAGACTCTGAGTTGGCTTGTTGGCTGGCTTGCCAACGGCGAGCCAATTGCAAACCCAAGCCACCGCCCAATCCCACCAGAACAATGCCGCCAATGCTTTCGTTGCCGTAGCCCACGGCAAAAATATTCCAACCCAGTAAACGGCCCACCCAAAAGCCTGCCAAGGCGCCACCAATAAAGCCAATGGCGTCTGAAATGCCTTCAAGAAGTAAGTTGTGGGCCATTGAATTGTTCTCAGCGATTGCGCTGGTTCATGAAAACCAACTTTTCAAACAAGCTCACGTCTTGTTCGTTTTTCAGCAAGGCACCCACCAGTGGCGGCACGCTGACTTTTTGGTCTGCACTTTGCAAGGCTTCTAATGGAATGTCTTCAGCCACCAACAGTTTGAGCCAATCGAGCAGTTCGCTGGTAGAGGGTTTCTTTTTCAAGCCGGGCAAACCGCGCACATCGTAAAAGTTTTTCAAGGCCACAGCCAGTAGCTCTTTTTTTAAATTGGGAAAGTGCACATCCACAATTTGCTTCATGGTGTCGGCTTCTGGAAACTTGATGTAGTGAAAGAAGCAGCGGCGCAAGAAAGCGTCGGGCAATTCCTTCTCATTGTTAGAAGTGATAAACACCACAGGGCGAGTTTTGGCTTTGATCAGTTGACGGGTTTCGTAGCAATAAAACTCCATGCGATCAATTTCACGCAATAAGTCATTCGGAAACTCGATGTCGGCTTTGTCGATCTCATCAATCAAAATGGCCACAGGCTCATCGGCGGTGAAGGCTTGCCACAGAACACCCTTGATGATGTAGTTTTCAATGTTCTTGACTTTTTCATCGCCCAGTTGGCTGTCGCGCAGGCGGCTTACGGCGTCGTATTCGTATAGGCCTTGCTGCGCTTTGGTGGTTGATTTGATGTGCCACTGAATGAGTTTCAGGCCCAAGGCTTCTGACACCTCTTCGGCCAACATGGTTTTACCCGTTCCGGGTTCGCCTTTCACAAGCAGAGGGCGTTTTAACGTGATGGCAGCATTGACGGCGAGCTTTAAATCTTGCGTGGCAACGTAGTTTTCGGTCCCTTGGAATTTCATAATTGGCTGCAAAAGTGGATTAAAAGTTATTAGAAATGAGAAATGTCAGAAATGAGTAGGCTCAATCGATATAATTTAGCATCGATTTTCATCAGTATTAGTTTGATTGTGCTCGCAAAATGAACGCTTTGTTATCCTCATTGATCGCTTTAACTGTCGCTTCAGTGACCATTTTCTCAGCCCACGCACAAGACGTGCAGGGCAACGCCAAAGTTGGCGAAGCCAAGATTGCCATGTGCATTGGTTGCCACGGCATTAAAGGCTACCAAGCCAGCTTTCCCGAGGTGTACCGCGTTCCCATGATCTCGGGTCAAAATGACAAGTACATTGCGTCTTCTTTGAACGCCTACAAAAAGGGCGATCGCAAGCACCCCACCATGCGCGGTATTGCCACCAGCCTCACCGACCAAGACATTGCTGATATTTCAGCCTACTACGCTCAACACGGCGTGGTTCAAGGCGCAGCGCCTGTGGCGGCCAAAGCCCCCGACGCCAAAGTTGCCGAGTTGCTGAAAAAAGGCGCTTGTGTGTCTTGTCACGGCGAGAGCTTCTCAAAGCCCATTGACCCCAGCTATCCCAAAATTGCAGGTCAGCACAAAGACTTCTTGTTTGTGGCTTTGAAGTCGTATAAAACTGAAAACCAAGCCACTTGGGGCCGTGCAAATGGCGTCATGGGTGGCATTGCCAAGCAATACACCAACAACGAATTGAAAGCGATATCTGCTTACATCGCGTCTTTGGATGGCGAACTGAAAACTGTTCCTCAGTCTAAATTTCGCTGATTCTCTTCAGTCTTGGGTAGCGTGCCTTTGCACGCAGTCAATGTAAACTTGGCCATCTGGCATTTTTCCCGCGCGCTGACTCTCAAAAATCATGCGACCCAAGCATTCCATGGTGGCGTGGTGAGCCTCGTGTAATGATTGTTTTTTGTGGCTTAGCAATTCAACGGCCTGGCGAATGCCGCGAGGCTGATCGATGCTGCATTGCTCGCTGATGGACAAGTGCATCGATAGGTGCAAAAAAGGATTGTCTCGGTGAGGGTCAACTACTAACATGGCGGCCAAAGCGGAATTTATATCGGCCAACTCGGCGTGGTATTCGGGATGTTCATCGATCCATTGACTGGCCAAAATTTCGATGGGCTCCAGTTTGGACCCAGATCGAGATTTGGCATAAGCCCCACAAAAAAATCGCCGCACATCGGCTTGAGAAGGTTGTATCAGCATGCAGCAATTGTCGCCTAGGTGGAATCAGGGCTTGAATTAAGATGGAGCCAGCACTATATTGCATGATTTTTGAAATGACGAATTCTTTAAAAGTAAAACCATGAGCAGCAACATCACACAAGCCTTTATTTGCGATGCCATCCGGACCCCTTTCGGCCGATACGGTGGCGCTTTGTCCAGCATTCGCACAGATGACCTTGGCGCCATTCCTTTGCGCGCCCTGATGGCCCGCAACCCTCAAGTTGATTGGGCTGCAGTCACGGACGTTTTTTATGGCAACGCGAATCAAGCAGGTGAAGACAACCGCAACGTAGCACACATGAGCAGTTTGTTGGCAGGTTTGCCGATTGATGTACCGGGTGCCACTCTCAACCGTTTGTGCGGTTCAGGTTTGGATGCCGTAGGTTCTGCGGCTCGTGCCATCAAATCGGGAGAAGCTGGTTTGATGATTGCAGGTGGCGTTGAAAGCATGAGCCGCGCACCCTTCGTGATGCCCAAAGCCGAAACGGCTTTTAGCCGCACCAATGCGGTGTATGACACCACCATTGGCTGGCGCTTTGTGAATAAATTGATGAAAGAAAAATACGGCGTGGACTCTATGCCAGAGACCGCCGAAAACGTGGCCACCGACTACAAAATTGAACGTGAAGCGCAAGACCGCATGGCCTTGGCCAGCCAGATGAAAGCCGTGGCGGCGCAGAAAGCCGGCCACTTGGCCCGCGAAATTACAGCGGTCACCATTTCCCAAAAGAAGGGCGATCCCATCGTGGTCGACCAAGACGAACACCCGCGCGAAACCAGCATGGAATCTTTGGCCAAACTCAAAGGCGTGGTGCGACCCGATGGCACCGTGACCGCAGGCAATGCCAGCGGCGTCAACGATGGCTCTTGCGCCTTGTTGTTGGCCAACGAAACGCTGGCTGGTAAATATGGTCTCACACCCAAAGCACGTGTGGTGGGCATGGCCACTGCCGGCGTGGCGCCGCGCGTCATGGGCATTGGCCCTGCACCTGCCACTCTGAAAGTGCTGGCGCAAACGGGCCTTCGTTTGGATCAAATCGATGTGATCGAATTGAACGAAGCATTTGCAGCGCAGGGCTTGGCGGTGCTGCGCTTGTTGGGCCTTCAAGACGACGACGAGCGCGTGAATGCATGGGGCGGCGCCATTGCTTTGGGTCATCCATTGGGCGCATCGGGTGCGCGTTTGGCCACCACCGCCGTGAATCGTTTGCATGCCACGGGCGGCCGCTATGCGCTGTGCACCATGTGCATTGGCGTGGGGCAGGGTATTGCCGTGATTTTCGAACGCGTTTAAGGATTCAGGGATGACCTCCATTCTCACAACGCGTGCCGCTTGGTATGAAAAAAATGGTGAAGCCCGCGATGTCATGGTGCTGGGGTCATTGCCCCTCAAGGCGCCGGGCGCAGGCGAAGTGTGTGTTCGATTGGCTGCCTCTGGCGTCAACCCTTCCGATGTAAAATCGCGCCGCGCAAAGCCCTTAACCGATCCATGGGTGGTGCCGCACAGCGATGGGGCCGGCACCATTGAAGCAGTGGGTGCGGGTGTTTCAGCGCAGCGTGTGGGCCAGCGTGTTTGGGTTTGGAATGCGCAGTGGCAGCGTGCTCATGGCACTGCCTCTGAATTCATTGTGCTGCCTGAAGCTCAAGCCGTGAAATTGCCAGACAACACCGATTTTGCAGCGGGCGCATGCATGGGTATTCCTGGTTTGACAGCGGTTCAAGCCGTGCACTTGGCAGGCGATGAAAGTTTGCGCGGCAAAAAAGTGTTGGTCACGGGTGCATCCTCTGCCGTGGGGCACTACATCACCCAAATGGTGACGCAATACGGCGGCCAAGTCATTGGTACAGTTGGCTCTGAACAGAAGGCCACGCACGCCAAAGCCGCAGGTGCTGTTGAAACCATTTTTTACAAAACAGAGCCAGTGGTCGAACGCTTGAAAGCTTTCAGTGGCGGCCGCGGTGTCGATGTGATCATTGACATGGACTTTGCAACCGCATCGCAGTGGGTCACCCAAGGTGGCTTGGCGCGGCATGGTCAACTTGTGGGCTATGGCTCCAATGTGGTGGGCGATATTCCGTTGACATTTCGTCCTTTGTTGTTCAACTCAATCGGTTTGAAATTTTTCTTGGTCTACGACTTGCCGTTCGCAGACAGAACTTGGTGTGTGAATCGTTTGAACGAATTGTTGGGAGCGGGACAACTTCAACACACCATTGGCGCTCGCTTTTCGTTGGATCAAATTGTGCAAGCCCACGAAGCCGTTGAAGCAGGTCAATTGGGCAATGTGGTGATTGATCTCTGATGAAAAGCTGGTTAGAGTGCATCCTATGAAAATATTTCAAACCCTTCAAGAACTCGCAGCGTGCATTGGCCAAACCGTGGCGGTATCGCCATGGACCGAAATCACGCAAGAGCAAGTCAACCTGTTTGCCGAGGCCACAGGCGATCATCAATGGATTCACATCGATGTAGAAAAAGCCAAGGCGGGGCCTTTTGGTGCGCCCATTGCGCATGGCTTTCTGACGCTGTCGCTCATTCCGAAGTTGTCGCAAAGCGCCATCAAAATTGAAAATGTGCGCATGGGTGTGAACTATGGTTTGAACAAAGTTCGCTTCACCTCTCCTGTGCCCGTGGGCAGCAAATTGCGCGGTCATATGAAATTGTTGAATGCGGTGCCCATTGATGGCAATGGCATGCAGTTCACATGGGAGATAAGCATTGAGCGCGAGGGCTCTGAAAAGCCCGCTTGCATTGCAGAATCTTTGGCACGTTATTACGTTTAAAAAAAGGGCTGAGGCGGCACGGCAAAAGCATTTTGCCGCCATGCTTCATACACCGTGACCGCCACACTGTTGGACAAGTTCAAGCTGCGCTGTCCTTCAAGCATGGGCAGTTTCAAGCGGTTTTCGGGGGCAAAGCTTTCGCGCAACTCTGGCGCTAGTCCGCGCGTCTCGGCGCCAAACACCAACCAATCGCCTTTTTGAAAAGTCGCTTCTTGCACATAGCGTGTGCCGCGTGTGGTGAGGGCAAACAAGCGCGCCAAGTTGGGTTGCTCGGTGGCTAAAAATTCAGCCCAATTGGCATGGCGTTTGACCTTGGCGTACTCGTGATAGTCAAGCCCAGCGCGTCGCATGTGCTTGTCTTCCATGGAAAAACCCAGAGGCTCAATGAGGTGCAAGGCACAACCTGTGTTGGCCGCAAGGCGAATCACATTGCCCGTGTTGGGCGGAATTTCAGGTTCTACCAAAACAATTTGAAACATGGCGCTATTGTCGTTGCTTTAGGCGGGTGTTCTGGCAAATACCAAGGCTGAAACGTGAGCAGCACCGGCCTGCTTTAAAACCTGCGCGGCTGCATTGAGCGTGGCGCCACTGGTCATGACATCGTCGATGAGCAAGATGCGTTGTCCTCTGAGCTTGGCTGCCATGAAAGGGGCTACTGCAAACGCACCTTGCAAGTTGTTCAGTCTTTCATTCCGGAGCAGAGAGCTTTGTGCCAAGGTATTGCGCATTTTCAGTAAGCTGCTGGGGTGTGTTTTTTCACGGCTTAATTGCTGCGACAACACCAAAGATTGGTTAAAGCCCCGTTCAGACAGGCGCTTGAACGACAGCGGAATAGGGATCAGCACATGCGCTTGTTCAATGGCGTCAGCTACAAAGGGTGTGCTGTGCATCAACAAGGCAAAATGCCTTGCCCAGCCGGGTTGGCTTTGAAACTTGAACTGCGCAATGAGCGACACCCAAGGCCAGTTGTAAGAAATGGCCGCCCAACACGCATTGAGAATGGGTGGGTTTTGAAGGCAAGCCCTGCAAATTTGGAGGGCTGATTCGGCGGCGCATTGTTGGCACCTCGGCACCGGTCTGCCAAAAGCTGCCACACACGCATCGCAAATGGCATGTGAGGGCCATGCTTTGCAAATGGCGCATTGGCTAGGGATATACATTGCAAATCAATATACTTCGCGTACTGAACAAATAGCTTTTCAAATTGCTTTCAATCGCATGCCCCAAGAACGCCCCCCAAGCCTAGACCCCATTGCTGCACGCAGATGGGCCGCAATGGTCTTGGGCCCAAAGCCCTACAAACCAAGCAGCGTGACGTCCCCTTGGCTGCACGAAGAAGTGGCCAGGCGAATGGAGGAAAGGCTTGCGTTCATTCGTTTGCAACCCAAGACTTGGGTTTGTTGGAATCCGCTGCGTGCCGGTCTCAATGTTTTGGCCTTGCTGCAGCGGCGCTATCCGCAAGCCGTCGGGCATTTGTCGGCAGATCGAAAAGATGAAATGGCATGGCTTCAAGCCAATGCAGCAGCGCCTTGGTGGAAGCCTTCGACTTGGTTTCAGTCGAAATTAAAAACTGCGGCTTTGAAGCCTTACAGCATGGACATGGTGTGGGCCAATATGTTGCTTCACCAAGCCGCAGACCCTCAAGCCTTATTGGCTGAATGGCATCGTGTTTTGGCCGTCGACGGGTTCTTGATGTTTTCTTGTTTGGGCCCTGACACCCTGCAAGAATTAAGAACAGTTTATGCGCGCACGGGCTGGCCCATGCCATCGCATGAATTCACCGACATGCACGACTGGGGCGACATGTTGGTGCATGCAGGTTTTGCAGAACCCGTGATGGACATGGAAAAGATCACCTTGACCTACGTCAATTCAGAAAAATTATTAGAAGATTTGCGAATGCTTGGGCGTAATTTTCATGTCAGCAGACTTGCAGGCTTGAGGGGGCGAGATTGGCTCAAACAATTGCATGAAGTACTTTTACAAATAGTTCAAATTGACCCGGAAGGCCGAATGGCGCTCACTTTCGAGGTGGTTTATGGTCATGCACTCAAACCACAAGCACGCGTCAAAATAACTTCACAAAGTGAAATTGACTTGGATGACATGCGTCAAATGCTTCAAAGCCCCCAAAAGAAACATGATGAAGTTTGACAAAGCTCAAAGATGCCCTTCAACTCGGTTAAAATTCCTAGCGTTAACCCCAATGACTGACGCTTTTGAGCGGTCAACGGTGTAAAACTGAAAGTTCCCCTTTTTATAACCGTAGTGGTTTCATTTGAAACTTGGAAGTTTGTGAAAACTATGAAGAGTATTTCCAAAACGTTGTCCTCTTTGCTAAGCAAAGCAGGTATTTGGGCTGGTGCATGGGCCGTGACTGCAGCCTATGCCGTTAACGATTTGCCTGGCGGCCCCGCTGTCAATCAATTGGACTTTCACCCCGCGGCCTCCAAAATTGCCGAAGAGCAACACTCCCTTCATGTGTTCATGATGGTCCTGTGCAGTGTCATTTTTGTGGCTGTGTTTGCTGTCATGTTCTATTCCATTTGGAAACACCGCAAATCAGTGGGTCACAAGCCCGCCACGTTCCATGAGTCCATGACGGTTGAAATCATTTGGACCATCGTGCCCTTCATCATCGTGATCTTGATGGCTTTGCCAGCGACCAAAGTGTTGGTGGCCTCCAAAGACACCACCAATGCTGACCTCACCGTCAAGGCCACTGGCTATCAGTGGAAGTGGGGCTATGACTACATCAAGGGTGAAGGTGAAGGCATTGGCTTCATCTCCACCTTGGACAATGCGCATCGCGAAATGTCCAATGCAGGCAAGCCCGCTGGCGACGATTACCTTTTGAAGGTTGACAACGCTTTGGTGGTGCCCGTCGGTAAAAAAGTTCGCGTCATCACAACTGCCAACGACGTGATTCACGCATTTGCTGTGCCTTCCTTGGGCATCAAGCAAGACGCCATTCCTGGCTTTGTGCGCGACACCTGGTTTCGTGCAGACCGCGTGGGTGATTTCCACGGTCAGTGCCAAGAATTGTGCGGCAAAGAACACGCCTACATGCCCATTCATGTCAAGGTGGTCTCTGCTGAAGACTACACAAAATGGGTCGATGCTGAGAAAAAGAAAATGGCTGCCAAAGCCGACGACCCCAGCAAAGTTTGGGCTTTGGAAGACTCGCTGAAGCGTGGTGAGAAAGTTTATGCAGCCAATTGCGTTGCATGCCACCAAGCTGCTGGCAAGGCCGTCGGCTCCATCAAGGCCCTCGACGGTGCTACTGTGGTGCTTGACGCTGACAAAACCAAACAAATCATGATTTTGTTAAACGGCCAAAACAACCAAGTCATGCCTGCATGGAAACAACTGTCCGATACCGAAATTGCGGCAGTGATCACTTTCACTAAAAATAATTGGTCTAACAAGACTGGGCAAGTTGTCCAACCAGCTGAAGTGCTGGCGGCCCGCAAGTAATTTGGTACTTCGAAAAGTATTTAAAGGAATTCAAGATGAGCGCAGTTCTACATCCTCACGATCAAGCCCACGGTCATGATGACCACAGTCACGATCACCACGGCGCCCCAGAAGGCTGGCGCCGTTGGGTGTTTGCCACCAACCACAAAGACATCGGTACTTTGTATTTGTTGTTCAGCTTCACCATGCTCATGATTGGCGGCATTTTGGCCCTGCTCATTCGCGTAGAGTTGTACCAGCCAGGTTTGCAATTGGTCAATCCTGAGTTGTTCAACCAACTTACCACCATGCACGGTTTGATCATGGTGTTTGGTGCCATCATGCCGGCCTTTGTGGGCTTTGCAAACTGGATGATTCCTTTGCAAATTGGCGCGGCCGATATGGCCTTTGCCCGCATGAACAACTTCAGCTTCTGGCTCATGATTCCTGCTGCGGTTATGTTGGCTGGTTCTTTCTTTATGCCTGGCGGCGCACCTGCTGCAGGTTGGACTTTGTATGCTCCCTTGACATTGCAAATGGGCCCGTCCATGGACGCTGGCATTTTTGCATTGCACATCTTGGGCGCCTCATCCATCATGGGCTCCATCAACATCATCGTGACCATCTTGAACATGCGTGCCCCTGGCATGACGCTCATGAAGATGCCCATGTTTGCATGGACATGGCTCATTACGGCTTACTTGCTGATTGCCGTCATGCCTGTGTTGGCTGGCGCCATTACCATGACGCTCACTGACCGTCACTTCGGTACCAGCTTCTTCAACCCAGCTGGCGGCGGTGACCCCGTCATGTACCAACACATTTTCTGGTTCTTCGGTCACCCCGAGGTGTACATCATGATCTTGCCGGCCTTCGGCATCATCAGCCAAGTGGTTCCAGCGTTTTCACGCAAGAGGTTGTTCGGTTATGCCTCCATGGTGTACGCCACTTCTTCCATTGCCATTTTGTCTTTCATCGTGTGGGCTCACCACATGTTCACAACCGGCATGCCTGTTACCGGCCAGTTGTTCTTCATGTACGCTACCATGCTGATTGCAGTGCCTACTGCTGTGAAAATTTTCAACTGGATTGCCACCATGTGGCGCGGCTCCATGACCTTTGAAACACCCATGTTGTTTGCCATTGGCTTCATCTTCGTGTTCACCATGGGCGGCTTTACAGGTTTGATTTTGGCCATGGCGCCTATCGACATTCAACTGCAAGACACTTACTACGTGGTGGCTCACTTCCACTATGTGTTGGTGGCAGGCTCCTTGTTTGCCATGTTCTCTGGCGCCTACTATTGGTTGCCTAAGTGGACGGGTGTGATGTACAACGAAGGCCGCGGCAAACTGCACTTCTGGTGGTCACTCATTTCCTTCAACGTCACCTTCTTCCCCATGCACTTCTTGGGCTTGGCAGGTATGCCACGTCGCTACGCCGACTACCCCATGCAGTTTGCCGATTTCAATGCCATTGCTTCTGTGGGTAGTTTCTTCTTCGGTTTTGCGCAGGTTTACTTCTTCTTGTTCGTGGTGCTGCCTTGCATGCGCGGTCAAGGCGAAAAGGCAGCTCAAAAACCATGGGAAGCCGCTGAAGGTTTGGAGTGGGAAGTTCCTTCTCCAGCACCTTTTCACACCTTTGAAAACCCACCCAAGCTGGATGTCACCGCAACCCGCGTGATTGGTTAAGGGGCGTATTGCAGCATCATGGCCACAACCCCTGAACAAAAGAAAAGCAACGCGCGCTTGGGCCTTATTTTGGGCTCAGTGGCTGTGGTGTTCTTTGTGGGCTTCTTGGTCAAGATGCTCTTGCTGACTTCCCGCTAACAACCCACTCAATATAAAAAGCAATATGAGCCTCTACCGCGAAAACATCAAAATGGTGAGCAAGTTGGCCATTGTTGCGGCAGGCATGTTCGCTTTTGGGTATGCGCTCATTCCCATCTACAAACACATCTGTGAGATGACTGGGATCAACATTTTGTCGCTTTCAGAGCGCCAAGTGCCAGGCAATGGCGCTGCAGGCAAAGACGTTAAGACAGGCAACACGCAAGTTGATTATTCGCGCACCATCACGGTTGAGTTTGACGCCAACGCGCGCGGGCCTTGGGACTTCAAGCCAGCGCAGCGTTCAGTGCAAGTTCACCCTGGTGAACTCACTACGGTCATGTACCAATTCCAAAATGTGCAAAACCGTCGCATGGCTGCCCAAGCCATTCCCAGTTATGCCCCCAATCAAGCGGCACCCCACTTCAATAAGTTGGAGTGCTTTTGCTTTAACCAGTACACCTTGGAGCCTGGTGAAAAGAAAGAATGGCCGGTTGCCTTTGTGATTGACCCTAAGCTTTCCAAAGATGTGACCACCATTACCTTGTCGTACACATTTTTTGAAGTGGGTGGCAAAACGCCGCCTGCGCCAGGTTCTTCGCCAGTGGCTGCAATGCCCGCCTCCTTGATATCTCGCAAGGTGGGTTCATGAGCGGTAGTCAGTTGTCATTTTTTCGCGCCGTACAAGCTGTGCTTTGGTCTTTTATAGGCATCAGAAAAAACAGCGATGGTCAAGAAGACATGGCCAAGCTCAACCCTTTCCATGTGGTGGTGGTTGGCATATGTTTGGCAATGATTTTTGTTTTGGGCTTAATTGCCTTGGTTAATTGGGTGGTGGCACAGCCCATCACTTTGTAAATTTTTGAGACAGATTTGGTGTAAGAGAGATCAGGAGCAAGTATGAGTTCTACAGCACACGGCACAACGCCTTATTACTATGTGCCCAATCCATCACGCCATCCAGCCATGGCTGCGTTTGGGTTGTTCTTGTTGATCTTGGGCGCAGGCCAATGGATTAACGGCGAGGAGTGGGGTAAATACTCTCTGTTCGCAGGTTTGATTTGGTTTTTGGTGGTCCTGTTTCAGTGGTTCAGTGACGCCATCCGCGAAAGCGAAAGCGGGCAGTTTGGTCACAAGATTGATTTATCATACCGTTGGAGTATGACGTGGTTCATCTTCTCTGAAGTGATGTTCTTCGGTGCCTTCTTTACCGCTTTGTGGTGGGCACGCTCGCACTCCTTGCCTGAATTGGGCAGCTTAGAAAACGCACTCTTGTGGCCTGACTTCAAAGCTGTTTGGCCCTCCATGGCTGCTGGCGCGACTGCGTCTCCTGCTGGCATTGTCGAACCCTTCCAAACCATGGGTCCTTTTTGGTTGCCCACCATCAACACCGCGTTGTTGTTGACTTCGGGTGTCACTTTGACGATCGCGCACCACGCTTTACAGCATGGCGACCGCAGCAAAACCATGAAGTTCATGTGGATGACGGTGCTGTTGGGTGTCATCTTCTTGTTCGTGCAAGGTTACGAATATGCCCACGCATGGGGCGATCTGAATTTGAAGTTGAGCTCAGGTGTTTATGGCTCTACCTTCTACATGCTCACAGGCTTCCACGGTTTCCACGTGTTCGTTGGCATGCTCATGCTGTTGTTCATCACATTGCGTTTGCAAAAGGGCCACTTCACCAAAGAGCGTCACTTCGGCTTTGAAGGTGCGGCTTGGTACTGGCATTTTGTGGACGTGGTCTGGCTTGGTTTGTACATCTTGGTTTACTGGCTGTAATTTGGTTTTGCTTGGCAACAGAAAAGCGCCTATGGGCGCTTTTTTTGTGAATAGCCAGTGTGAGTCAATTGCTAAGTCAATTAAGCGCCTGGTGGAATGCCTGAGGGTTGGATGTAGCCCAATTTCCAGGCAATCAAGATGCAGATGAAGAGAACAATGGAGAGACTCACGCGAAAGGCCAGAGCCTTCACCATATTGCCTTTAGGGGCCAGCGGTGTATCGGCCCCTTCAGAGGTGTCTTTGACACCGCCGCGCATCATGTAAAACAGGGCGGAGGCTAGGCTGGCCAAAATGGCAAGGAATGCAAGTGCAACAAGTATTTTCATGAATGGAATTATCGGATGAGTTGGTCGGCATTTTCAGCGCCTTTGAAAAATAACTCACGCCTTCACTCGGTGATGTGGTTCTTATTGGCGCTTGTGTGCGTCGGCATCACTTCTTCATTGGGTTTTTGGCAGTTGGGCAGAGCCCAGACCAAACTCGATTGGCAGGCCGAAATCACCCAAAAGGGCCAAATGCCAGTTCTTGAAGGCTCTTTTTTAGGCAGCCCCCAAGACACAGAAGGCAATCGCGCTGGCTTGTTGCATCGGCCCATTCTGTTGGAAGGCGAGTGGTTAGAAAAATACACCGTCTTTTTGGACAACCGCCAAATGAACGCGCGCCCTGGTTTTTACGTCATGACACCCTTCAAAGTGCAAGCTACAGGCGCGGTGGTCTTGGTACAACGCGGATGGGTTGGCCGAGACTTTATCGATCGCACGCGTTTGCCAGCCATTCAAACGTCCTCAGGTGCGGTTGTACTCAATGGTTTGATAGCCTTGCCGCCATCCAAGCTTTATGCGCTTGGCGAGGAAGCCAAGACGGTAATACGGCAAAATCTAGATCTGCAAGATTTTCGTGTTGAGACTGGTTTGCCCTTGTTGGAAATCTCAGTTATTCAAATGGGTGCCGCCTCTGAAGGCTTGCTGCGTGAATGGCCACAGGCCGCAACAGGTGTTGAGAAACACTACGGTTATGCCTTCCAATGGTTTGGGTTGGCTCTTTTGATTGCATTGCTTTATGTTTGGTTCCAAATTGTCCGACCCCGTTTCAAATCCAAAATCACCGCCTCTAGCTGAGCGCGTTCAATGGGAAGATACTCCCTTGGGCATGACGGTTCACACCCTGCCCAACCCGAATGAAGTCGTGTTGGTGGATGAAAAGCGCACGCGCGCAGGGCGCTGGAAAATGTTGGCCGTGTTGTTGGTGTGCGCATCGCCGGTCATTGCGTCATACTTCACTTATTACGTCATTCGCCCAGAAGGCCGTCGCAATCATGGTGAACTCATTAATCTGCAGCGTAACCTGCCTAGCTTGGAAGTTTCAAAACTCAGTGGCGAGAAAGTGTCGTTGACTTCACTCAAAGGCCAATGGTTGCTGATCAGCGTGGCCGATGCAGCATGCGATGAGGCTTGTCAAAAGCATTTGTACTTCCAGCGCCAACTGCGCGAGTCTTTGGGGAAAGAAAAAGACCGCATCGATTGGGTGTGGTTGGCCACGGGAGATGCGCCTGTCGATGACAAGCTCATGCCTGCCTTGTCACAAGCCACTGTCTTGAGAGTCAACCAGCAAAGTATTTCTGAGTGGTTGCAACCTGCGGCAGGTCGTCAATTGCCAGAGCATTTGTATGTGATCGATCCGATGGGCAATTGGATGATGCGCTTCCCGCCTGGTATCGATTTGGCTTCTGCTGCCAAAGCCAAAAAAGACCTTGACAGGCTCTTGCGCGCTTCTGCCTTTTGGGACACACCAGGCCGTTAATCAAATGACCGAAGTCGACTTGTACAACCTCTCACCCACTCTGCGATTGCTGGGCATGGGTGTGCTCATTGCACTGCTGCCCTTGGCGTGGACCTTGTATCGCCATCGACACAACCCGGTCAATTCCAAATTGCGCGCCATGACAGTGCTCACTTTGTTTCTCACATTTGATCTGGTGTTGTTTGGATCCTTCACACGGCTCACCGATTCTGGTTTGGGATGCCCCGATTGGCCAGGTTGTTATGGCAGTGCCAGTCCCATTGGGGCTATAGCTCACATTGATGCCGCGCAAACTGCCATGCCCACAGGCCCTGTGACACACAACAAAGCATGGATCGAAATGATTCATCGCTATTTGGCCATGGCGGTGGGATTTCTAATTTTAGTCTTGGCCATCAGCAGCACTTGGCAAAGATGGAAGGGGCATTTTTCTTTTCAGGGTGCATGGCAAGTCAAACCCTTTTGGGCATGGCTCACCTTGTTTTGGGTGTGCATGCAGGGTGCATTTGGCGCGCTCACTGTCACCCTGAAACTCTCTCCGGCCATTGTCACTTTGCATCTGTTGGGCGGCATTGGATTGCTGGTGTTGCTGTCTGCGCAAGTGGCTTGGAAGCCAGCATCGCAGCGCCAGACGATTAGCAAATTCCATCGCCAACTCATTTGGGCCGCTGCTGTTTTTCTCACACTTCAAATTGCTTTTGGCGCATGGGTTAGCACCAATTACGCCGTGCTGGCTTGCACTGGCTTTCCAGATTGCAATGGCCAGTGGTGGCCAGCGTGGAACTTCCAAGGTTTTGAAATTTGGCGCAGTTTAGGCATGGACTCTAAGGGACAATACTTGCCCATGGAAGCCTTGGTTTCAATTCACTTTGTGCACAGGCTCATGGCTTTGTTCGTTCTTACTTTCGCTGCCATCATGTTGTGGCAGTTTAAAAAATCCGACATCTTGCCTGGCCTCACGCGCATTCTATTTGCCTTGTTAACGCTTCAATTGATCACAGGCTTGTCCAACGTTGTGTTGGATTGGCCCTTGCTAGCGGCTGTTGCGCACACTGGCGGCGCGGGTGCTCTCATGATGACCCTCACTTACATGCTGAGCCGAAGCAAAATTCAAAGATGATCATGAATAATTTTTTAAGAAGTCCTGCTGCATGAGCACCGCTGCCGAATTACAAGCTGGCTCACCTTGGCGCCAGTACTACGCGCTCATGAAACCGCGGGTGGTGCAACTCATTGTGTTTTGCGCGCTCATTGGCATGGTCTTGGCTGTGCCGGGTGTGCCCACATGGAAAGAAGTGCAATTGGGCTTCATTGCTTGTGTGGGCATTTGGTTGGTGGCAGGCGCTGCTGCTGCTTTCAATTGCTTGGTTGAAAAGACCATTGATGCTCAAATGAAACGCACGTCTTGGCGCCCCACGGCCAAGGGTCAATTGAGCGACATGCAAGCCCTGTTGTTTTCTGCCGTGCTGTGCAGCATAGGCTCGGTTATTTTGTACTATGCAGTCAATCCGCTCACCATGTGGCTCACCTTTGCCACCTTTGTGGGCTACGCCATCATTTACACCGTCATTTTGAAGCCACTTACGCCGCAAAATATTGTGATTGGCGGCGCATCAGGCGCCATGCCGCCCGTGTTGGGATGGGCCGCCATGACAAACGATGTGGGCCCTGAAGCGCTCATTCTTTTCTTGATTATTTTCTTGTGGACGCCACCGCATTTTTGGGCACTGGCTTTGTACCGTGTAGAAGACTATCGCAAGTCGGGCTTGCCCATGTTGCCAGTGACTCACGGCAATGAATTTACGCGACTTCAAGTTTTGCTTTACACCTTTGTGCTCATGGCTTCATGCCTCATGCCTTTTGCCTATGGCATGAGTTCGTGGTTGTACCTTGCTGCGGCTGTGATTTTGAGCGTCATGTTCATTGGCTATGCCTGGGCCTTGTGGCGCAACTACTCTGACGAGCTGGCGCGCAAGACCTTCAAATTTTCACTCATTCATTTGAGTGTCTTGTTTGCGACTTTGTTGGTCGATCACTATTTGTTTTAAATTGCACAAAGTTTTTATGATCAACAACACACGTTTCTCTGCACCTTGGTTTAGGATTTTTGGCGCCTTGGCTTTGGCGTTATCTTTGGTGGGTCTGAGTGCTTGTTCAGAATCTAAACCTGCATTCAAAGGTGTTGACATTACCGGTGCCGATTACGCCAAAGAGTTGAACCTGACTGATCAAAATGGCCAGGTGCGCAAGCTGAAAGACTTTTCAGGCAAGTTGGTGGTGGTGTTCTTTGGCTACACCCAATGCCCCGATGTGTGTCCTACCACCATGCAAGAGTTAGCTGAAGTGAAGAGCTTGCTAGGCCCTGATGGTGACAAGTTGCAAGCCGTGTTTGTCACGGTTGATCCCGAGCGCGACACCACTGAATTGTTAAAGGCTTATGTTGAGAATTTTGATGCCAGCTTTGTAGCCTTAAGGCCCACGCAAGAGCAACTGCCGGCCATTGCCAAAGAGTTCAAAATTTATTTCAAGCGGGTGGAAGGCAAAACACCTACCAGCTACACCATGGACCACTCTGCTGGCAGCTACACCTTTGACACACAGGGCAGAGTGCGATTGTTCAACCGCTATGGCACGGGCGCGCAGGCACTGGCCGATGATTTCAAGTTGTTGCTGAGGAAATAATCTACGCCTCAGCGTATTCCATCAAAGCCGATTTCATCTTCTTCATGGCCGCCACTTCAATTTGGCGAATGCGCTCGGCGCTCACACCAAACTCATCGGCCAAGTCGTGCAGTGTCAGGCCGCCAGAACCATCGTCGTTCACTTTGAGCCAGCGCTCTTCCAAAATTCTGCGGCTGCGTTCGTCCAGTGATGCGAGGGCTGTGGCAATGCCATCGCTGGCCATCAGATCGCGCTGATGCGCTTCAATCATGGCAGTGGGTTCGTGGTGCGCATCGGCCAAGTAAGCGATGGGGCCATAAGCTACTTCACCGTCGTCTGAGGGTGAGGGGTCAAGCAGCACATCGCCGCCAGACATGCGCATTTCCATTTCCATCACTTCCTCGCGTTTGACATTCAGGTCTTTGGCCATGCTGTCAATTTGAGAAGCAGTAAGGGTATCGCGGTGTGTGCCTGTGGCTTCGTCGGCTTCGGCTTTGAGGCCTTGCTTCATGGAGCGCAGGTTGAAAAACAATTTGCGCTGCGCCTTGGTGGTAGCCACCTTGACCATGCGCCAATTCTTCAAGATGTACTCGTGAATTTCAGCTTTGATCCAGTGCATGGCATAGCTCACCAAGCGAACGCCTTGATCGGGGTCGAAGCGTTTGACGGCTTTCATTAAGCCGATGTTGCCTTCTTGGATAAGGTCGGCATGGGGCAGTCCATAGCCCAAGTATTGACGAGCCACAGAAACCACCACACGAAGGTGCGAGAGCACCAACTTACCGGCGGCTTCGAGGTCGTTTTCGTTTTTCAGTTTGCGCGCAAACTCTTGCTCTTGCTCGAGGGTGAGCATGGGCATGCGGTTGACCGCAGAAATATAGGCATCGAGGTGCCCCAACGAAGGCACTACGGCCCATGGATTCTTCAGGGCGAGTGCAGTGTCGAGGGATCCAGCGAGGTTTGTCATACCAGAACTCCTTTCCATGATGGGTTGGATTTTAGCACTCCCTTGAGGGGAGTGCTAAATTTATAACTTATTGATTTTATTAATATTTATCAGTGAGATGAGCTGGCAATGAGGTCATGCAGGGCCTCCATGGGGATGAGAGCACCGCGGTGCTGAATTACCCTGGCCGCTAGGGTGTTGCCAAATCTCGCCCCAATTTCTGCGCTGGTGCCACATAAACGGCGGCTCAAATAGCCTGCTGCAAATGAGTCGCCTGCTGCAGTGGTGTCGATCACCTGTTCGACCGAAAGTGTCAGCACGCTGAGCCATTCAATGGCGTGTTCTTGCCTCACCAATGTGGCGGAGGTACCGCGTTTGATCACAACTTCTGGAATGGACAAGCTTCGTGCGTGATCTAGCGCTTCGTCTAAAGAGGCGAGTTCAAACACTGC
>SHXD01000048.1 GCA_009693505.1 Limnohabitans sp.
TGCTGCCAAGCCAAAGACAGAGGCGCAGGGGGCCTAAGAAAAAAAAGTTTCGGCTATAATTCCGCTTTTATGGTGGCTGTAGCTCAGTTGGTAGAGTCCAGGATTGTGATTCCTGTTGTCGTGGGTTCGAGCCCCATCAGCCACCCCATCAAATTCAAAGGGTTTACAAGATGTCTTGTAAACCCTTTTTCTTTGTCGTGACTGAACCCGAATCAAGCAATTCGTTCACAAAACCACACACCTAA
Organism: Limnohabitans sp.; assembly: GCA_009693505.1. Classification (GTDB taxonomy): domain Bacteria; phylum Pseudomonadota; class Gammaproteobacteria; order Burkholderiales; family Burkholderiaceae_C; genus Limnohabitans_A. Next base: position 246 of record SHXD01000048.1, read on the forward strand.
AATTAAGTTTGAAAAATGGTTTAATGTCATTTTGTGTCAGATTAATCCTATTTTGAATCAAGCTTCAAAGAATTTAAACACCGCGATAGACATCGTTTACCTCTGGGTGAATGGCAACGATGGCGAGTGGCGCGCCAAACGCGAAAAATATGCCCAGAAATTAAAAGCCACTGGCAACTTAAGCTTTGCCAAGTTTGGCAATGTGGAGGGTCGTTACCGCGACAACGACGAATTGCGGTTTAGCTTGCGCGCACTTGAAAAGTTCTTTCCTGAACACGGCCATATTTACATCGTCACAGATGGTCAGGTGCCCGATTGGTTTCAATCCTCAGATCAAATTACGTTGGTCGATCACCATCAACTGATTCCTCATTCAGCCTTGCCCACCTTCGATTCAGGCAATATTGAATCGTACATTCACCACATTCCAGGGCTTTCAGAACGCTATTTTTATTTAAACGACGATGTATTCTTTGGTGCGCCTGTTTGTTTGGAAAATTGGTTTTTTGAAAAAGGCTTTTTTGTCTCTTGGTCTGATGAGCCAGAGGTGATTGGCAACAAGTTACAAGCTGAATCGACATCCCTCGAGAATGCCTGTCGCTTGTCCAAACAGTGGCTTCAAGCCAAATTGAACAAATCAAACCAGCGCACTGATTCAAGGGTCCGAAAAATGGACCCTCATTATCAGCATACCTCTAGAACTTTCTCACATTCACCCAGGCCCATGCTGAAGTCGGTGATGATGGAGATTGAGCGCGATGCGCCAGAGTTATTTGAGCGGGTACGGTCAACTGTTTTTCGCACTTGGAACAAGCCCACCATCATTTCTGACTTTGTGCTGCGTTGGGCTTTGGCCCATGGTTTGGCAAAAACAATAGACCATTCACATTTGTACATTGCGACGGGACAATCATTAGGGGCTCAATCGCTCAAGCATCTCAAAAAACAGTTTGGCAGCTTAGATTTCTTTTGCATCAACGACACCACAGACGACGCCCATGATGCCGATCCTCGCTTGCTTGAAGTTCGTCAAATTTTGAATGCGCTTCTGCCAAATTCTTCTTACAGTGAAATGGTAAAAAGCCAAGATGCCAATGCAATTGAAGCTCTCAAATTCAAACAGCCTCTAGGTATGGCGGTTTGAAAGCTTCAAAACAACCCACCTTCTTAAGGGACAATTGACAGCCTGTATCAAATTCATGTAATTCATCCAAAGGAGTCGTTGGAGATGATGGCATCAAAAACCAAATCGGCATCCCCCCGCCAGTCCAAACAACTCACTGTCGAGCTGATGTGGCAGCTGCAACGCCTAGGTGCTCCCAGCATCAGCCCAGATGGTTCGCAGGCAGTGTGTGCTGTAGCGCAACCCTCTGTCAAAGATAACACCATTCAAAGCGCTATTTGGCTGCTGTCTACCCTTGGTGGTCAGCCCAGACAACTCACGCAATGTGGCGACAAAGACGGCCGCCCGCAGTTCTCACCTCAAGGCGATTGGGTGGCGTTTGTGGCCAAGCGAGAGCAAAACAGCAAGATAGATGATGAGCCTCAGCTCTACCTCATTCCGCCAGACGGCGGTGAAGCCAAGCGCGCTGCTGAAGTGCCCACAGGTGTGGTCGATTTCAAATGGTTTCCAGACGGTCAACGCATCGCGTTCATCACATGGGCCTGGCCAAAGTTGAAGGGCGAGTCTCAAGCCGACAAACTCAAGGAAACCAAAGCGCGCAAAGACAGCGCTTTTGCCACTGAGGATGCGGTGTATCGCCACTGGGATCACAACTTGCCCATGGGCCGTGTGCCTCATTTGTGCATCATGGAATTAAAAAGTGGTCACGTGGTGGACTTGCTAGAAGGCACGGACTACGAACTCCCGCGCCGTGACCCCAGCGCCAATGAATTTGACATCTCGGCCGATGGCAAAAACATCAGCTTCGTGTTCGACCCTGAAAAAGCTCAGAATGCTGCGCCTCGCATGGCCTTGGCTGAAATTCAATTGAAGGGCAACAAAGTCATTGCCATTCGAGACTTGGTGAAAGACCCCGCTTGGGATGTTTCAGGACCTGCCTACAGCCCAGCGGGAGATCGATTGGCATTTTTGGCATCGCACCAAGCGCTGAAACACACGCAGCCCAATCACCTGGCTTTGCTTGAACTCCCAAAGCCATCAACTGCTAAATCCAGCAAGCAAGCCATGCCCTGGAAAACCATCAGCGCCAAGTGGGACCGTGAACCACAAATGCCACTTAAGTGGAGTGAAGACTGCAGTGCATTGCTGTGCAAAGCAGAAGACAAAGGTCGTCAACACGTTTGGCGTTTTGACCTTGCTAAATCTCAGCCTACGGTGGTCGCCGAAGGGGGCACCGTGCATGCCTTTGATGAAGCTGCAGGACAATTGGTCACCCTCATGGACAAGGCGGTTCACCCAGGTCGCATTCAGGTGACTCAAGTGGATGAGTCAGGTCGCAGTGTGTCGTCAGCTTCAAAACGCATTGAGCATTTCAACGACGATTTGCTCAAGGGCATTGTTTTAGGCTGCACCGAAGAGCACTGGTTTAAAGGGGCTAAGGGAGAAGATGTGCAAGTGTGGTTGCACTATCCGCCCGGTTTTCATCAAACCAAAAAATACCCCTTGCTTCACACCATTCATGGCGGGCCGCACACCGGCCCAGGCGATGTTTGGCATTGGCGCTGGAACTACCTTGTGTTTGCAGCCCAAGGCTATGTGGTGGCCAACGTTAACTACCATGGCTCATCTGGTTTTGGTTTGAAGTTTCTCGATTCAATCACTCACAAATGGGGTGATTTGGAATTACAAGACATGGAAGCTTGCACCGATTGGCTGCGCAAGAAAACTTGGATTGACAAGGGGCGTGTGTTTGCAACAGGCGGCAGCTACGGTGGCTACATGGTGGCGTGGATGAATGCGCATGTGAAGCCAGGGCGCTATCAAGCCTATGTTTGCCACGCAGGCTGCTACGACTGGGTGGGCATGTTCTCTGACGATGCCTATGGTTGGCATGCGCAAGAGTTGGGTGGCTGGTATTGGAACGACATGAAGAAGGTGCACTCACAAAGCCCACATGCCTATGCTGCTGCCATGCAAACGCCCACCTTGGTCATTCATGGTGCCAAAGACTATCGCGTTCCAGACGCCCAAGGCTTAGCCTACTACAACACGCTTAAAGCCAAGGGTGTAGACGCGCGCTTGCTGTGGTACCCCGATGAGAATCATTGGATCTTGAAGCCCGCCAATAATGTGATTTGGTACCACGAGTTTTTTGACTGGATCAAACGCTATGACCCAGCTTTCAAAAAGAAAAAATAATTGAGAAGATGGTGCTTGGTTTGTGCAAAGCAAACTGGCGCTACTTCCTTAATTGACCATCACCAATTTGCCCATGACGCCACGTGAACCCATGTGGGCATAGGCCGCTTTCAATTCGCTCATGGGCATGGTTCTGTCAATCACAGGTTTGACTTTGCCCTGGGCATACCACTGCGCCAGTTCAGCCATCATGGCCGCGTTGGCTTGGGGTTCGCGGCGTGAAAAGTCGCCCCAAAAAACGCCCACTATGGAGGCGCCTTTGAGCAAGGCCAAGTTGAAGGGCAGAGCAGGAATAGGACCTGCCGCAAAGCCCACCACCAAGTAGCGCCCGCGCCATGCAATGGACCTGAACGCTGGCTCGGCGTAGTCACCACCGACAGGGTCATAAATGACATCAGGGCCTTTGCCTTCGGTCATTGATTTGAGTGCTTCCCGAATGTTTTGCGTGGTGTAGTTGATAGTTTCATCGGCACCCAATGATTTGCAGAGCGCGCATTTTTCGTCGGTCGATGCAGCCGCAATGACCCTAGCGCCCGCAGCTTTGGCAATTTGAATGGCTGCTGTGCCAACGCCGCCCGCAGCACCCAAAACCAGCACCGTTTCGCCGGCTTTCAAAGCTGCGCGGTCGATGAGCGCATGATGCGATGTGGCATAGATCATGATGAAGGCAGCAGCGTCTACCGCAGGAAAGCCAGGGGGCAGGGGCATGCACAACTTGGCGGGGGCGAGGGTGTGTGTGCCAAAGCCACCGGTACCCGACAAACAGGCAACAGATTGGCCCACCTTCAGGTGCGTGACGCCTTCACCAACCGCTTCAATGACACCTGCATATTCTGAGCCTGGCACAAAAGGCAGGTCAGGTTTCATTTGGTATTTGTTTTGAACAATGAGCAGGTCGGGAAAGTTCAAACTGGCCGCCTCAATGCGAATCATGACTTGACCGGATTGGGGCACGGGCGTCGGAATTTCTTTCCAATTTAAAGCCTCGACACCTACAGGGTTTTCACAGAGCCAAGCGTGCACAGAAATTCTCCTCAAAAATCATTCAATGGCTTGAATATAAAGGGGAAACAAGCCATTGGCTTGTCTCGGTAGCGACCTACAATTGAGCCCAAGGACAGACCCATGAAAATATTGATCTCCAACGACGATGGCTACCGCGCTGAAGGCATTGTGGCGCTTTACCACGCCCTGAAGCAAGTGGCCGATGTGGAGGTGGTTGCACCCGAGCACAATAACAGCGCCAAGTCCAATGCACTCACTCTTTATTCCCCCCTTTATGTGAGGCAAGGTGAAAATGGTTTTCGCTACGTCAATGGCACACCTGCAGATTGCGTGCACATTGCCTTAACAGGCCTTTTGGGCTATCGCCCCGATTTGGTGGTGTCAGGCATTAACAATGGTGGCAACATGGGCGATGACACCCTTTACTCTGGCACCGTGGGTGCTGCCATGGAAGGCTATTTGTTTGGTATCCCAGCGTTGGCGTTTTCTCAAACAGAAAAGGGTTGGGCGCATCTCGATATTGCCGCAGAATTTGCCAAAAACATGGTGGCGCAATTTGAACAAGCCCAAATCATTGGCAAATCCCCTTGGTTGTTGAATGTCAACATTCCCAACAAGACGGCAGAGTTCAAGGCAGTCACCTTGTGTCGTTTGGGCCGCCGTCATGCGGCAGAACCCGTCATTACACAACTGAGCCCTCGCGGTGAAACCATGTACTGGATTGGCAATGCCGGCGAGGCCATGGACGATGGCGAAGGCACCGATTTTTATGCCGCAAAAAATGGTCACGTCACCATCACACCCTTGCAGGTCGACCTCACAGACCACGAAAATGCTGGCTTGTGGTCACAAAACTTGTCCAAGCTCCAAATTTGGGAGGGTTGATGGCACAGCGCCCCGGTTTTCCCATCAAGTTCAGCACTCAAGCAAAGTCAGAGCCGGCCAAATCACCCGCAAAAAAGGCTGCAAGCACAAACCCGCAGGGTCTGGGCTTAGATTCCAGTGCGGTAAGACAACGGATGGTGCAAAAGCTGGCTGCTCAAGGCTTGAAAGACCCTTTGGTTTTGGAAGCGATGGGTGCAGTCGAGCGCCATCGTTTTGTAGAAAGTGGCTTGGTCAATCAGGCTTATGAAGACACCAGCTTGCCCATTGGTTTAGGACAAACTATTTCAAAGCCCAATGTAGTGGCCCGTATGATTGAGTTGTTGCTAGAAGGTGCGGTTGGCAAACTAGGTCGCGTGCTAGAAATAGGCACAGGATGCGGCTACCAAGCGGCTGTTCTAAGTCACGTTGCCACCGAGGTCTACAGCATAGAGCGCCTCAAAGGGCTGCACGAAAAAGCACGCTCCAATTTGCGATATTTTCGTCTAGCCAATGTTCACTTGCTGTTTGGTGACGGCATGCTGGGTTATCCCAAAGGTGCTCCCTATGCCGCCATCATTTCGGCAGCGGGGGGCGAGACATTGCCACAAGCTTGGTTAGATCAATTGGCTGTTGGTGGCAGGCTGGTCGCTCCCACTGTGACGGCCAATGGCCAACAAGCGCTCATGGTGGTGGACAGAACAGGCCATGGTTTCAAGCAAAGTGTTTTAGAGGCCGTTCATTTTGTCCCTTTAAAATCGGGTATCTCCTGAAGGGTATGGAATGAAATTGTTGAGTGGCCGTCAAAGTTGGATGGTGATCAGTGTGTTGTCTGTTTGCTTGCTTTCTGCATGTACTTCACGCCCACGCGGACCTATTCCAGTAGAAGATCGAGTGGCAGGACAAAGTACTTCACGCCCTGCCCAAAAAGTGCAGCCTCAAACTGCAAGTTCAAGTGCGCCTGTGGCCACCAGTTCGCCCGTTTCCATGGGACCCGCAATGACGGGCTCAGAAAATGCGGGCAAACCCGGGTTTTACAGCGTGCGTCCGGGAGACACGCTCACCAAAATTGCCTTGGACCATGGACAAGCATGGCGCGATATTGCCAAATGGAATGGCCTTGACAACCCCAATGTGATTGAAGTCGATCAAGTGTTGCGTGTGGCACCACCTGTGATGGAGATCGCTGCCAACAGGCAAACCAAGCCTGTCATGGCTCAGAACCAAGCGCCACCAAGCAGTGCAACAAGCAATACGCCCACAGCGACAGCATCTAGCTCGCCAGCTTCCAACACGTCAAACGCTACGCCAAGCGCATCTTCTCCTGTCAATGTCAGTGACGACGGCATGGCCTTCGCATGGCCCCATCCAGGACCCGTTTTGGCGGGTTTTGACGAAGCCAAAAATAAAGGTCTCGATTTCGCAGGCAAAGTGGGCGACCCTGTGCTGGCAGCCGCCGACGGCAAAGTGGTCTATGCAGGCTCAGGTCTTCGGGGTTATGGCAACCTGGTCATTTTGAAGCACAACAACACCTACTTAACGGCCTATGCGCACAACCAAACACTGTTGGTCAAAGAAGACCAAAGCGTGACCAAAGGCCAACGCATTGCTGACATGGGCAGTTCAGACTCAGATCGCGTCAAGTTGCATTTTGAAATTCGCAAGCAAGGCAAACCTGTTGACCCTGCCAAATTATTGCCAGCCCGTCCATGAGCAAACAAAATGACTCAACACGAGAAGAACAAACGCAAGAAATTATCTTAGGACGTTCTGATTTACCCACAGGATGGTTGCACATTGATGCACTCGATATGGAGGCTCAAGGCATTGCCCGAAGGCCAGACGGCAAAGTTGTTTTTGTCGAAGGTGCTTTGCCATTTGAAATAGTGTCTGCCAATGTCCACCGCAAAAAAAACAATTGGGAAGCAGGGGTTGTCACTGCCGTACACCTAGAGTCTTCTCAACGGGTAAGGCCCGGCTGCTCTTACTTTGGCTTGCATGCTGGCGCTTGTGGTGGCTGCAAGATGCAGCACTTAGAAGCCAGTGCGCAAGTGGCCGTGAAACAGCGCGTCCTCGAAGACAATTTGTGGCACTTGGGCAAAGTGAAACCCGAGAACTTGTTGCGGCCCATGGAAGGTCCTAGTTGGGGCTACCGTTACCGCGCCCGCATGTCAGTGCGCTATGTTCATAAAAAAGGTGAAGTGCTCATTGGTTTTCATGAACGCAAAAGCCGTTATGTGGCCGACATCAAAACTTGCAGAGTTTTGCCGCCCAAAATCAGTGCGCTTTTGCTGCCATTGCGCGAACTTATTTTTGGCATGGACGCCCGTGAAACTGTGCCTCAAATTGAATTGGCGCAGGGCGACACAGTCACAGCTTTGGTCTTGCGTCATTTAGACCCCTTGAGCGCTGCCGATGAAGAGCGCTTGCGCACATTTGCCAAACTGCATGACGTGCAGTGGTGGTTGCAAATTAAAGGGCCTGATACCGTCAAGCTCATGGACGAAGGTGGCATCGAGCTATCCTATGACTTGCCTGATTTTGGCGTGCACATGCCCTTCAAGCCCACCGATTTCACGCAGGTCAATCCGCACATCAATCGGGTCTTGGTCACACGGGCCTTGCGCCTCCTCAAGCCTGAAGCACACGAGCGAGTCATCGATTGGTTTTGTGGTTTGGGCAATTTCACATTGCCCATTGCCACAACGGCCAAAGAAGTGGTGGGCATCGAAGGCGCAGAAACTTTGGTGGCGCGCTCGCGCGAAAATTACGAGCACAACCAAGCGCTTCGTGAAGGCGGAAAATGCTTAGCACCCACTTCCTTCATTGCACGCAACTTGTTTGAAATGACCCCTGAAATGCTCATGGCTGATGGTGTTGCCGACAAGTGGCTCATTGATCCGCCCAGAGAGGGCGCCTTCGCCTTGGCAAAGGCACTGGCTGAGTTAGAAGAGAACGACGTACTTCGGGGTGACTGGCAGTTTCCCAAACGCATTGTCTATGTCAGTTGCAACCCAGCCACCTTGGCGCGGGATGCTGGCTTGTTTGTTCACAGGGCAGGGTACCGTTGTGTAAGTGCCGGCGTGGTCAACATGTTTGCGCACACCGCGCACGTCGAAAGCATGGCGGTCTTTGAAAGACGCTGAATAAAAAAGCATCTGAGTTCTTTCGAACTCAGATGCTTTGAACTGGTTTTAAATTCAGTTGATTAGTCGCGCTCGCCACCCCAGAGGCCCAGCAAGGCCAGCAGGCTTTGGAACACATTAAACAAGTCCATGTACAGCATGAGCGTTGCGCTGATGTAATTTGTTTCGCCACCATCCAAAATTTGCTTCAGGTCATACAACATATAGGCGCTGAAAATACCGATGGCAGCCACAGACAAGGCCATCATGCCGGCAGTTGAGCCCACAAAAATGTTAACGATGCCGCCAACCATGAGGACCAAGGCGCCCACAAACAACCACTTGCCCATGCCAGACAAATCGCGCTTGATGACACTGGCCAAGACGGACATGACTGCAAATACACCTGCGGTGCCGGCGAAGGCCGTCATGATGAGGTCAGGGCCGTTTTTGAAGCCCAAGACCATGGCAATCATGCGAGACAGCATGAGGCCCATGAAGAACGTGAACGCCAGTAAGACCAACACGCCTGTAGAAGAGTGTTTGGTTTTCTCGATGGCGTACATGAAGCCAATGGCGCCACCTAAAAACAGGATGAAGCCTAAACCGCCACCTAAAGATTGGGTGATGCCTGTAGCCACACCAAGCCATGCACCCAACACGGTGGGCAAGAGGCTAACGGCCAGCAACATGTAAGTGTTGCGCATGACTTTGTGTCGCTCGGCGGGCGTAGTGCCGACGCTACCCCAACTGGGTTGTTCAATGTTTTGAAGATCGCTCATGTGTGAACTCCTAATAATCCACCCTGTATCGGGTGAGTAAATTGTAGGGCTTGTGACCCTAAATGACCTATTTACCAAAGATTCTAGGGTCTTTTGTCTTGTGACTTTCACAAAGTCAAAGCCAAGCTCAAGCTGCGATATGCTAAATGGTCAATTTTTTACCCACAGAGCCCTATGAAAACTCAAACCACCCTCGAATTGTCCGATGTTCAAACCATCGCTGCCGCAGCGCAAGCTGAAGCGCAGAAAAATAAATGGGCCGTGAGCATTGCCATTGTGGATGCAGGCGGTCATTTGTTGCATTTCCAGCGTTTAGATGGTGCAGCTCCGGTGTCTTCGCACATTGCACCCGCTAAAGCCAAAACAGCGGCTTTGGGTCATCGTGAAACCAAGGTTTACGAAGACATGATCAATGCTGGCCGTTATTCATTTTTGTCAGCGCCCACCATTGAAGGCATGCTTGAAGGTGGCGTACCCATCATGAAAGATGGCGCATGCCTGGGCGCCGTGGGCGTGAGTGGTGTGAAGTCAACCGAAGACGCACAGATTGCCAAGGCGGGCATTGCCGCCATTAGCCTCTGATTTTGAAAAGCTCTAAAGAACTCTAATGAGCTTTTTAGGCCTTTTTTTGATCAGTACAAATCCAGCACAGCACCTTTGCTGGCGCTGGAGGCGTTGAACGCAAACTTGGCTTGCACGCCTCGGGTATAACGTGGCGCAGGGGCTGTCCATTTGGCACGGCGCTTGCCAATTTCCTCTTCAGGCACGTTCAATTCCAAAACAAGTTTGTGTGCATCGATAGTGATCGAGTCGCCTTCGTGCACAAACGCGATGGTACCGCCAACCGCTGCTTCAGGCGCCACGTGTCCCACCACCATGCCCCAAGTGCCACCCGAGAAGCGGCCATCGGTAATGAGACCCACGCTTTCACCTAAGCCAGCGCCAATGAGGGCGCCTGTGGGCGCCAACATTTCGGGCATGCCAGGGCCGCCTTTGGGGCCGAGGTAACGCAAGACCATGACGTCGCCGGCTTTGATCTTGCCATCCAAAATGGCTTGCAATGCAGATTGCTCATCGTCAAACACGCGAGCGGGGCCCGTGATCACGGGGTTCTTTAAGCCGGTAATTTTGGCCACTGCTCCTTCAGGCGACAAGTTGCCCTTCAAAATGGCCAAGTGACCTTCTGCATACATGGGCTTGTCGATGGGGCGAATCACATCTTGGTCGGCGCGAGGTGAGTCAGGAATGTCTTTCAAATTCTCTGTCACTGTTTTACCATTGATGGTCATGCAATCGCCGTGCAACAGGCCAGCCTTCAACAAGATCTTCATGACTTGGGGAATACCGCCTGCTTGGTGCAAGTCAACGGCCAAATATTTGCCGCTGGGTTTCAAGTCGCAAATGACGGGAATCTTTTTGCGCATGCGCTCAAAATCGTCAATGGTCCATGGAACTTCAGCGGTGTGCGCAATGGCCAAGAAGTGCAACACAGCATTGGTCGAGCCGCCGGTGGCCATGATGACGGCCACAGCATTTTCAATCGATTCTTTGGTGACGATGTCGCGTGGCTTCAAATCATTCTTGATGGCTTCCAGCAAAACCTTGGCCGATGCTTTGGCCGAGTTTTTTGTTTCATCATGGGGGTTGGCCATGGTGGAAGAGTAGGGCAGCGACATGCCAAGCGCTTCAAACGAAGAAGACATGGTGTTGGCGGTGTACATGCCGCCGCATGAGCCCGTACCCGGAATGGCACGCTTTTCAATTTCTTTCAAATCGAAGTCGCTCAAATTGCCCGCGGAGTTTTGGCCCACCGCTTCAAACACACTCACAATGTTCAGGTCTTTGCCTTGGTATCGGCCGGGCAAAATGGTGCCGCCATAAACGTAAATAGCAGGCACGTTGGCGCGCAAGATGCCCATCATCCCGCCGGGCATATTTTTGTCGCATCCGCCCACTACCAACACGCCGTCCATCCACTGGCCTTGAACGCAAGTTTCAATGCAGTCAGAAATCACTTCACGACTCACAAGCGAATATTTCATGCCCTCGGTGCCCATGGCCATGCCATCTGAAATGGTGGGCGTGCCAAAAATTTGAGCATTGCCACCAGCCTCTTCAATGCCCTCAACCGCTGCATCCGCCAACTTCTGAAGGCCGCTGTTGCAAGGTGTGATGGTGCTGTGACCATTGGCCACACCCACCATGGGTTTCACAAAATCACCTTCTTCATAGCCCATGGCGTAATACATAGAGCGATTGGGCGCCCGTGATTTACCCTGGGTAATGTTCGCGCTGCGGCGATTGCTAGGGGTGGCAGGGTGAATTGGGATGATTTTGTCAGTCATATTGGCACTTTATAAAGAGCAGATAAGGTCATGTCGTCTTATTCTAATAGCCCCCAAGTCAGAAAGTTCCAGGCCCGAGTGAAAGGGGTGGGTGAGGGGTATGGGGCGGGTGACGATTTCTGGTACTCCTTATGAGGAGCCCGCCCCATACCCCTCACCCATCCCTTTCACAAGCCCTAAACACGCACCCCTTAAACACTCAAGAGGAACTAAGGGCTAGCACTCTGTGCATTTGGGCGTCGATGGGTGCACAATCTGACCCCATGTTGATTCACCCTCAAATTAACCCCGTTGCATTGCAATTGGGACCGGTTGCGGTTCACTGGTACGGTTTGACCTATTTGGCCGCCTTTGGGCTTTTTTACTTTCTGGCTACCAGAAGGCTGACCCACCTCCCATACGCACGTCTCTCCCATTGGCAATTTCGGGATGTCGAGGACATTTTGTTTGCTGGCGTCTTGGGCGTGGTTTTGGGTGGGCGCATTGGCTACTGTTTGTTTTATCAGCCAGCTTATTACCTTTCCCACCCCCTAGAAATTGCCTACGTGTGGCAGGGGGGTATGAGTTTTCATGGCGGCTTGCTGGGGGTGATGGCAGCCATGGTCTGGTTTGCCAAAACCCGCCACCGACCCTTTTTCCAAGTGATGGATTTTGTGGCGCCTTGTGTGCCCACGGGCTTGGCCGCTGGCCGATTCGGTAATTTCATCAATGGTGAACTTTGGGGCCGGCAAGCCGATCCAGAGCTGCCTTGGGGCATGATTTTCAGGGGAGCCGGAGATTTTTCACGTCACCCGTCCCAGCTTTACCAGTTCTTGTTAGAAGGCCTGTTGCTTTTCGCAGTACTCTGGGTTTTTGCCCGCAAGGACCGCCCCATCGGCCAAGTGTCTGCGGTGTTCTTAATGGGCTATGGTATTTTCAGGTTCGTGGCTGAATTCTTTCGCGAACCCGATGCACATTTAGGGCTGTTGTCCTTAGGGCTTAGCATGGGGCAGTGGTTGTGCGTGCCCATGATTTTGGTCGGCGTCTTTCTGTATTTTGCGGTCAACAAGCCGAGGAAGCTTTGACGGCACTTGCCATCTTTAAAATGAGACAGTGATTCAATCAAAAAGTTAATCAAAGGAGACAACAATGCAACATTCTGAAACTCAAATTCAGCGTAGAAACCTTTTGCAATGGGCGGCGGGAACTTCATTGGCTGCCAGCATGCCTGCCTGGGCTCAAGCTACATGGCCTTCAAAACCTGTCAACCTCATTGTTCCCTTTCCTGCGGGCGGCGGTACAGATGCATTTGCGCGTCCCTTGTCGGCCATTTTTTCTAAACTCACAGGCAAACAACTGATCATTGACAACCGCGGCGGGGCTGGCGGCACATTGGGCGCTGGCATCGCTGCCAAGTCTGCCCCAGATGGTTACAACTTTTTCATGGGTGCGGTTCATCACACCATTGCGCCCAGCATGTATGCAAAATTGGATTACGATTTAGAGCGTGATTTGACCCCCATCATTTTGGTGGCAGCAGTGCCGCAAGTGTTGGTGGTCAATCCCAAAAAAGTAACGGCCAACAACTTGAAAGAGTTTTTGGAATTTGTCAAAAAGAACCCTGGCAAATTGAATTACGGTTCTGCTGGCGGTGGTACCTCGCACCACTTAGCGGGCGAGTTGTTCAAGCTTCAAACGCAGACCTTCATTACCCACATTCCTTACCGAGGCGCAGGCCCAGCCTTGCAAGATTTGATTGCAGGCAATGTGGACATGATGTTTGATGGATTGGGCTCTTCGGCGGCTCACATCAAGGGCGGCAGAATCAAGGCCCTCATGGTGTCTGGCCCTAAGCGCAACCCCGCGTTTCCAGATGTACCATGTTCTACCGAATTAGGCTTGCCCGATTACACCGTCAGTACTTGGTACGGACTTTGGGCACCCAAAGGCACAACGGCTGAAGTGCAGGCGCGCATGATTGAAGAAGTTCGCAAAGCCAGCCAAACAGATGAAGCCAAAGCGATTTGGGCAGCGCAAGGTGCAGAATTTCCCAATTTGGCGGGCGCACAATTTGATGCATTCATTAAAACTGAATTGCGTAAATGGAGCCAGGTGGTGAAAGCCTCTGGCGCAAAGCTGGACTAAAGATGGCACAAGAAAATTTGTTTGCAGCATTGCGCGCTGCATTCCCCGCAAACTTAGATTTAATTGCGGTTGAAACAGACCATGGCTTGAATTACACATGGCGCGATTTGGATCGGGCCAGTGCCATGATGGCCAATCTGTTGAATGGCTTGAACTTGCCAAAGGGCAGTCGAATTGCGGTGCAGGTTGAGAAGTCGGTAGAGGCGGTCATGCTCTACTTGGCAACACTGCGGGCGGGTTATGTTTTCCTGCCGCTTAACACAGCCTACCAAAGTTCTGAAATTGAATATTTCATTGGCAATGCCGAGCCAGCGGTGGTGGTCTGCTCAGGTGCTAATTTTGGATGGGTCAGCAAAATTGCTTTCAAAGCTGGCACACAACATGTGTTCACTTTGAATGACGATCGAACAGGCACTTTGCTTGAGCGCGCTGCGTATCAAAAAGATCAGCACAAGGTGGCGCTTCAAAATGCCGATGACTTGGCTGCCATTTTGTACACCAGCGGCACCACGGGCAGAAGCAAAGGTGCCATGTTGACACATGGCAACATGCTGAGCAACGCGCAAACTTTGAAAAACTATTGGGGTTGGAAAAAAAGCGACGTGCTCATCCATGCCTTGCCGATCTTTCACGTTCATGGTTTGTTCGTTGCCCTCCATGGTGCGCTAATCAATGGGAGCAAAATGATTTGGCTCGCCAAATTTGACCCCAAATTTGTCATTGCCAAAATGCGCGAGGCCACCGTTTTCATGGGCGTGCCCACCTTGTATGTGCGCATGTTAGCCGAGCCTGCCTTGAACAAGCAAGCGGTGCGCAACATGCGTTTGTTCATTGCGGGTTCTGCACCCTTGCTCATTGAAACTTTTGCAGAATGGCAGCAACGCACTGGGCATACCATTTTAGAACGCTATGGCATGAGTGAAACAGTGATGCTCACCTCCAACCCCTATGCGGCTGACAAGCGCCATGGTGGCCAAAGTGAACGCCGTGGCGGCACAGTGGGCTTTCCCTTGCCAGATGTCAAACTGCGCGTGCAGAGCGACGATGGCAAGAACTTGTCAGTGGGCGAGATTGGCAACATTCAGGTCAAAGGTCCAAATGTGTTCCAGGCTTACTGGCGCATGCCCGAGAAAACAAAAGAAGAATTTACGGTGGACGGTTTTTTTAAAACAGGCGATGTGGGCAAGTTCGATGAACGTGGCTACGTGGTCATTGTGGGGCGCAGCAAAGACCTGATCATCAGTGGAGGGTACAACGTCTACCCAGCTGAAATTGAAGGCTACATCAACGACATGCCGGGCGTGGCCGAAAGTGCCTTGGTGGGTGTGCCGCATCCAGATTTTGGTGAGGTGGGTGTGGCCGTTGTGATTGCAAAGCCAGGCATTCAATTGAATGCGGAACACATCATTGCAATTTTGAAATCGGAACTGGCCAATTTCAAGATACCCAAAAAATGTTTCGTGGTGCAGGAGCTTCCACGAAACACCATGGGCAAAGTGCAGAAAAATTTATTGCGCGATCAGCACAAAAAGTTATTCTTAGCTTAGAACCAAAACGGGCACGTGGCAGTATTGGTGTGTCAAACAGCAGTCATGCCTTTGTTGAACATATACGCCGCAAGAAAAACCAAGAAGAAAGAAAACACCCGTTTCAGTTTCTTCACAGGAAGTCGATGGGCAGCGCGCGCGCCAAAGGGCGCTGTGAACACGCTGAAGCAGGCAATGACCAACATGCCCGGCAACCAGATATAGCCAATGGCGCCAGGCGGCAGGTTGTCTAAGTTCAGACCGCTAATGACAAAGCCGGTGACGTTGGCAAGTGCGATGGGAAATCCCAAAGCGGCACTTGTGCCAATGGCGTTGTGAATGGCCACGTTGCACCAGGCCATTAAAGGCACACTCACAAACGCACCGCCCGCGCCCACCAAGCCAGATAGCATGCCAATGAGCCCACCCATGCCCAACTGCCCCACAAAACCCGGCATTTGCCGCGAAGGCTTTGGTTTTTTGTCCATGAACATTTGAAAGGCAGAGTAAGAGACAAACACGCCAAACAAAATGGCCAGAGTGGCACCCTTCACGGCCACAAAAATCCAGAGGCTGGCCAAGGCACTGCCCAGCACAATGCCAGGCGCCAAACCTTTGACCAATTCCCAGCGAACAGCACCCAGTTTGTGGTGTGTTCTCACACTTGAAATGGAGGTGAACAAAATGGTGGACATGGAAGTGACGATGGCCATTTTGATGGACAGGTCTTCAGCTACACCCATGTTGCCCAACAAAAAACTTAACACGGGAACCATGAGCAAGCCACCCCCCAAGCCCAACAAGCCCGCCATGAAACCAACCACTGTGCCTGTGAGGCCCAGTTCTAAAAAGATTTGAAGTTCCATGGGCTTTAAGCCAATCCGAGCTTTTGAGCTATGCCTATGCGTTGCAATTTACCGGTTGCACCTTTGGGAATTTCGTCCATGAGTAAAATTTTTCGAGGCACTTTAAAATCGGCCAAGCGTATGGCCGTGTATTCGCGAAGTTCTTTCTCAGTAGCCGTCATGCCTTCTCGCAGGACCACGGCAGCGCCAACTTCCTCGCCCAATTTGTCATGCGGAATGCCAAAGCAAACCACTTGCGCCACAGCAGGATGGCCCATCAAAACTTCGTCAACTTCACGCGGGCTGAATTTTTCGCCACCGCGGTTGATGATTTCTTTCAGTCTTCCTGTAATGCTGACGTAGCCTTCTTCGTCAATCATGCCTTGGTCGCCCGTTCTGAACCATCCATGGGTAAAAGCTTCAGCGTTGGCTTTGTCGTTGTTCTCATAGCCTGGCGTTACATTGTTGCCGCGAATCACAATTTCTCCCTTACTACCAGAAGCTAGCAATTCACCGTCTGCGCTCATGATGGCAATTTCAGGACCAGCTGCCAAGCCTACTGAGCCAGGCTTTCTTTGGCCAGGCGGTAGTGGGTTGCAAGTCATTTGGTGAGCTGCTTCGGTCATGCCATAGGCTTCAATCACGGGTGCTTTGAAGGTGGCCTCGAGCTCTGCCAAAACCTGGGGTGGCAAGGAAGACGAAGACGAGCGAATGAAACGAAGTGGCACCCTGGCAATGACTTCTTTGTTGTTGTTTGATCTGGACAAAATGGCTTGGTGCATGGTGGGTACAGCGGTATACCAAGTGGGTTTGACTTCGTCCATTTGGCTGAAGAACTTCAAGGCATTGAAGCCAGTGGTGCAATAGACTTCACCGCCTTGCGACAGCGGCGCCAAGATGCCAGCAATAAGGCCATGAATGTGAAAAAGTGGCATGACATTCAAGCCGCGATCAGCACTGCTAAAGCGAGTACTGTGCGCAATGTTGTGAGCCGAAGCACTCACGTTGCGGTGTGTCAGCGGAACAATTTTTGGGCGAGAGGTGGTGCCCGACGTGTGAAGAACCAAGGCCACATCGTCAGGCTGTGCATCACCAGGATTTTGTGCCGCCTTGGATGCAAGGCCATTCATGTTCAGTGTGAATGAGCCAGCACCTAATGTGGGAGTGGGTTCGAGTTCAATGAGCGCAATGCCCATTTTGGCAGCTACGGCAACGGCAGGGCTGCTAGAGCCCCTTTCAACCACCAAGGCTTTGGCATTTAAGTCGTTCAGATAAAACTCAAACTCGTCGGCACGGTAGCTGGGGTTTAAGGGGGCTGATGTACAGCAGCAGGCCACTGTGACAAAACTGGCGGCCATTTCTGCGCCGTTGGGCAAAACCAAGGCCACGCGATCGTTGCGGCCAATGCCAACTTGGTTGAAGGCTGTTTGAACGTACTGACTCAGTTGACGGAAGGCTGAATAGGTGAGGGGCGGACTGTTAGCGGCACTTAAACAAGTAGATTGGGCATTTCCGGCCGCCAGAATTTCTTTCAGGGTTTTCATTGGTCAGTGGACAAAAAGTTGAATTTAAAAGGTCTAAACCTAGACAAAATACGCATCGTTCTATAACTATACTTTTCAGTATACTTGGTTACCAGAGAGTTTATTGTGAGAAATCATCTAAAGATGAGCCTCAAATCAGATGCCTTGGTCGAATGCTGCATGGTCCAAGCTGTGTGGACTTTTTTGGGACTGGTGAAAACTCAGTCGAGGCTAAGTCCTTTGCCTTTTTTCAATACACTCTGCTCGAGCAAACGCGTCATGGCGTAAACCGAGTCGAGTGTGGGCGTGGGCATGTTGCAAATTCTGCCCAGCTCTATCACGCTGCCTAAAAGCGCCTCCAACTCCAAAGCTTTGCCGTGCTCAATGTCTTGCAGCATGGAGGTTTTGTGGGCGCCAACAGCTTGTGCACCGGCAATCCGTTTGTCAATGCTGATTTTGAATTGAACGCCTAGTTTTTCTCCCACGGTTTGAGCTTCCGCCATCATGGTGGCCGCCAAATTGCGAGTGAGATCAAAATTGCAAATGTCTTCCAGCGTGGCGTGCGTTAAAGCAGACACGGGGTTGAACGTCAGGTTGCCCCAAAGCTTGACCCAAAGTTCGCTGCGAATGTCTGTAGACACAGGGGTTTTGAATCCTGCGGCAATCATGGCCTGCGCCAATGCCGTCACACGTTCTGATTTTTCGCCACTGGGCTCGCCCAAGGTGAAACGGTTGCCTTCTATGAGTTTCACAACGCCAGGTGCGATCAACTCTGCGGCGGGGTACACCACAGCGCCAATCACCCGTTGAGGGCCAATATGCTGCCACTGCGCACCACCAGGATCGATGGAAGTCAATTGACGGTTTTGATACTCGCCCACTAGGTTGTAAAAGTACCACCAAGGCACGCCGTTTTGCAGGGTGACGACAGCGGTATTGTCGTGGCACAGCCTTCCAATTTGTTCCGCCACAGGACTGACCTGATGCGACTTCATGGTTAAGAACACATAGTCGTGCGGCGTGGCCTCGTCGATGGTGCAGGCTTTGACATTTGGGGCATGCAGCGATGTGCCGTCTTCCATCTTGAGTGTCATGCCATTGGCTTGAATTGCTTTTAGATTTTCGCCGCGCGCAATGAAAGTAAGCTTGCAACCCGACAAGGCCAACTTCACACCAAGGTAACCCCCGATGGCGCCTGCGCCCACTATGGCAATGTTCAAACTCATGCTGACTCTTTCATGGTGTTAGAGAGGGTGCCAATGCCTTCAATGGAGACTTCGACCACAGCATCATTTTGCCAAGGCATGGCCCCGAGGGATGTGCCGCAAGAAATAATATCACCCGCTTCTAAGGTGATGCCTCTGGAGAGTTTGGCGACCAATTCTTGCGGTGAAAAGAACATGTCACTGACCGCATAATTTTGTCGCTCTCGGCCATTCACTTTGGCCGTCACGATGGCGTTGGTGCAATCCAATTCAGTTTCGATCCAAGGGCCAAAAGGGGTAAAGCCATCAAAATTTTTAGCGCGGGTCCATTGCTCAAAGCTGGCGTCTGAACGCAGCAGTTCAACGGCAGTGACATCATTCACACAGGTGTAACCAAAAATATAATGTGCGGCTTCTTCAATGGGAATGTCGCGACCACGTTTGCCAATGACGATGCCCAGTTCGGCTTCGAAAACCACTCTGCCTACATTTTGTTGGGGCCGAATCACAGCTTGAAGATGATGCGAATAGGAGTTAGGGGATTTGAGAAAGTAGAGCGGCTCATTGGGAGCACTCCATCCATTCTTTTCTGCAGCCGCTTTGAAATTGTTCCAAAGGGCCAAAATTTTGGTGGGATGGCAAGGCGCTAAAAACTCAACGTCCGACAAAAGCAAGGAGAGGCCAGTGGGTTGAGGATTTTCAAACAGAGAGCCTTGATGAACATGGAGGGTGTCACCCACCAATTGACCTAAGCCAACCTGGCCTTGGTGTGAATAACGCAACCACTTCATGTGGGTCTCCTACCGGCGGATTCAAAATGTTTGAAAAAAAGGTGTCTGCAAGTGCCACTGGACCGGCATCCTGAACCGGGGTTCAGGTGGGCAAGGTCAGACTGGCGTTGGGTTCATCTGACGCGAGATGATCACGCTCACCAGACGATGTTCCAAGCCCGGGCTCTAAGAGCATTGGTTCAAGGAAATATAAAGCCCAGCGTGCACTGCAGACAGAGCAATTGTAGGCTTAGATCAGTTGGCCGTCTTTGTGAAGGGCCTGATCGAGTTTGTTGAGCAACTGACCAAGGCGGTCATTGTCAGCATCATTGAAAGCGGCTGCTTTTACCGGCGGCTTGGCTGTTTGGGTCTTTGCGCTTAAGGATGATTCAGCTTGTTCAAATGCCAAGTTAAGGGCGGCCAATACCGCTATGCGATCGCGGGCTTTGATTTTGCCGGCGTCGCGCACCTTGCACATGGCCTGGTCAACTTTGTCTACTGCCGCCAATAAACGGGCTTCACCACCTTCGGGGCAACCCAAAAGGTAGCTTTGCCCCATGATTTGAACTTCAAGTTGTTTGTTGCTCAT
>SHXD01000049.1 GCA_009693505.1 Limnohabitans sp.
TTTCATAAATGCGCAAAATGGCACCATGCGCCACCACGCAATACAAACAATTGTTGGCCGCACTGGTGGTGGTCACAATCATTTCCCGATCGCCTTTGGTCAGGTTGCTGGTGCGACCCACGGACTCTGGCATCATCAAAGCATCGTGATAGGCAAAAAAAGCGCGCCATTCAGCAGGGCGACGGGCAAAAGCCAAAAAGACTTGCGGTACAAACCCTGCCTTTTCCTGGACTTCCAAAATTTTGGTGCGGATGTCTTCCGGCACATCTTTCAGCTCTGGCGCGGGGTAGCGCTGGGTTTTGGGGCTATCTGTTGCGGGCGTGTTCATAGCAATCCTTGTCAGTTTCCAGATTCTAATCGCCTATTACACTACTCACTTTGTAGATTTCCCCTCTTAGGAGAGCCCTGTGAACAAGATTTTCCCTTCTGCAGCCGAGGCGCTGAAAGGCGTCGTGGCAGATGGCCAATTGCTGGCCGTGGGTGGCTTTGGCCTCTGCGGTATTCCCGAAGCTTTGATTGAAGCCTTGCGCGACTCTGGTGTCAAAAATCTCACCGCCATTTCCAACAATGCGGGAGTCGATGGTTTTGGTTTGGGCAAGCTGCTTGAAACCCGTCAAATCAAAAAAATGATCTCCTCCTATGTCGGAGAAAACAAAGAGTTTGAGCGCCAGTTTTTGGCGGGCGAGCTTGAATTGGAATTCACGCCACAAGGGACCTTGGCCGAAAAGCTGCGTGCCGGTGGTGCAGGTATTCCTGCTTTCTTCACCAAAACGGGCGTGGGCACGGTGGTGGCCGATGGCAAGGAATTGCGTGAGTTTGATGGCGAAACCTACGTCATGGAGCGCTCCTTGATACCAGATGTGTCATTGGTGAAAGCTTGGCGTGCCGACAAATCTGGCAACTTGCAATTTCGCTTAACGGCTCGCAACTTCAATCCTGCGGTGGCCATGGCTGGCAAGCTTTGCATCGTGGAAGTGGAAGAGATTGTGGAAATAGGCGACATGATTCCTGACCATATTCACTTACCCGGTATTTACGTTCACCGATTGGTTCTCAACAAGCACCCTGAAAAGCGCATTGAGAAACGCACCATCACTGAGAAAGCAGGAGTCTAAGCATGAGCTGGAGTCAAGACCAAATGGCGGCTCGTGCCGCACACGAACTGCAAGACGGCTTTTATGTCAACCTGGGCATTGGCATTCCCACCTTGGTGGCCAACCATGTGCCAAGCGACATTGAAGTGTGGCTGCAATCTGAAAACGGCATGTTGGGCATTGGCCCGTTTCCCACAGAAGATGAAGTCGATGCCGACCTCATCAATGCGGGCAAGCAAACCGTGACTACCATCAAAGGCACGTCTATTTTTGGCAGCCACGACAGCTTCGCTATGATTCGTGGCGGCAAAATCAATCTGTCGATCTTGGGCGCCATGCAAGTGAGCGAAAAGGGTGACCTGGCCAACTGGATGATTCCAGGCAAAATGGTCAAGGGCATGGGCGGCGCCATGGATTTGGTGGCGGGCGTGAAGCGCGTGATTATTTTGATGGAACACGTGGCCAAGAAAAAAGATGGCACCGAAGATTTGAAAATCTTGAACCAGTGCACTTTGCCTTTGACAGGCGTGGGCGTGGTTGATCGCATCATCACCGACCTGGCCGTGATGGATGTGGTGCCAGAAGGTTTGAAAGTGATTGAGTTGGCGCCTGGCGTCACGCAAGAGTTTTTGCAAAGTAAAACGGGCTGCCATCTGATCTTCTAATGAAACAATTCAAAATCGCATGCATCCCAGGTGATGGCATTGGGCAGGAGGTCATTCCTGCTTCTCAAGTGGTGCTTGAGGCGCTTGCCCAAGGACAAAGCCAGTTCAGTTTTGAATTCACGTCATTCGATTGGGGCGGTGATTACTACCGACAACATGGCGTCATGATGCCCGCTGATGGCCTAGATGCCCTGCGGCCCATGGATGCCATTTTGTTTGGTTCTGCTGGTGATCCACAGATCCCTGATCACATTACGCTGTGGGGATTGCGTCTCAAAATTTGCCAAGGTTTTGATCAGTACGCCAACGTGCGCCCAACGCGCATTTTGCCGGGCATTGATGCCCCCCTAAAGCGATGCACACCTGAGCAACTTAACTGGGTCATTGTTCGTGAAAATTCAGAAGGTGAGTATGCGGGTGTAGGCGGTCGAGCACATCAAGGTCATCCTATTGAGGTGGCCACCGATGTGTCCATGATGACCCGCGTGGGCGTGCAACGCATCATGCGTTATGCCTTTAAGTTGGCGCAATCACGGCCGCGCAAGTTGCTCACCGTGGTCACCAAATCAAACGCGCAGCGTCATGCCATGGTCATGTGGGATGAAATTGCCAAAGAGGTAAGTGCCGAGTTTCCCGATGTGCATTGGGACAAAGAATTGGTGGATGCTTGTACAGCGCGCATGGTGAACCGTCCTGGAACTTTGGACACCTTGGTGGCCACTAACTTGCATGCCGATATTCTGAGCGATTTGGCTGCGGCGCTGGCTGGCAGCTTGGGCATTGCACCCACGGGCAACATTGATCCTGAGCGTCGTTACCCCTCTATGTTCGAGCCCATTCACGGTTCCGCCTTTGACATTATGGGAAAAGGTCTCGCAAACCCTATTGGCAGTTTTTGGAGTTGTGTGATGATGCTGGAACACATCGGTTTGGATCAGCAGGCTCAGCGTTTGATGCAGGCCATTGAGGCTGTCACCGCCAACTCCAAGTTGCATACACGCGACTTAGGCGGCGAGGCCACTACGCAACAAGTGACCGAGGCTGTGTGCAAGATGCTTAGGCATTAGAAAAATTCATCATTACCGAGATGCAGGATACAAAATGGAAAAGAAAACAAAATTTTGGTTGAGTGCAGTGGGCCTCAGTTTGGCAACCCTCATGCCGCACCACGCAACTGCGCAAGCCATGCCTGCGTGTCCTGAGAAAAACGTCATGTATTGGCAAGCCTTTCCACCCGGTGGTGAATCTGATTTGTCTGCAAGACATCAGCAGGTGGTGCTCAAAAAGAAATGTGCTGCAATCGACACCATCATTCAATACAAAGCCGGTGCTGGAGGCGGCCTCATGTGGGCCCAGATGAACAACCTGCCAGGCGATGGCCTCAATGTGGTGGGCATCAATTTGCCGCACATTGTGTTTCAACCCATCGAAGGTGAAGTTCAATACAAAACCGCTGACATCACGCCCGTTTTTTGGTTTCATTACACCCCCGATGTGTTGGTGGTGCCTGAAAGCAGTCCTATTAAAAACTTTGCCGAGTTCATTGCTGCGGCCAAACAATCTTCCGGCAAAATGAACTTGGGTGGCTCCGGTTTGAACTCAGCCAACCATGCCGCGCATGAACGTCTGAATGCAGCCTTTGGCATCAAGAGCACCTATGTTCCTTACAAAGGAACGGGCGACATGTCCATGGCTGTGGTTGGTGCGCAAATTGATGGCGCAGTCACTTACACCCCCTTTGCCATTGCCAATCGCGGCAAAGTTCGCGCCTTGGCTGTAGCCATGGAAAAACGCCACCCCCTCATGCCCAACGTTCCTACCTTCAGAGAGTTGGGCGTCGATTGGATTGACGGTGCCTACCGCGGCGTGGGTGTGCCAAGGTCAACCTCACCAGAGGCTCGCAAAAAATTGTCTGACATGTGGCTGGCTTTGAACAACGATGCTGAAATGAAAGAGCTGGCAGCCAAAAGCGGCTTTGAGTTGGTCAACATTGGCACTGATCAAATGGATGCCTTCATGAAAGAGCGCATCGCGTTGTACGTTGAAGGTGCCAAACGATTGGGCTTGGGTAAAAAATAAACCTGTCAATTAAGGAGACAAAATGAGTTCAATTTTTTCAAAGTGGAAACAAGTTTGCACGGTCACATTGCTTGCAATGGCATTGCCGCTCAGTGCCATTGCGCAGGCCTACCCCACCAAACCCATCAAAATGATTGTGCCGTTCCCAGCGGGCGGTACCACTGACATCGTGGCCCGCATCATTGCGCAGAAAATGACCGAATCCATGGGCCAACCCGTCACAGTTGACAACAAGGGTGGCGCAGGTGGTGCCATTGGTGCAGACATGATGGCCAAAGCCGCGCCTGATGGCTACACCATCTTGATGCACAACCTGTCCTTCCCATTGGCAGCGGTTGCACAAACGCTCGCAAACCGTTCACCCTTCAATGTGGATACAGATTTTGCAGGTGTTTCCATTGCGGTTTATGTGCCCTTCATTTGGACTTCCAGTCCATCCGTGCCAGCCAAAGACCTCAAAGAACTTGCCAACCTTTTGAAAAGCAACAAGTCTTTGCAATACAACTACGGCTCTACGGGTCCTGGTTCCACCATGCACGTCTTGGGCGAAGCCTACAAGAAAGAAGCCGGCATCAGCATGGAGCACATTCCATTCAAAGGTGCTGCGCCCTTAAAGCAAGAGTTGTTGGCAGGCCGACTCCAAGTGGGCGGTGATCAGTTGTCTTCATCCTTGGCAGAAGTGAAAGCAGGTACCTTGAAAGCCTTGGCCACAACAGCATCTAAGCGCATTCCTGGTTTGCCTGATGTACCGACTGTCAAAGAGTTAGGGTTTCCTAACTTGGAATTAGAGGGCTGGAATGGCGTATTTGCACCTTCCAAAACGCCTAAAGACATCATTGACCGATTGAACAAAGAAATTGTTGCGGCTGTGAGGCACCCTGATGTGGTGAAACGCTTGAGCGAACTGGGCGCTGAAGGCGTAGGCTCAACACCTGCTGCGCAAGATGCCATGTTGCGCAAGCAGATGGATCAATTTAGAGGCATCATCCGTGAGATGAAACTCGACTAAGCAATAAACGCCAAGGCCTTACTTTGAGTGAGCGCCTTGGCCAAGCCACCAAACGGGCAGTTGCGTGCAGTCTTTGCCATCTAGGCCAGAGTCTGCAGCCTCGTTGAATTTTTGCAAGGCCATGCTGGTTAACGGCAACTCTCTGTGGTTTGTTTGGGCCAATGCAAGCATGGTTCGCATGTCTTTGCGCATGGTGGCTACATCCACCGTCACTGTGTCATTTTTCTGATGGCCCAAGGCTTGTACCAGCAAGGGGCCGCGCACCTTCAGCATGTTAGGGCCGCCTGAACTTTCAGACAAAATGTCGACCACCCTTTGAGGGTCAAGTTTCAGATGGTCAATCAAGGACAGCGCCTCGCCCAAGGTTTGCCAGTAAACCATGAGGGGCAAGTTGACTGCCATCTTCATGGTCGATCCAGCGCCGAAGGTGCCCACATGTTCAACGCGTTTGCACAGGTTTTCTAACAAAGATTGAACCTTGGCCAGATCGGCTGCATGGCCACCTACAAATCCAAGTAATTTACCTTCCTTGGCAGGACCAATGCTGCCGCCCACAGGACACTCTAAATACGCAGCGCCAACGGCTTGCACACGCAACGCCAACTCTGGCGGCTTAGTAGGATTGACGGTACTCATGTCAATGAAAATGGGATGTCCCCCTGCGCCAGACAAGAGGCCCTCTGCGCCAGAGTAAACATCGTCGATGGCGGCTTCATTGGTGAGCAGGGTGATGACGGTGTCAACCGACTCGGCCAACAACTTGGGCGTGTTTGCCCACTGTGCACCCGCACTCAAGAGGGCGCTGGCTTTGTCGGAGGTTCTGTTCCACACAGTGACCGAGTAGCCGAGGCCCAATAGGCGAGAACCAATGGCATTGCCCATTTTGCCAATACCTGCGATACCAACTTTCATGTTGTTCTCCAATTGCGACGAATAGAATTTAATTCAAGATGAATAGGTTTATTTCAAAATATCGCCCATGCACAAGTACTTCATCTCGAGGTAC
Source organism: Limnohabitans sp. (assembly GCA_009693505.1). Lineage (GTDB taxonomy): Bacteria > Pseudomonadota > Gammaproteobacteria > Burkholderiales > Burkholderiaceae_C > Limnohabitans_A. Next base: position 5,854 of record SHXD01000049.1, read on the forward strand.
TCTTCCATGCCGTGGTGAGAGCCTTCGCGGCCTAAGCCCGATTGCTTCACGCCACCAAAAGGCACGTGCTCGGTGGCAATGATGCCTACATTGATGCCCACCATGCCGTATTCCAAAGCTTCGCTGACTCGGAAAATTCGGCCCACATCGCGGCTGTAGAAATAACTGGCCAAACCAAACTCTGTGTTGTTGGCGGCATCGATGGCTTCTTGTTCGGTTTTGAATTTGAAGACAGGTGCGAAAGGACCAAAGGTTTCCTCACGCGCACACAACATGTCTGAAGTGGCGTTGCCAATCACGGTGGGTTCAAAGAACTGGCCGTTCAAAGCCTTGCCACCTGCCAACACCACACCCCCTTTGGCTTTGGCGTCTTCCACGTGGCGTGTGACTTTTGCCAAGGCAGCCGGTTCAATGAGCGGGCCTTGCACCACGCCTTCTTCAAAGCCGTTGCCCACTTTCAGGGCTTTCACTTTGGCGGCAAATTTTTGTACAAACGCGTCGTACACAGACTCTTGCACATAGATACGATTGGCGCAAACACAAGTCTGACCTGCATTGCGGTATTTGCTGGCCATGGCACCTTCTACGGCGCTGTCGATGTCGGCATCGTCAAACACAATGAAGGGCGCGTTGCCACCCAATTCAAGCGACAGTTTTTTCACAGTGGGCGCCGATTGGGCCATCAAAATTCGGCCCACTTCGGTGCTGCCGGTGAAGCTGATGTGGCGAACAATGTCGCTTGAACAGAACACTTTGCCTGCGGCAATGCTGTTGTCCGAATCGGCGGTGAGCAAATTGATGACACCCGCTGGAATGCCTGCGCGAATGGCCAACTCGCCTGCAGCCAAAGCTGTTAACGGCGTCAGCTCGGCCGGCTTGATGACCACGGTGCAACCAGCAGCTAAAGCGGGCGCCACTTTTCGGGTGATCATGGCCAAAGGGAAGTTCCAAGGCGTGATGGCAGCGCAGACACCGATGGGTTGCTTGATCACAATCAGACGACGCGTGTTGTCAAACTGGGGCAATGTTTCGCCATTCACGCGCTTGGCTTCCTCGGCATACCACTCGACAAAGCTGGCGCCGTACATCACTTCGCCTTTGGCTTCAGCAAAGGGTTTGCCTTGCTCAGCGGTCATGATGCGACCTAAATCTTCGACATTGGCCATGAGCAGGTCATACCATTTGCGAAGTAAAACGCTGCGTTCTTTGCCGGTCTTGCCACGCCAAGCGGGCAGGGCGGCGTTGGCAGCAACTATGGCTTGTTCTGCTTCAACTGCGCCCAAGTTGGCCACATCGGCCAGTTTTGCGCCTGTAGCGGGGTCATGGATGTCAAATCTGGTGCTGCCTTTGACCCACTGGCCGTTGATCAAGGCGTCTGTTTTGAGGAGTGAGGGGTCTTTGAGCATGGCCAAAGGGGATGTTTTCATGTCCATGGGGTCTCCTAGGGGTATTTGTGAAGGCTTGGAAGCTGTGCTTGCAATCTTATAATGGAATGTTGAGCCTAGTTTGGCTTTATTTAAGATACCTTTGTCATGAGCACACCTGTTATTTCTGTTGCCGATATTCGCAAAACATTCCTCGACTTTTTTGCGTCCAAAGGTCATACCGTGGTGGCGTCCAGCCCCTTGGTGCCTGGCAACGACCCCACTTTGATGTTCACCAACTCTGGCATGGTTCAGTTCAAGGACGTTTTCCTGGGCGAAGACAAACGAAGTTATGTGCGCGCAACGTCTGTACAAGCCTGCCTGCGTGCGGGCGGTAAGCACAACGATTTGGAAAACGTAGGTTACACCGCGCGTCACCACACCTTCTTTGAAATGTTGGGTAATTGGAGCTTTGGTGATTATTTCAAACGAGACAGTTTGAAATGGGCCTTTGAATTGCTGACCCAAGTTTACAAATTACCAGCTGAAAAATTGTGGGCCACGGTCTACATAGAAGATGACGAAGCCTACGACATTTGGACCAAAGAAATTGGCCTGCCCCCCGAGCGTGTTGTGCGCATTGGCGACAACAAAGGCGGACGCTACATGTCCGACAATTTCTGGATGATGGCTGACACCGGTCCATGTGGTCCTTGTTCAGAAATTTTTTACGACCACGGCCCTGAAATTGCTGGCGGCCCTCCTGGCAGCCCCGAGCAAGACGGCGATCGATACATTGAAATTTGGAACAACGTGTTCATGCAGTTTGACATGCAGCCTGATGGCAGCGTGAAGAACTTGCCAGCACCTTGCGTTGACACGGGCATGGGCCTAGAGCGCTTGGCGGCCATCTTGCAGCACGTACACAGCAACTACGAAATCGATATTTTCGATGCACTCATCAAAGCAGCGGCGCGAGAAACTGGCTGTGCCGATTTGCAAAACAAATCTTTGCGCGTGATTGCGGATCACATTCGCGCTACAGCCTTCTTGGTCAGCGATGATGTGGTGCCCAGCAATGAAGGCCGCGGTTATGTGCAGCGACGCATTGTGCGCCGTGCCATTCGCCACGGTTACAAGCTGGGCCAAAAGACACCGTTCTTTCACAAGTTAGTGCCTGACTTGGTCAAGCTCATGGGTGCGGCTTATCCTAGTTTGGCCTCGCAAGAAAAACGAATCACCGATATTTTGAAAGCCGAAGAAGAGCGCTTCTTTGAAACACTTGAAGTGGGCATGCAAATTTTGGATGCAGCGCTTGAAGGCGGCGTCAAAGTTTTGCCAGGCGAAGTGGCATTTAAATTACACGATACCTACGGTTTCCCCTTGGACTTGTCGGCAGACGTTTGCCGCGAGCGCGATTTGAGTGTGGACGAAGCTGGCTTTGCAGCTGCAATGGAGCGCCAAAAATCTCAAGCGCGTGCAGCCGGTAAATTCAAAATGGACCGCGCCTTGGAATACAGCGGTGCTGGCAATACTTTTGTGGGCTACGATGAGCTTCAAACGAACACCAAAGTGTTGGCCTTGTATGTTGACGGTGTGCCTGCCACAGTCTTGAATGCCGGGCAAGAAGGCGCGGTGGTATTAGATACGACACCGTTCTATGCAGAGTCTGGCGGTCAAGTAGGCGATCAAGGTTTGCTCCAAACTGCGGCCGCCAAATTTGAAGTGGCAGATACATTGAAAATCAAAGCAGATGTGTTTGGTCACCACGGCACATTGCTAGAAGGCAGCCTGAAAGTAGGCGATGCTGTTCAAGCGCAAGTCAATTCAGATCTGCGTGCCGCCACCGTGCGAAACCACTCTGCCACGCACTTGATGCACAAAGCTTTGCGTGAAGTTTTGGGCGATCATGTGCAGCAAAAAGGTTCTTTGGTGAACGCTGAACGCACGCGCTTTGACTTTGCACACAACACCCCCGTTACAGACGAACAAATTTTGGCCATTGAAGCCAAAGTGAACAAAGAAATTTGGGCTAACCCTGCTACGCAAGCGCGCGTGATGGACATAGAGTCTGCACAAAAAACCGGCGCCATGATGTTGTTTGGCGAGAAGTACGGCGAGACCGTGCGCGTGCTTGACATCGGCTCTAGCCGTGAGCTGTGTGGTGGCGTTCACGTGCACCGCACTGGCGACATTGGTTTGTTCAAGGTGGTGGCCGAAAGCGGCGTGGCGGCTGGTGTGCGACGCATTGAAGCAGTGACGGGTGGCAATGCTTTGGCTTATTTGCAAAGCTTGGAAGCCACGGTGTCGAAAGCTGCAGGCAGCTTAAAGGCATCGCCTGCTGAATTGAACAGCCGCATTGCACAAGTCTTGGACCAACTGAAATCCTTGGAAAAAGAAATGGCTGCGCTCAAAGGCAAATTGGCTTCATCGCAAGGCGATGAACTCATGACGCAAGCTGCCGATGTGAAGGGCGTCAAAGTGCTGTCCGCATTGCTGCCTGGCGCTGATGCCAAAACATTGCGCGACACCATGGACAAGTTGAAAGACAAACTGAAAACGGCTGTTATTGTTTTGGCTGCAGTGGATGGCGATAAGGTTCAATTGGCTGCGGGTGTGACTTCTGACACCACGGGCAAAGTGAAAGCGGGTGAGTTGGTTAACTTTGTAGCTCAGCAAGTGGGCGGCAAAGGCGGTGGCAAGCCTGAAATGGCCATGGCCGGGGGTACGGATGCGACTAATCTTAATGCGGCTTTGACCAGTGTGCAGGCTTGGGTGACTGAGCGTTTGTAAGTTTTATCTCGAGGCATTCAATTGCCTTGAGCTTGCAAAGCTTCTAGATGCGCCGGTTACAGGATCTTTGAAAGCTATTGTTTGGGCTAATAGCTGCAAAGGGGCATTAAAATTATCGTGCGCATTGGCATGCTTCAATACCTGCGGATAAAACTGATCGTTTATCAATGGCAGCCCTAAGGAATTCATTTGTACGCGCAATTGATGGCGTTGTCCTGTCAAGGGTTTCAAAAGATATCTGGCAAGTGAGATTGATTGAGTTTCGTTTTGATTGGCCGAGGCGGTATTGCTAACAAACTTCTCCACACAATCAATCCATGTTTCGCTATTGAATTCGCCTTCACTTTTGAGTTGCATCGCAGCAACTTCACACATCCTGAAAAACTGAGAGTCTTGCACCATCATGCTTCGATGAACAAGTGGAAACTTTGGATGGAGTGGAGAAGTTTCAGGTGCCCCAGCAATGGCTTCATAAGTTTTCTCAACTTGCCGCAGTCTGAACATTTCTTGATAAGCATTTCGATCCTGTGCACGCACACTGAACACCACCAAGCCCGCAGTTTCGCGGTCGATTCGGTGCACAGGTGAGAGTTCTGGCAAATTCAATTGCTGCTTCAGTTGCACCAGCAAGCTTTGGTGCAGATAGCGGCCACCGGGTGTGACTGGCATAAAGTGGGGCTTGTCTGCCACCACCAAATAATCATCTTGAAAAATGAGAGTGGCCTTGAATGGTAATTCGGGTTCATTGCGAATGCTGCGGTAGTAGTGAAGATGAGACTGGTTATGCAGACTATCTTGCGGCGCCATCACACGCCCAGCCGCATTCAGAATTTCCCCAACTTCAAATCGCAATAGCCATTCTTCTCGTGCAATAGCACTGAACTTGGAAGTTAAAAAATCAATCGCAAAAAGCGTGGTGTTGGCAGGAATGCCAACTGTGCTGGGCCCAACGCCGTTGATAACGGGCGGCTTAAACGCGTTGGAAGACGACATCCCACACACCATGTCCCAATTTCAAACCGCGATTTTCAAACTTGGTCAAGGGGCGATATTCAGGCTTGACAGCATAACCCTCCTGATCATTTGCCGCCGTATTTTTCAGCAAAGGCTCTGCACTGAGCACTTCCAAAATTTGAACTGCATAAGATTCCCAATCGGTGGCGCAGTGAATGTAGGCACCAGGTTTGAGGCGTGCTGCTAACTTTGCAATCAACGGTGTTTGAATGAGTCGGCGTTTATTATGACGTGACTTGTGCCAAGGGTCTGGAAAGAAAATGTGCACGCCGTCCAAGCAAGCCAATGGCAGCATGTTGTCGATTACCTCAACCGCGTCGTGTTGCAGAATTCGAATGTTGTGAATGTCTTGCGCGCCAATGCGTTTGAGCAATGCGCCCACGCCGGGTTCATGCACTTCGCAGCACAAAAAGAAATCGCTAGGGCGAACCTTGGCAATATGTGCAGTGGCTTCACCCATCCCAAAACCAATTTCCAAAATGACTGGGCCGAAGGCTGCATCTTGTCCATTCAAACCAAACGCTTTGGCCATGTTCAATGACTCTGGCAAATAGGTCAACAAAAACTGAGGACCCCAAACTTCAAGGGCTTTGGCTTGACCGGTCGTAGTACGGCCAGCACGCTTCACAAAGCTTTTGATATTTTTGGGAAAAGCGACCGAGGCGGGCGCTTGATTGGCAGAGTCAGAAATCATTCGCTGATTTTAAGGGGTAGCGCGCACGTGCCTCTGTGCCCATTCCTGTGTCCAAGTGCTCAGGGCTTCATCAAGGTCTGCTGAATCACAGGCGTTCAGCTTCAGGGTGCTCAACCCCAAGGTGCTTGCCGCTGACTGCATCGCTAAGCAAAAAGCCTTGGACGAACTTAAATCCAAAGCTTTGGCGCCATTTTGCTTTGATAACTTTTCACCGTTGTCACACAATACCAATGGCATATGCATGTACTGCGGATGTTCAAAGCCCAATGCTTCTTGTAGCAAGTACTGCCGCGCCGTGTTGTCAGTCAGGTCTTCGCCTCGTACAACATGCGTGATGCCTTGCGCGGCATCATCAACCACCACTGCCAGTTGATAAGCCCACAAGCCATCGGCGCGCTTTAAGACAAAGTCGCCCACTTCTTCTTGAACATTTTGCACCTGAGGGCCTAGTCGACGATCAGTCCAATGAACTTCAGGGCTACCCCGAATATGGCTCCATTGAGTGACATTGAAGCGCCATGCTCTGGCGGGTTTGCCGTTCAAGCCACTTCTGCAAGTGCCAGGATAGACCGCTGATGTGTGCCTCTCCAAACTCAAGCCTAAAGATACTTGCAGCTCTTCAATTTCTTTGCGCGTGCAAGCGCATGGGTAGGCCAAGCCTTTGTCAATGAGTTGATTGAGGACTTGTTGGTAGATGTTGCTGCGATGTGATTGATACAGCACTTCGCCATCTGAATGCAGCCCACACAATGACAATTGTTGAAGGATTTTGGCAGCCGCACCGTCAATGCAACGCGGCCCATCCACATCTTCCATGCGCACCCACCACTCGCCTTTCAATGATCGCGCATCTAGCCAACTGGCAAGTGCTGAAACCAGTGAGCCTGCGTGCAGTTCACCCGTGGGTGAGGGTGCAAATCTTCCGCGAACCATTCCAACTTAAAGTGCGTCCAGCGCCAGTTCTAGGCCGGAAACGAACGCATCTTCTACACGGTGGCCCAAACACCAATCGCCGCACAAACCGATGCCTTGCTTTTTACTCAGCATGTGCGTGGCACCCAAGGCTTGCAGTGTTTTGGCATATCGCCAGCGGTGCACTTCTGCGTGCGCGGGTGTGGCGCGAATGCCTGTGATTTCAGAAAAGGCCTTAAGTAACTTGGCTCGAACGCGATCGGGCGCATCTTCTAAATGCTCTTGCGACCAAGCTGCGCTGGCTTGCACGGTCCAGCGCTCTACCTGTTCGCGTCCTGGTTTGGACGATTCACGCGCCAACCACGCCACGCGGTGGTGCACGCTGCGTGCGGCATTCCACTGCGGACCTAAGGTGATAAGGCCTGGTTGAGCTGCATTCGGAAAGGCCACCATGAGGGTCCAGCAAGGTGCCACTTGTACCTTGCTTAAATCCGATGCGTTTTCCATTTTGATTTTGGAGGTGCGCAACAAGTCAATGGCCTGATCAGAAGGGATGGCCAGCAAGACTTGGTCGAATCCACTGAACACCGACTGAGCACCTTCGGGTTCTTCGCTGTGCAGTTGCCAGAGTTCGGGGTGCAAGGTGTCGCGTTCAATTTGGAACACCTTCGATTCAAAGTGAATGCTATCGGTCTCCACCAAAGGCTGAGCCCAAGCTCTGACCAAAGCGTTCATGCCGGGCGTTGCCACCCAATGCTTGTCATGGGTGTTACGTGCAGCTTCCACCACCCGACCCATGGCGTCCAAAACCCGAACGGCATTGGCGCTCCAAGGTTTGCAAATGTTGGGTGTGGTGGCCAAAGCTTGCGCAAAGCGCGAGTCACGCACGGTGAAATACTGCGCGCCATGATCGAAGCTGCCATAGTTGGATGAGCGAGTGGAGATTCGGCCACTGGCGCCTTTGCTTTTTTCGAAAACTGTGACGCGGTGGCCAGCTTGCATCAAGGTGCGAGCGCAGGCAATGCCCGCCATGCCGGCACCAATGACAGCAAAATTTTGAACTGGTTTTGTCTGAGTGTTTGTTTTTGTCATGGGGCTACTCTACACGCGATGGTGGGGTTGGAGCAATGCTTGTTTGGTTCTGTCTTGATTCAACTGCAACAACCACCAACTTAATGCATGGCCGATATTTTTGCCATGGGGATTTCGCCAAGCATATTCAACGGGGCTGATGCGCTGACCACGGCTGACTTTTTTGGCCACCAAGCGGCCAGAGTCTAAATAAGGCTTGGCCAAGCTTTCGGGCAAGAACCCGCCGCCCAAACCTCTGAGTTGTGCTTCCAATTTGCTTGGCATGTCGGGCACGGTCAAAACGTCTTGACCGCCCAACAGGCCTATGGTGACCCCTTCGCCGCGCGGTACAGAGTCCGCCACTGCCACGGCGCGGTGTTGCTGAATCAGGGCGTCGCTAAGAGGTTCAGGCGCATTGGCCAAAGGGTGGTGCGGCGCCACGGCATAGACAAAACTGACTTGCCCCAAGCTTTCATGCAAGAGTTCTGCGTGGCTGGCAGCCGTGATGAACACACCAATGGCCAAGTCGGCTTGGCCTGATTTGAGAGCGGCCAAGGTGCCCGAAAGGGTTTCGTAGCGAATTCTCAGCCTTGTTGGGGGCTTTTGTGCCAGAAAAGCTTCGCACAATTCCATGACCACCGAGCGCGAGATGATGCTGTCAACGGCCAGCGTGAAAACGGACTCCCAACCTGTGGCCACACGCTTGACGCGGTTGGCTAGCGCATCCACATCTTGAAGCAGGCGTTTAGCTTCCCTGAGCAATTCCTTGCCAGCCACTGTGGGCTTGGCTTGTCGGCTGCTTCGGTCAAACAACAGCACATCCAGTGCGTCTTCAATTTGCCGAACTCGGTAGGTGAGGGCGCTGGGCACCAAGCCGCGTTGCCTTGCGGCAGCTGCGAAACTGCCGGTTTCTTCAATGGCCAGCAGCATGCTGAGGGCATCGGGGGTCAGCAGATTGCGGGAAGGGGTCGACATTTTTTAATTCAAATAATTTGAATGATAACAACAAATTTTTACCGGTATGTTGAATCCATTGCAATTTAAAGTTCAGCCAACGAATCTTTAAACCTTTGAGGCACTCAATGATCCAAATTCGCCGCTCCGCTGAGCGTGGTTATGCCGACCATGGCTGGCTTAAATCCTTTCACAGTTTTTCATTTGCGGGCTATCACGACCCTGCCTTTATGAGTTGGGGCAACTTGCGTGTGATCAACGAAGACCGGATTGCACCCGGCACGGGCTTTGGCACCCATGGTCACAAGGACATGGAAATCATCAGCTACGTTTTGTCTGGCAACTTGGCCCACAAGGACAACATGGGCAACGTCAAGGGCATTCCCCCAGGCGATGTGCAGCGCATGAGCGCAGGCAAGGGCGTGATGCACAGCGAGTTCAATCATGCTGAGGGGCTGGCCACTCACTTCTTTCAAATATGGATTGAGCCCAACGTGCTGGGCATTGAACCGGGCTATGAGCAAAAAACCGTGCCACAAGCCAGCAAGCGCGGCGTCTTGAAGGTGGTGGCATCGCCCCAGGGCGAAGGTGATGCTGTGAAAATTTCTGCCGATGCCACTTTGTATGCAGGCTTGTTGGATGGCGCTGAGCGTGCTGGCATTGCATTGAATCCTGCGCGCAAAGCTTATGTGCACCTCGTTCGCGGTGAATTGCAAGTGAATGGGCAAGCTTTGATGGGCGGCGATGCTGCGCTCATTCAAGCAGAAACGAATCTTGAACTGACCCATGGCGTCGCTGCCGAGGTCTTGGTTTTTGACTTGGCTTCTCATTAATTGATAAGCTGTAATTTTATTTTTTTAGGAGTTATCTCATCGCTAAAACAGTCGTCATTTATCACTCAGGTTACGGCCACACACAACGTGTGGCTCAGTTTGTGGCCCAAGGCGCCAATGCGGCATTGATCGCAATCGATGCCGAAGGCAACATTGCCGATGCCGATTGGGAAACTTTAGACGCAGCTGATGCCATTATTTTTGGTTCACCCACTTACATGGGCATGGCTTCTTGGCAGTTTAAGAAATTTGCCGATGCATCCTCTAAGCGTTGGTTCAGCTCGGCATGGAAAGACAAAGTGGCCGGTGGTTTCACCATCTCTGCCAGCCCCAGTGGCGACAAGTTGTCCACGCTTCAATACTTCATTACGCTGGCCATGCAGCAAGCCATGATTTGGGTAGGTCAGCCGTCACTGAATGACGGCAACGTCAACCGCATTGGTTCCAACTCGGGTGTGATGGCGCAAGTAGGCCCCACAAGCCCAGCGGAAGAAATTCCGCAAGGCGACTTGGACACGGCCAAGGCTTATGGTGAGCGCGTGGCTGCAGTGGCAGCTAAATTGCGCAGTTAAATTTAGTGCAGTCTGCGTGGCTGCTTGGCATGAAATTTTGGAGCCCTTCAGTGGGCTTGAATGTTTTTGGGCTTCAAGCTTTCTAATTCGATGTCTACAGCGCGGCGCTCGTCAAACACGAAGCAGCCGCCTTCGTAGTGCGCGCCGTCAGTCTCTTCAAAATATTTCAAAATGCCGCCCTCTAACTGGTAAGTGTGGGGCAAGCCGTTTTGCTGCATGAAGATAGCTGCTTTTTCACAGCGAATGCCACCTGTGCAAAAACTGATGATGGTTTTGTCTTGCAGCTCTTTTTTGTGAGCCATGAGGGCATCGGGAAATTCGGTGAACTTGCTTAAACGCCAATCAATGGCGCCCTTGAAAGTGCCTTCGTCTACTTCATAGTCATTGCGGGTGTCCAAAATGACCACCGGCCTGCCGTTGTCGTCAAAACCCTGATCCAGCCAGCGTTTGGCTGTGGCAGGTGTGACCGCTGGGGCGCGGCCTTCTGCAGGGCGAATGGTGGGGTGGTTCATGCGAATGATTTCGCCCTTGACCTTGACCAGCATTTTTTTGAAAGGGAGCTCTTCAGACCAACTTTCTTTGGGCTTGATGTCGTAAAACCTAGGATCTGTGTGGAGTTCAGACATAAAACCTCTGACAGCCTCGGCGGGGCCTGCCAAAAATAAATTAATCCCCTCTGAGGCAAGCAAAATCGTGCCTTTTAGCTCTCGCCTCAAGCAGCGCTCTAGAAGCAAAAGGCGCAGTTCTTCCGCATCCGGCAGAGGCACGAACTTGTAGCTAGAAATAATCAGAATTTTGTTCACCCCCCTATTGTAGAAAACATCCAAAGCAGCTTCTACAATGGGTCTATGTTTGTCCATTTGCGCCTCCATTCCGAGTTCTCCATCGTCGATTCCACCTGCCGCATCGACGATGTGGTGCAGGCTGCAGCAGATGACCAGCAGCCAGCCTTGGCCATTACAGATTTAAGCAATTTGTTTGGAGCCATCAAGTTCTACAAGGCGACACGTGCCAAGGGCGTGCAACCTATTTTGGGCGCCGAAATTTTCCTTGAAGGCTTGGGTGTAGATCCGTTGGCTTTGTCGCGGGTCATGGTGCTGGTTCAAAGTTCACAGGGCTATTTGAACCTGTCGGTGTTGCTGGCGCGTGCCTGGACACAAAACATGGTGAAGAACAATGCCGTGATCAAGCTGGCCTGGCTGCAAGAATTGTCAGAAGGCTTGATTCTTTTGTCTGGCGCGCAAGCTGGGCCTGTGGGTCAGGCTTTGATGCAGGGCGACACCTCGCGCGCAGCCGAAATTGCTTTGCAACTGGCGTCCATTTTTACGCATCGTTTTTATTTGGAACTGCAGCGCGCAGGACGCCCCGAAGACAATGCCCATGTGGTGGCCGCAGTCAAGTTGGCTTCTCGGCTGAGCTTGCCTGTGGTGGCCACGCACCCTGTTCAGTTTTTAACGGAAGACGATTACGAATCGCACGAAGCACGGGTGTGTATTTCTGAAGGCGAAATTTTGGGGAATCAGCGCCGTGTTCGCAAGTTCACGCGCAATCAATATTTCAAGTCATCTGCCGAAATGCAAGACATGTTTGCCGACTTGCCCAGTGCCTTGGCCAACTCGGTTGAAATTGCCAAACGATGCAACTTGACTTTGGTTTTGGGCAAGCCTCAGTTGCCCAATTACCCCACACCCCTTACCGATGGCAAGCCTATGCCCATCGAGGATTATTTCCGCTTGTTGTCGGTCGAAGGTTTGGAGGAGCGTCTGGTGCATTTGTACCCTGACGCCACCAAGCGTGAAATCGAACGTCCACGCTATGCCGAGCGTTTGGAATTTGAGATCAACACCATTCTGAACATGGGGTTCCCTGGTTACTTTTTGATTGTGGGCGACTTCATCAATTGGGCTAAGAAAAATGGCTGCCCAGTGGGGCCAGGCCGGGGTTCTGGCGCTGGTTCCTTGGTCGCATATTCTTTGAAGATTACCGACCTTGATCCGCTTCAATACAACTTGCTGTTTGAGCGCTTCTTAAATCCTGAGCGGGTGTCCATGCCCGACTTTGACATTGACTTTTGCCAAGCCAATCGCGATCGCGTGATTGACTATGTCAAAGACAAATACGGCCGCGATGCCGTCAGTCAAATTGTCACTTTCGGCACCATGGCTGCGCGTGCCGTCATACGTGACGTTGGCCGTGTGCTCGATATGAGCTACATGTTTTGCGATGGCATCAGCAAGCTCATTCCTAACAAGCCAGGCCAGCACATCACCATCGATGGCGCTATCAAGGCAGAGCCTGTTTTGGCCGAGCGTTTGGAAAAAGAAGACGAAGTCAAAACTTTGTTGGCGCTGGCACAAAAACTTGAAGGCATGACCCGCAACGTGGGTATGCACGCCGGTGGTGTGCTCATTGCGCCAGGCAAGCTCACAGACTTTTGTCCTTTGTACCAGCAGCCTGGTAGCACTTCGGCAGTGAGTCAGTACGACAAAGACGACGTGGAAGCCATTGGCTTGGTGAAGTTTGACTTCTTGGGCTTGGCCACCTTGACCATTTTGGAGTTGGCACGCGACATGATTGTGAAGCGTCACAAAGGCCAAGAGAATTTTGCCTTTGAAAATATTCAGCTTGATGATGCTGCCACCTACAAGCTGTTTGCTGATGGCCGCACCGAGTCTGTGTTTCAGTTTGAAAGTCGCGGCATGCAGGGTATGCTCAAAGATGCTCGCCCTTCCCGCTTGGAAGATTTGATTGCCCTCAATGCTTTGTATCGACCAGGCCCCATGGATTTGATTCCCAGTTTTGTGGCGCGCAAACATGGCCGAGAAGTGGTGGAGTATCCGCACCCCTTGGTTGAAAAAGTGCTGTCTGAAACCTACGGCATCATGGTGTATCAAGAGCAGGTCATGCAAACCGCGCAAATTCTGGGCGGCTACAGTTTGGGCGGTGCCGATTTGTTGCGCCGCGCCATGGGTAAGAAAAAAGCCGAAGAGATGGCCGAGCATCGCGATATTTTCCGCAAGGGCGCTAGCGTCAATGGCTTGAGCGAAGAAAAAGCCGACGAAGTTTTTGACTTGATGGAAAAGTTTGCGGGCTACGGTTTTAACAAATCACACGCCGCGGCTTATTCCTTGTTGGCCTACCACACTGGCTGGCTCAAGGTTCATTTCACGGCGGAGTTTTTCTGCGCCAACATGACCATTGAAATGGATGACACCGACAAGCTCAAAGTGTTGTTTGAGGATGCATTGAAGTTTGGTATGAGCTTTGATCCACCCGATGTCAATCGCGGTACGCACCGCTTTGAGCCAGTATCCGATAAAGTGATCCGCTATGGCTTGGGCGCCATCAAGGGCACAGGCCAACAAGCCATTGATGCCATTGTGAAAGCGCGCGAGGAGGGTGGACCTTTCACCAGTTTGTTTGACTTCTGCGTACGCGTTGACCGCAGCCGCTTGAATAAGCGTTCGGTGGAGGCCTTGGTCAAGGCTGGCGCATTTGATTCTTTGCAACGCAACCGCGCTTCATTGGCGGCTTCCGTTGATCGTGCATTTGATTTTTCAACGGCCACTGCCGCCAATGCCAATCAGGGCGGCTTGTTTGACATGATGGGCGATGATGCGCATGGTTCTAGTACCCAAGAACCTGAGTTGGTGGACATGCTGCCTTGGGGTGTCAAAGAGCAGCTCACCAATGAAAAAACGGCCGTAGGTTTTTATTTGTCGGGCCATTTGTTTGATGCGGTGGAGCGTGAAGTTCGATTGTTTGCCAAGCGCAAAATTGACGACCTGATTGACAGCCGTGAGCCACAATTGTTGGCCGGTATTGTGAGCGACTTGCGCATCATCAATGGCCAACGCGGTAAGTTGGCTATTTTTAAATTGGACGACAAGAGTGCCGTCATGGAAGCCACGGCAGACGAGGCCATGATCAATGCCAACCGCCATTTGCTCAAAGACGATGAGTTGGTCATTGTGATGGCCAAGATGCAAGCCGATCGTTTCTCAGGCGGCTATCGTCTGTCGATTCAACAAGTGTGGGATTTGCCC
>SHXD01000050.1 GCA_009693505.1 Limnohabitans sp.
GGCGTTGACGGCCGTTTGTTTGGTTCTGTCACCAACCACGACATTGCTGAAGAGTTGAACAAAGCCGGCTACGGTTTGGCCAAAGCCCAAATCCGCATGCCCAATGGCCCTATCAAAACTGTCAGCGAGTCTACGGTTGCTGTGGCATTGCACACTGACGTGGTGGTTGAAGTCACTGTTTCTGTCTACGGCGAAACCGCTTAATTTTTAAGCGCTTTCTCAAGCCGCCCGTCGCAATTTCAATTGCGGCAGGCGGCTTTTTCGTTTTTGGCAGCTATTTGGTTTTATTCACAAGACTTTCTGCACTTACCAACGACTTATCCACAGGCTTGTCCCATGACCAAAAGCCTCGCAGTGCTTAAGATCAAGCTCTACACATTGAATGTCCATGTCCGCACTTTTTTCTCCTCAGTCTCATTCTGAATCCGAACTGGGTTTCAGCGCAGTCAGCCAAGATCAGCAAATTGCACAGCTGCGTGTGCCGCCACACTCCATTGAGGCTGAGTCGAGTGTGCTGGGAGGTTTGCTGTTAGACAACACAGCTTGGGATCGAATGGGTGACTTGCTCACTGACAACGATTTCTATCGCCATGAGCACAAGTTGATTTTTGCGGCCATCTCAACTTTGATCAACGGCTCCAAGCCAGCCGACGTCATCACGGTGTACGAGCAGTTACAAAATCAAGGCAAAGCAGAGGGCATGGGTGGCTTGGGCTACCTTAACTCCTTGGCTCAATATGTGCCGAGTGCCAGCAACATCAGGCGCTATGCTGAAATTGTTCGCGAACGCTCCATCCTGCGCAAGTTGGTCACGGCCAGTGACGAAATTGCTACCAATGCCTTTAACCCTCAAGGTCGTCCTGTTGAGAGAATCCTAGACGAAGCCGAACAAAAGATCTTCAACATCGGTGAAGAAGGCTCTCGCATGAAGCAGGGCTTCCAATCCATGGACACCTTGGTGGTCGACCTCATGGACCGCGTGCAAGAGATGGCCGACAACCCCAACGACATCACAGGGGTGCCCACGGGTTTCTACGATCTAGACCGCATGACCTCAGGTTTGCAAGCTGGCGATTTGGTGGTGTTGGCGGCACGTCCTTCCATGGGCAAAACCGCATTTGCCATCAACATTGCCGAGCACGTTGCCTTGAACGAAGGCTTGCCTGTGGCCGTATTTTCAATGGAAATGGGCGCCGCCCAATTGGCGGTTCGCGTGGTGGGCTCCATTGGTCGAATCGATCAAGGGCACTTGCGTACCGGCAAGCTAACCGATGAAGAATGGCCGCGCCTCACCGATGCCATTGAGCGCCTCAGAACTGTTTCCCTGCACATTGATGAAACGGCTGGACTCACAAGCAGCGAACTGCGTGCCAATGCACGCCGCTTAGCGCGCAGATGTGGCAAGTTGGGCCTGATTGTGGTTGATTATTTGCAGCTCATGACCGGTTCGTCCGGTGGTGATGGTGAAAACCGTGCCACTGAGTTGGGCGAAATTTCTAGGGGCCTCAAGATGCTGGCCAAAGAGCTTCAGTGTCCTGTCATTGCTTTGTCTCAGCTCAACCGCGGCGTGGAGCAAAGAACCGACAAGCGGCCCATGATGAGCGACTTGCGAGAGTCGGGCGCCATTGAGCAAGATGCCGACATCATCATGTTCATTTACCGTGATGACTATTACCACAAAGATTCGAAAGACCCAGGCGTTGCAGAAATCATCATCGGCAAGCAAAGAAACGGCCCTACCGGCGCCGTTCGCTTAACTTTCTTGAAACCTTTAACGCGTTTTGAAAGCTTGGCGTCGGGCGGTGGCAGTGGCGATTACTAAATCACCACGCCACAAGCCTTAAAGCACTTCGCTGGCGAAGTCGGCCAGCCTTGAACGCTCACCACGCGCCAGCGTGATGTGGCCACCATGTGCCCAGCCTTTAAAACGATCGACGGCGTAGGTTAAGCCCGACGAGCCTTCTGTGAGGTAGGGCGTGTCAATTTGCGCCAAGTTACCCATGCAAATGATTTTGGTGCCGGGGCCTGCTCGTGTGATCAAGGTTTTCATTTGCTTGGGCGTTAAGTTTTGCGCCTCGTCAATGATCACGTATTTGTTCATGAAAGTTCGGCCGCGCATGAAGTTCATGCTTTTGATTTTGATGCGACTTCGAATCAGCTCAGTGGTGGCTGCACGGCCCCACTCACCGGCGTTGCCGCCATCGCCCTTGGCCAAAAACTCCAAGTTGTCGTCTAAGGCGCCCATCCATGGGCCCATCTTTTCTTCTTCAGTGCCTGGCAGAAAGCCAATGTCTTCGCCCACACTCACTGTGGCGCGGGTCATGATGATTTCTGTGTAACGCCTGTCGTCTAACACTTGAGTGAGGCCCGCTGCCAAAGCCATGAGTGTTTTGCCTGTGCCTGCCGTACCTGCCAAAGTGACAAAGTCAATTTCTGGATCGGTGAGCATGTTCATGGCAAAGTTCTGTTCGCGATTGCGAGTGACCACGCCCCAAATGGCATTCTTGGCGTGCCCAAAATCTTTGAGTGTTTTCAAGACCGCTGTTTTGCCCCGAATTTCAGTGACGCGGGCATACAAGCTAGGCTCTCCGGGTGCTTCCAAGTAAACAAATTGGTTAATGAGCAAGCTAGGGACCAATGGGCCACTGAAGCGGTAAAAAGTGTGGCTGCCTTGTTGCCAACTTTCAATGGCCTTGCTGTGCCGATTCCAAAAATCGGCGGGCAATGCCAAGGCACCTGAATACATCAGGTCGCCATCTTCCAATACCTTGTCGTTTTGATAGTCCTCTGCCGCCAATCCCAAGGCTCTGGCTTTGACGCGCATGTTGATGTCTTTTGACACCAGCACCACTTCTCTGGGAGTGTGCATATTCACCAAGGCTTGGACCACGCCCAAGATTTGGTTGTCTGCTTTGCCTTGAGGCAAACTCATGGGCAAGGTCACGTCCATGATTTGGGTCTGAAAGAAAAGCTTGCCTTGGGCTTCGATATGACCGGTGCCGCCTAAAGGGAGCCCTTGTTTCATGTCAGAACCAGGTGTGGCGGCCAACGCATCGAGAGATCGGCTGGTTTGTCTGGCATTTCGGGCCACTTCGGTCATGCCTTTTTTATGGCTGTCCAGTTCTTCCAAAACAATCATGGGCAAGTAGACGTCGTGTTCTTCAAACAGGAACAGGCACATGGGGTCGTGCATGAGCACATTGGTGTCCAGCACAAACAATTTGGTAGGGCCGTTGTTCTTGTTGGCAGCCTTTGGTTTTTTGGAAGCCACAGGCATTGGCTCGCGTTTGCTGGGCTCTTGACTTGCAGTTGCAAGAGCCGAGTGATGCAGCGGGGCCAGGTTCAAAGCATGGTCGTCCAGCGGCTTTTTTGCTAAAGGTTTTTTTGCAGATGCAAGTTCACTGCTCAGGGAAGGAGGGGGCGCCGATTTTTTTTCAAATTTAGCAATGTTTTTTGTGGCGAGCAAGGAAGCGCGCTGTGTCGGTGCGGGTGGCAGTGGCATAAATCAAGGCCTCAGTAGAAATGTGGAAAGTGTTGGCGCAAAGAAAAAGCCGCCTTGAGGCCGAGGCGGCTTTGCTAAGGTAAAAATAAATGGGGCTGTTATTCAGCTGCATGTCGCAATTATGCGGCTTTTTTCAGTGCTTTGACGGCTTTTAAAACGTCTTCAACGTGTCCCGGCACTTTGAGGCCGCGCCATTCTTCTTTGACCAGTCCGTCAGGGCCAATCAGGAAGGTGCTGCGCTCAATGCCTTTGACTTTTTTGCCGTACATGATTTTGTTTTTGACCACACCAAACATGTGACACATTTTTTCTTCTGTGTCTGCAATCAATTCGAAAGGCAACTCAAGTTTGGTTTTAAAGTCATCGTGTGACTTCATATTGTCACGAGAGACACCAAAAACTGTGGCACCCACCTTGGCAAAATCTTTGAATTTGTCGCGGAATTGCATGGCCTCAGTGGTGCAACCAGGCGTGTTGTCCTTCGGGTAGAAGTACAAAATCATGATTTTGCCATTGTGAGATGTGTTTGAAACCTTAAGTCCGCCCGTTGCGTTTGCTTCAAATTCAGGGAGGGGTTTGTTAACAACGATCGCCATAGAACTAATCTCGCGTGACTGAAATGAACCGCATAGCCAATGAACCCCTGAAGGAGTAACACTGCGGCGGCAATCTTGTATTTTAAACCGAAACCCTGTGAGTTTCTTGATTGACCTGAAAACAGCTCATTTAGCTGGAAATTGCGGGGATCAGGGCCAAAACCACATGCCGACCCTCCCCAGCCAAGACATTGAAAGTGCGGCAAGCAGCGCCGTTGTCCATGGTTTCTAACCCTATTCTTCGCTGGATAAGCCCTTGGAGCAGCTTGGGAGCGGGAAATTGAATGCGCTTTCCACTGCCAAATAAGACCAACTCTGGGGAGAAAGGCAGGAGCTCGTCAAAGGACGCCTGAGTGAGAGACTCAAAGCTTTCAGCAGACCATTTCTGAGGTCCTTGCACTGAGCACAAAAGCAAGGGGCCGATTTGGCATTTTCCGTTTACAACCACGCCTTCTTCGCTGTAGCTTTGGATTGAGAAGCCGTTACTGGCATCAGGATGAAGTTTCATGCTTGTGAGTTTCTTAAAAAGGGCCAGTTCTGTGGTCAAATTATAGGTTTTCCCAAGCGACAACACCCCTCGGAGGGATTTTGAAAACTATCCAAAAATCAGCCAAGCTAGCCAACGTTTGTTATGACATTCGCGGACCCATCATGGACCGCGCCAGACAGATGGAGGAGGAGGGCCAAAAAATCATCAAGCTCAACATTGGCAATTTGGCCGTGTTTGGTTTTGATGCGCCTGAGGAAATTCAACAGGACATGATTCGAAACCTGCCCAATTCTGCAGGTTATTCGGACAGCAAAGGTATTTTTGGTGCTCGCAAGGCCGTCATGCACGAGACACAAAAGCAGGGCATCAAGGGCGTGACGCTGGATGACATCTATTTAGGCAATGGCGCCAGCGAATTGATCGTGATGGCCACCAATGCCTTGCTAGACAACGGCGACGAACTTTTGTTGCCATCACCCGACTATCCATTATGGACAGCGGCGGCCAGTTTGTCGGGCGGAACGCCTGTGCATTATGTGTGCGATGAAGACAAAGGATGGACGCCAAATTTAGACGACATTCGCGCCAAAATTACACCGAAGACCAAGGGCATTGTGGTCATCAATCCCAACAATCCCACGGGCGCTTTGTACTCAGATGAGATTCTCAATGGCATTGTGGAAATTGCCAGAACCCACGGCTTGGTGATTTTTGCCGATGAGGTCTACGACAAAGTTTTGTACGATGGCTTGAAGCACACCCCCATTGCCAGTTTGAGCCAAGATATTTTGACGCTTACCTTCAACTCTTTGTCCAAGAGTTATCGGTCATGCGGGTATCGCGCGGGCTGGATGATTGTCACTGGCGACAAGCGACCTGCACAAGACTATATTGAAGGCTTGAACATGTTATCCAACATGCGCCTTTGCGCCAACGTGCCAGGTCAGTGGGCCATTCAAACGGCCTTGGGTGGTCATCAAAGCATCAATGAGCTGGTCAATGAAGGCGGGCGTTTGCGCAAGCAGCGCGACTTGGCTTATGAGCTCATCAACGCCATTCCCGGCGTGTCCTGCGTCAAACCTCAAGCTGCGCTTTACATGTTTCCAAAGCTGGACCCCAAAATTTACCCCATCAAGGACGACCAGCAGTTCTTCCTTGAAGTTTTGCAAGAGACCAAAGTCATGTTGGTCCAGGGTACGGGCTTTAATTGGTCAGCACCAGATCATTTCCGAATTGTGTTTTTGCCCCATTTGGACGATTTGCGCGAGGCCATCGAACGCATGGCCAAGTTTTTAGAAAAAGCGCGTCAGCGTTTTGGTACAGCCGTTTAAGTGAGTAAACAATGAAACCGATACAAGTTGGCCTCTTAGGTATGGGCACCGTAGGCAGTGGCACATTCAATGTATTACTGCGCAATCAAGAGGAAATCAAACGCCGTGCTGGACGTGGCATTGAAATTAGCATGGTGGCCGATTTGGATGTTGCCAAAGCTCAAGCTTTGTGTGCCCCCCATGTCAAAGTGGTCAGTGATGCGCGCCAAGTCATTGCCAACCCCGATATCGACATTGTGGTGGAACTCATTGGCGGCTACGGCATCGCCAAAGCACTTGTGCTTGAAGCCATTGCGGCCGGCAAGCATGTGGTCACTGCCAACAAGGCTTTGTTGGCAGTTCACGGTACTGAAATTTTTGAAGCCGCCCATGCCAAAGGCGTGATGGTGGCATTTGAAGCCGCCGTTGCGGGTGGCATTCCCATCATCAAAGCACTGCGTGAAGGCTTAACAGCCAACAGAATTCAATGGGTGGCTGGCATCATCAATGGCACGACCAATTTCATTCTGTCCGAAATGCGCGAAAAAGGTTTGGACTTTGACGTGGTCCTCAAAGATGCGCAGCGATTGGGTTATGCCGAGACCGACCCCACCTTCGACATTGAAGGTGTGGACGCTGCTCACAAAGTCACCCTTATCAGTGCATTAGCCTTTGGCATTCCTGTTCAGTTTGACCAGGCTTACATCGAAGGCATTACCAAGCTGGGAGCAGCCGACATTAAATACGCTGAGCAGTTGGGTTATCGCATCAAGCTGCTGGGTATCACCAAGCGCACCGAAGCAGGTATTGAGTTGCGCGTTCACCCAAGCCTGGTGCCGACACAACGCCTCATTGCCAATGTGGAAGGCGCTATGAATGCCGTGATGGTGCAAGGCGATGCGGTGGGTACCACGCTTTATTACGGCAAAGGTGCCGGCTCGGAACCCACAGCCAGTGCGGTCATTGCCGACTTGGTCGACATCACGCGCCTGCACACTGCCGATCCATTGAACCGGGTGCCGCATTTGGCCTTCCAACCCAATGCCATGAGCAGCTTGAAAATTTTGCCCATGTCAGATGTGATCACCAGTTATTACTTGCGCTTGCGTGTGGCCGACGAAGCAGGTGTGCTGGCCAAGCTCACGAGTCTGTTGGCCGACGCCAACATCAGCATCGATGCCGTGCTTCAGCGTGAGGCAGACCAAGTGAGTCAAGCGGGTGAAAATCAAACTGATGTGATTATCCTGACCCACGACACCGTTGAAGGCAAGATGAACGAAGTGCTGGCGCAAATGCAAGCATTGCCAACCGTGATGGCACCCATTACGAAAATTCGCAAGGAAGAATTGAACTGATGCGTTATTTGTCAACCCGCGGTCATGCAGACCGAAAAAGGTTTTGCGAAATTTTGCTAGAAGGCTTGGCCCCTGATGGCGGTTTGTACCTGCCTGAGGCCTACCCGCAAGTATCGGCAGCACAGTTGGGTCATTTGCGTCAGGTGCTCAACACTCAGGGCTATGCCGCACTGGCCTTCGAAGTATTGTCTTTGTACATCGATGACATTCCTGCCAACGATTTGCGCGCCTTGTGCGAAAAAACCTACACCGAGGCCAGTTTTGGTACACCTGAAATTGTTCCCATTAAGGCGCTCAAAACCAAAGCCGCACTTGGCGCAGTTGTCTATTTAGAGGCCCTTTCCAACGGCCCCACATTGGCCTTCAAAGACATGGCCATGCAGTTGCTTGGCAACTTGTTTGAGTACGAACTCACTCGGCGCAATGCTGAACTCAATATCTTTGGCGCTACATCGGGGGACACAGGCAGTGCCGCCGAGTACGCCATGCGCGGCAAGAAAGGGGTGCGTGTCTTCATGACCAGCCCAGAGGGTCGAATGAGCCCTTTTCAGCAAGCGCAGATGTTCAGCTTGCTAGATGCCAACATTCACAACATTGCCATTGAAGGTGTGTTCGATGATTGCCAGGACATTGTCAAGGCCGTGAGCAACGATTTGGCGTTCAAGCGCAAGTACAAAATTGGCACGGTCAACTCTATCAACTGGGCCCGCTTGTTGGCGCAGGTGGTGTATTACTTTGCGGGCTATTTTCAAGCCACGCAAAATGACACTCAAAAAGTCAGCTTCAGTGTGCCAAGTGGCAACTTTGGCAATGTGTGTGCAGGCCATGTGGCCCGTATGATGGGCTTACCCATTGAGCATCTCATTGTGGCCACCAACGAAAACGATGTGCTCGATGAGTTCTTTAGAACGGGTGTCTACCGTGTGCGTGGCTCTGCCGATACCCATGAGACATCCAGCCCATCGATGGACATCTCCAAGGCCAGCAACTTTGAACGCTTTGTGTTTGACTTGCTCAATCGCGATGCAGCACGCGTAAAGCATCTCTTCCACGATCAATTGAACCAAACAGGCCGATTCGATTTAGGGCAAGACCCCCTGTTTGCGCAAGCCAAAACTCAATTTGGTTTTCTCAGTGGCAAGAGCACCCATGCCGATCGACTTCAAACCATTCAAACTATTTATGCTGACAATCACATCATGGTTGATACGCACACCGCTGACGGTTTGAAGGTAGCCGTGCCTTTGGCAAAACCTGGTGTCCCCATGTTGGTGCTAGAGACGGCTTTGCCCATCAAGTTTGCCGCCACCTTGGTGGAAGCTTTAGGCCGTGAACCCAATCGCCCCGCAAAATTTGAAGGCATTGAAGCCTTGCCTAAGCGCGTGCTGGTCATGCCTAAATCGGTCGATGCTGTCAAAGCCTACATTGCCAAGCATTGCGACTGAACTTATGACCGACAACAAGGCCCCCAAGCGTCCCCCCTTAATGTCTTTGGACGAAGCTTTGAGCTTGGTCCTGAAAGAGGTTTCTGTCTTGACTCAAACCGAATGGGTCAACACATTTGAAGCGGATGGCCGTGTTTTGTCCCACGATTTGGTTTCTGGTTTGCAAGTGCCACCGCAAGACAATTCTTCGATGGATGGCTACGCTTTGCGGGTTGAAGATGTCTCGCATTCGGGCGCAAGCTTAAAAGTCACACAACGCATTCCTGCGGGTCAGCACGGTCATGCTTTGAACCCAGGTGAAGCCGCTCGCATTTTCACAGGTGCGCCCATTCCACCAGGTGCCAATGCAGTGGTCATGCAAGAGGATACGCAAGTGACCTCAACTGAAAATGCTGATGCAGGTGTGCCAGTCATAGCGGTCAATACAGTGCCTGGATTGGGGCAATGGATTCGCCGCAGTGGTGAAGATGTGTCCCAAGGTTCCGTGGTTCTGCCTCAAGGCACGCGACTCGATCCTGCTGGTTTGGGATTGGCCGCTAGCATTGGTTTGGCCCAACTGGAAGTCACGCGAAAACCGCGAGTGGCTTTATTTTCTACAGGCGATGAATTGGTCATGCCCGGCGATGTTTCACCCGAGAACATGAGACCCGGCGCTATTTACAATTCGAACCGATTTTTCTTGCGTGCCTTGCTTGTTAGGCTGGGTTGTGAAGTGACAGACTTAGGCATCGTGCCCGACAAGTTTGAGGCAACTTTGACAGTCTTGCGTGATGCTGCTTCGCACCACGACTTGGTGTTGACCAGCGGCGGGGTTTCTGTGGGTGAAGAAGATCACGTCAAGCCGGCTGTCGAAGCATTGGGGGGCTTGAATTTGTGGCAAATTTCAATGAAGCCTGGTAAGCCTTTTGCTTTTGGGTTTCTCCAATCACAGGCATCTGACCATTCAGCCTTTTTCATGGGGCTGCCAGGCAATCCTGTTTCAAGCTTTGTCACTTTTCAACTTTTGGTCAGGCCGTTTCTATTGGCCCTTCAGGGTGTTCGCAAAGTTCAAGCAGAGCCCCTTCAGTTGAAGGCTAACTTTGACATGCCCAAGCCCGACAAACGCAGAGAGTTTTTGCGAGTGAAGCGAAATTCGCAGGGTGGCTTAGACCTGTTTCCCAATCAAAGCTCCGGCGTTTTAACCTCTGTGGTTTGGGGCGATGGCGTGGTCGACAACCCAGCCTCGAACACCATTCAACCTGGTGACTTGGTTCATTTCTATCCTTTCTCTGAGTGGCTTCAATGAAGATCACTTTGCGTTTCTTTGCTTCATTGCGCGAGGCCATTGGCCATTCGCAAGAAGAACTGCACACCACAGCACTCAATGTGGGCCAAGTGCGCGATGAATTGCTTAACCGAGGTGGTGCCTACGCTTGTTTGGGCCGTGATCGTTCTGTTCGCTTGGCCTTGAATCAGGTCATGATCAATGAAGATGCGTTGCTTCAAGAAAACGCCGAGTTGGCATTTTTTCCACCTGTCACTGGAGGATAAAACGTGAACGCACGCGTTGTTATTCAAACCGAAGACTTCAATGTGTCTCAAGTATTGGATCAGCTACGGGCAGGTGATTTAAGGGTGGGTGCCATCTGCAGTTTTGTGGGCACTGTGCGCGACACCTGCATGCTGTCGGGCAATGCAGCTGACCAAATAGTCTCAATGGCGCTTGAGCACTATCCTGGCATGACCGAAACGGCCATTGAGGCCATGATTGACGAAGCCCATCAACGATTTGACTTCTACCAAGCCCATGTCATTCACCGTGTGGGTGAGTTAAAACCTGCTGATCAAATTGTCTTGGTGGCGGTCTCTTCTGCGCACCGCGGCGAGAGTTTCAAGGCCTGTGAATTTCTCATGGATTACCTGAAAACGCAGGCACCCTTCTGGAAAAAGGAAGCCACGCCTGAGGGCGCGAAGTGGGTCGATGCAAGAGTGACTGATGACGCTGCACTGGCACGTTGGGGCATTCAATCGCGCAACGTGGGTTAAGTTTTCACTTCGCTTCAGTGCCGGTAGCTGGGGCGCTCAGAATAAGGTGATTCAACGTGTTCTGAGCTTTGCGAGAAGTCGGGTTGCTGCCACTGTGCCTTCTTGAGAGACTGCTCAATGAGGTGCAATAAGCCATGCAACAGAGCTGCCTGTAAATTGAATTCACACGATGCACCGCTGGCGCTGTCGCCGCTTTTATCTTGAAACAACAAGTTCAGGCCGCCGCTGTTGTGCAAATTGAGCTGCACGTCTGTGACCAACATGGGAGTTTCGCCCAGAGGCAAGTTGAGGTTTTCTGAAACGAAGGGGGTAGAGAAGTCGGCTTGCGCCAGAAAATTCTCACGCTTCAATTCAGCCAGCATTTGCTGGGCGGTGGTGTCTGTGGCCATGACTTGGGGGTCGCGGGCTTCTAGTTGAACCACCGAGGCTTGCAGATGCGGTAACAAACGCAGCGTCATGGCCCGCGTGAGCCACAGCCTAAATTCTTGGTTGTCTTGGTTGCTAACCCTGAGCGCCAAGCGATCTTGACGTTCGTCATATTGGACCGACATCTGGTGAATGTTCATGCGCCATTTTAGGGCCATAGATGGCTTGCCAGGCTCAATTGGAGTTGGCTCTTGAAAAATAGCCTGATCGGCCCAAAATGACAAACAATAGGAGTTTTAGATGCGAATGGACAAACTAACCACTAAGTTTCAAGAAGCACTGAGCGACGCGCAGAGCTTGGCCTTGGGCAAGGACCATGCTTACATTGACCCCGCACACGTTTTGATGGCCATGTTGCATCAGCAAGACGGCCCCAAGGCCTTGCTTCAGCGGGCCGGAGTCAGTATGACAGCCCTGATGTCAGCGGCCAGTGCCGCGGTTGAGCGCTTGCCACAGGTCACGGGCCAAGATCAAGTTCAGGTTGGGCCTGAATTGGTCAAATTGCTGCAGGCCGCCGAAAAAGAATCCATCAAAAGGGGCGATGCGTTTGTCGCCAGTGAGCTCTTTCTATTGGCCTTAGCCGATGGCAAGTCAGAATTGACGCGAACGGTCAAGGCTACAGGTTTAAGCCGACAAAGTTTAGAAGCAGCCGTGGATGCTGTTCGAGGCGGGCAAAACGTGAACAGCGCTGACGCAGAAGGCCAGCGTGAGTCCCTCAAAAAATACTGCATGGACTTAACAGAGCGCGCTCGAATGGGCAAGCTCGATCCTGTGATTGGTCGGGACGATGAAATTCGTCGGGCCATTCAGGTCTTGCAACGCAGAACCAAAAACAATCCCGTACTCATAGGCGAGCCAGGTGTCGGCAAGACCGCCATTGTGGAGGGCTTGGCCCAGCGCATTGTGGCGGGTGAAGTTCCCGATTCATTGAAAGGCAAGAGGGTCTTGTCCTTGGACATGGCGTCCTTGCTGGCGGGTGCTAAATTCAGAGGTGAATTTGAAGAGCGCCTGAAGTCAGTGCTGAATGAGTTGGCCAAAGATGAAGGTCAGACCATCGTGTTCATTGATGAATTGCACACCATGGTGGGGGCTGGAAAGGCCGAAGGCGCGATGGACGCAGGCAATATGCTCAAACCTGCCTTGGCGCGTGGTGAGTTGCATTGCGTAGGAGCTACCACCCTTGATGAATACCGCAAATACATTGAAAAAGATGCCGCACTAGAACGGCGCTTTCAAAAGATTTTGGTGGGTGAACCCAGTGTCGAGGCCACCATTGCCATCTTGCGCGGCCTGCAAGAAAAATATGAAATTCACCATGGCGTTGACATCACCGATCCTGCCATTGTGGCGGCTGCCGAACTCAGCCATCGTTACATCACAGATCGATTTTTACCCGACAAAGCCATCGACCTGATTGACGAGGCCGCTTCTAAAATCAAAATTGAAATTGATTCAAAGCCCGAGGTGATTGACAAACTGGACAGGCGTTTGATTCAACTTCAAATTGAACGCGAAGCCGTTAAAAAAGAAACCGATGAAGCCTCGCAAAAACGTTTGGGTTTGATCGAAGAAGAAATTGTCAGTCTGAAAAAAGAAGCTGCCGATTTGGAAGAAATTTGGAAGACAGAAAAGGCCCAGGCACAGGGCAGTCAAAACGTTCGCGAGAAAATTGACCAACTGCGCCAGCAAATTGAAGAGCTCACTCGCAAGGGGGATTTCAACAAAGTGGCCGAGCTGCAATACGGCAAGCTGCCAGAGCTCGAAAAGCTTCTGAAAGAAACGCAAGCCAATGAACTCAATCCTGCAGCAGGCGCTGCGCCTAGGCTGCTTCGCACCCAAGTGGGCGCCGAGGAAATTGCAGAAGTTGTCAGCCGTGCCACCGGCATTCCCGTGTCCAAAATGATGCAGGGTGAGCGCGAGAAATTGTTGCAAATGGAGGTGAAGTTGCACGAACGCGTGGTGGGGCAAGACGAGGCTATTGGGGCTGTCTCCCATGCCATTCGCCGTTCGCGCTCTGGCCTTTCAGATCCCCACAGACCCACGGGCTCTTTTTTATTCCTAGGCCCCACAGGCGTTGGCAAAACAGAGCTGTGTAAAGCGCTGGCCGGGTTCCTGTTTGACAGTGAAGACCACCTCATTCGCATGGACATGAGCGAGTTCATGGAAAAGCATTCTGTGGCGCGACTCATTGGTGCGCCGCCTGGTTATGTGGGCTATGAAGAGGGCGGCTACTTAACCGAAGCGGTTCGTCGCAAGCCCTATTCTGTGCTGCTGTTGGATGAGGTTGAAAAGGCCCATCCCGATGTGTTCAATGTGCTGTTGCAGGTTCTAGACGATGGTCGCCTAACAGACGGCCAAGGCCGCACAGTAGACTTTAAAAACACCGTCATCGTGATGACCTCTAACATTGGCTCACACCTGATTCAGGCCATGGTGGGCGAACCCAGAGAAGATGTCAAAGACGCTGTTTGGGGCGAACTCAAAAACCATTTCCGACCTGAATTTTTAAACCGGATTGACGAAACGGTGGTCTTTCACAGTTTGGATGCCAAGCACATTGAGTCGATTGCTAAAATTCAGCTGCACATATTGGAAGCCCGATTGGCCAAGATGGATTTGTATTTGGAGGTTTCGACCTCTGCGGTGGCTGAATTGGCCAAGGTGGGATTCGATCCCGTGTTCGGTGCGCGCCCTCTGAAACGCGCCGTTCAGCAACGGATTGAAAACCCCTTGTCCAAATTGCTTTTGGAAGGCAAGTTCTTGCCCAAGTCGGTCATTCCTGTCGATGTCGACCCCGTCAATGAGCCCGGCGTCTTTAAATTCGATCGGGTTATGAATTAAAGAATCAGCCACGGGCGGATGTCCTTCGCGCTTTGAAAGTATCATGCGGCAGTCACTACAAGAGGCCCTATGAGCGATCAAAAAGTCAAACTGCAAGAAGCCGAGTCTTCATCTCAAATGGGGGGCCACCTTTTGGTGGAGTGCCTTATTGCTCAAGGCGTGACCCACGCCTTTGGGGTTCCCGGGGAAAGCTACCTGGCTGCTCTCGATGGTTTTCACAAGTACCATGACCAAATTCAGTTTGTCACCTGCCGGCAAGAGGGCGGAGCCGCCTTCATGGCAGATGCACAAGGCCGTTTAACGGGCCGTCCAGGCGTTTGTTTTGTAACCCGAGGGCCAGGGGCCACCAATGCCTCCATTGGCGTTCACACGGCTTTTCAGGATTCCACCCCCATGGTTTTGTTTGTGGGGGATGTGGCCACTGAAACCCGCGACCGTGAAGCTTTCCAAGAAGTCGATTTTTGTTCCTTCTTCGGCCCCAGCACCAAAGGCATGGCCAAGCGAGTAGAGCGAATCGATGATGCCAAAAGAATTCCGGAGTACGTCGCCCGCGCCTTTGCCACTGCCATGAATGGCCGTCCTGGCCCTGTTGTGCTTGTCTTGCCTGAAGACATGCTGACCCATGAAGTCTCAACTAGACCTTTGCCTCAACTCGAGCCCGTTCAGGCTTGGAGTGATCCTGGCAGCTTGCGCCAATTGCGTGAAATGCTGTTGCAGGCACAACGGCCATTTGTGATTGCGGGCGGAGGAGGGTGGACGCCTCAGTCAGCGCAAGCCCTTCAACGCTTTGCTGAGAATTGGCAACTGCCCGTTGGCAATGCGTTTCGTTTTCAAGACACGTTTGACAATTTTCACCCCTTGTATGCAGGAGATGTCGGCATTGGTATCAATCCAAAATTGGGGCAACGCATCAAGGACAGCGATTTGATCATTGCCATTGGCCCGCGCTTAGGCGAAATGACCACCAGCGGTTATACCTTGTTAGAAGTTCCAAAGCCCAAACAAAAGTTGGTGCACATTCATGCCAGTGCTGAAGAATTGAATCGCGTTTACCACGCAGATTTGGCCATTTGCGCAAGCATGAATGCTGCAGCCCGAAGCTTGGAAGTTCTCACTGCGCCGCCCAGTGTGCCTTGGACCGATTGGGCGGCACAAGCCAACGCAGACTACCTTGCCAACACGCTACCGCAGGCCTTGGCTGGCTTGCCCGCCGACTCTGCGCAAGGTCTTGTCAACATGCCCGAAGTTATTTCAGTTCTGCAGCGCCATTTGCCTGCGGATGCGGTGCTGACCAATGGCGCAGGTAATTTTGCAAGTTGGGTGCACCGTTATTACAAGCACCACGGCCTTAGCAAGGGTTTTAAAACCCAGTTGGCCCCCACTGTCGGTGCCATGGGTTATGGGGTGCCTGCTGGCATTGCGGCGGCGGTGCTCACGGGCCGGGTTGTCTTCACCATTGCAGGCGATGGGGATTTCCTCATGAATGGCCAAGAACTGGCCACTGCCGCTCAGCACGGCGCCAAAACAATTGTGGTTCTCCTGAACAATGGCATGTACGGCACCATCAGGATGCATCAGGAAAGAGATTTTCCAACCCACAACATGGGCTCTGACCTGAACAATCCAAACTTTGCCAATTTGGCCAAAGCTTATGGCTATGAGGGTGTGCGTATTTCGAAAACAGAAGAGTTTGAGCCAGCACTCACAGCGGCATTGGCGCGAAATCAGGGCACCCTGATTGAAATCATGCTCGACCCCGAAGCCATTACAACACGTGTCACTTTGTCTGCCATCACGCAAAATGCGTTGAAGACGAAGTGAGTTGCCGTCGGGCCAAAAAAAAAGCCGGGGTGACCCGGCTTTTTTCATTTGAAAAACACTGAATTACTTCAAGTGTTTGCCGATCAAGCCAGCCAATTCAAACATGGTGACTTGAGCTTTGCCAAAGATGGCCTTCAGTTTGTCATCAGCGTTGATGTTGCGCTTGTTGACATGGTCTTGCAGGCCGTGTTTCTTGATGTAAATCCACAATTTGCTCACGACTTCTGTACGTGGCAGAGGAGCTGCACCCACCACAGCAGCCAATGCGGCGCTAGGTGTTAAAGCCTTCATGAAAGCGGCATTTGGGGTGCGCTTTTTAGCGGGGGCTTTTTTAGCTGCTGGCTTTTTAGCTGGAGCAGCTTTCTTGGCTGGCGCAGCTTTTTTAGCTGGCGCAGCCTTTTTTGCAGGAGCAGCTTTTTTTGCTGCGGGTTTTTTGGCGGGTGCTGCCTTTTTTGCAGGAGCAGCTTTTTTCGACGGAGATTTTTTTGCAGTTGCCATTTTGAAATTCCTTAGGACGGAAGTTGGTTCACAGCCGGAAACTTATTTATCCGGCTGAGCGCATGCTACTGGAGAAACACGCTGTTTCCTAGGGGAAGTGAAGATTTTTTCCCCTTGCTGTTGTAGATATCCCTCTCTCAGCGCGGTCGAATTTGACAGACATGGGCACTTGTTGTTTTGAATTCTTGTTAAGCATGCGGTTTGATATTGAAATTTGTTTTCGCAATATGAAATATATGCTTGTTGCATTGCATCATTTTTTCTCAATATGAGAAACAATATTTCACTATGAGAAATATAATTCATAAGATATTGATATTTAACGAATAAATAAATGTCTTGTATAAGATATTTAATATTTCATAAGTCTTATATAAGACTTAGAATTTCCCGGGTGCCAAAGATTTTTCAAATGTTCTTTGGCCTCAACATCAACCACCTCGAAGGAAATCGTCATGCCACAAAATATCGTTGAACAAATGAGTCGTGAACAACAAATTGCCGCATTGGAAAAAGATTGGGCCACCAACCCCCGTTGGAAGGGCATCAAGCGCGGCTACGCCGCAGCAGATGTCGTGCGTTTGCGGGGCTCTTTCCCCATTGAGCACACCTTGGCTCGTCGCGGTGCCGAGAAGCTCTGGGACTTGCTTCACAACGAACCCTATGTGAATTGTTTGGGCGCACTCACCGGTGGTCAAGCTATGCAACAAGTAAAGGCTGGCATCAAGGCCATCTATTTGTCTGGTTGGCAAGTGGCTGCTGACAATAACTCCAACGCTTCAATGTACCCCGATCAATCGCTGTATGCCGTGGACTCCGTGCCAAAGGTGATTGAGCGCATCAACAACAGCTTTCGCCGTGCTGATGAAATTCAATGGTCCAAAGGCACCAACCCTGGCGACAAAGATTACACAGATTACTTTGCTCCCATCGTGGCCGATGCTGAAGCTGGTTTTGGCGGCGTGCTCAATGCCTTCGAATTGATGAAAGCCATGATCGCTGCTGGTGCAGGAGGCGTTCATTTTGAAGACCAATTAGCATCTGTGAAAAAGTGCGGCCACATGGGCGGTAAAGTCTTGGTGCCCACCATCGAGGCTTGCCAGAAATTGATCGCAGCTCGCATGGCGGCTGACGTTTGTGGCGTTCCTACTTTGGTCATTGCTCGCACAGATGCTGAAGCTGCCGATTTGCTCACCAGCGACTACGACGAAAACGACAAGCCTTTCCTAACAGGTGAGCGCACCGCTGAAGGCTTCTACAAAACCAAGAAGGGCATGGATCAAGCCATTAGCCGTGCAGTGGCTTATTCGGATTACGCCGACTTGGTATGGTGTGAAACCGGCACGCCCGATTTGGAATTTGCACGCAAGTTTGCTGAAGCTGTTCACAAAAAGCACCCTGGCAAGATGTTGGCCTACAACTGCTCACCTTCTTTCAACTGGAAGAAAAACTTGGACGATGCCACCATCGCCAAATTCCAAAAAGAACTGGGCGCCATGGGTTACAAGTACCAGTTCATCACCTTGGCTGGCATTCACTCCATGTGGTACAGCATGTTTGACTTGGCGCAAGCCTATGTTCAACGCGGCATGTCGGCCTATGTTGAAAAGGTGCAAGAGCCTGAATTTGCAGCCCGTGATCGCGGCTACTCTTTTGTGTCGCACCAGCAAGAAGTGGGCACTGGTTACTTCGACGAGTTGACCACCGTGATCCAAGGCGGTCGCTCTAGCGTCACGGCTTTAACCGGTTCTACTGAAGAAGAACAGTTCCACTGATCGAAAACACCTCAGGCACAGCGTAAAATCTGGCCTGAGCGTTTGAAAGCGCGGCAAATGCCGCGTTTTTCATTTCTGGCGCCTTCATGGCGCCTTCTTTTTTTCAGTTCGAACATGGTTCAGATCACACTTCCAGACGGTTCATTGCGTGAATTTCCCGGTCCCGTCACCGTGGCAGAGGTTGCCGCCTCCATTGGCGCAGGCTTGGCCAAAGCCGCCTTGGCTGGAAAAGTCGATGGCAAAGTGGTGGACACAAGTTTCAGCATTGCCAGCAACGCCCAGCTGGCCATCATCACCGCCAAAGATGCAGACGGCCTTGAAGTAGTGCGTCACTCCACGGCCCACTTGCTGGCTTATGCCGTCAAAGATTTGTACCCCGATGCACAGGTCACCATCGGCCCTGTCATTGAAAACGGTTTTTATTACGACTTTTCCTACAGCCGTCCTTTCACTTTAGAAGATTTGTCCGCCATTGAAAAGCGCATGACCGAATTGGCCAACAAAGACGAGCCTGTGCGGCGCCGTGTGTTGCCGCGTGATGAAGCTGTGGCTTATTTCAAAGGTATGGGCGAGCATTACAAAGCAGAAATCATTGGCAGCATTCCTTACAATGAAGATGTGAGCTTGTACAAAGAAGGCGCGTTTGAAGATTTGTGCCGCGGTCCCCACGTCCCCAGCACAGGCAAGCTCAAACATTTCAAACTCATGAAGCTGGCCGGCGCCTATTGGCGCGGCGACAGCAAAAACGAAATGCTTCAACGCATTTACGGCACTGCTTGGACCAGCAAAGAAGATTTGCAAAACCACCTCACACAGCTGGAAGAGGCTGAGAAGCGCGATCACCGCAAATTGGGCCGCGAACTCGATCTGTTCCATATTGATGAGCACGCACCAGGCTTGGTGTTCTGGCACCCCAAGGGTTGGTCTGTTTGGCAAAAGGTTGAGCAGTACATGCGCGCCGTTTACCAAGACAACGGCTACCTAGAAGTGAAGGGCCCACAGATCATTGACAAATCTTTGTGGGAAAAAACAGGTCACTGGGACAAGTACCGCGACAACATGTTCACCACCGAGTCAGAGAAGCGTGACTACGCTTTGAAGCCCATGAACTGCCCCGGACACATTTTGATTTTCAAGCAGGGCATGAAGAGCTACCGCGATTTGCCGCTGCGTTATGGTGAATTCGGTCAGTGCCACCGCAACGAGCCTACTGGCGGATTGCACGGCATCATGCGCGTTCGCGGTTTCACTCAAGACGATGGTCACATTTTTTGTACCGAAGACCAAATCTTGCCTGAGAGCGTCAACTTCACAACGCTTTTGCAAAAGGTCTATCAAGACTTTGGCTTTACCGACATCATTTACAAAGTGGCCACGCGTCCTGCGCAGCGCATTGGCTCCGATGAAATTTGGGACAAGGCGGAGCACGCACTCATGGAAAGTTTGCGCGCTTCCAATTGTGATTTTGAAATTGCACCAGGTGATGGTGCTTTCTACGGCCCCAAAATTGAGTACACCTTGAAAGACGCCATTGGCCGTCAGTGGCAGTGCGGCACCATTCAGGTTGACTTCTCCATGGCTGAGCGCCTGGATGCTGAGTATGTGGGAGAAGATGGCGGTCGTCATCGCCCCGTCATGCTGCACCGCGCCATTGTGGGCAGCATGGAGCGTTTCATCGGAATTTTGATCGAGCAGCACGCCGGCGCCTTGCCTGTTTGGCTGGCCCCAACACAGGTCGTGGTCTGCAATATTACCGATTCTCAGGCTGATTACTGTCGCGAAATTGCTCAAAAAATGCAAAAACCAGCGGGAAATCAAGGCCTTAGGGTCGATTTAGACCTCCGGAACGAGAAAATCACGTATAAAATACGTGAGCATTCATTGCAGAAGCCGCCTTTCATCCTTGTCGCTGGCGACAAAGAAAAGGCGGCTGGTACTGTCGCGGTTCGCGCCCGGGGTAACAAAGACCTCGGTGTCATGTCTGTTGATGCGTTCATTGAACTCATCCAATCAGACATTGA
>SHXD01000051.1 GCA_009693505.1 Limnohabitans sp.
TCGCCGCCACCAGCAGCAGACTTTTTCAATTGCACGCGAAGATCATCGACCACCGCCTGCAATGCGGTTGCGTTGGCCAAGAAATCCGCTGAGCGGCTATTGAGCTGGGTTTGAAGCACCGACATGAATAAAATCTCCTGATACGCTAGAACGAGGGTACAAAACAGCGGCTACATAAAGCCATTGCCCTTCTTCGCATACAAAACGACTGCGCTCGTGCAATCGATTGGCTTTGCCAGCCACTCGCACGCGCGCTACAAATTCCACCTCAGCAGTCTCATGACCCTCTTTCATGCCTGTCTGCGCAAAGTCTTTGATCTCAAGGCCAAGCCATTTGGCATCTGCCTCAAACTTAAGGCTGCTGGGCCTGAAAGCGGTTTGCCAAGTGCGCAACAGGTAGGCTTCATTTTCTAAAACAAATGCGGTGTACCTTGAGCGCATCAAATGCAAAGCATCTGGCGGCAGTTGGCTTTGCTCAATGAATCGATCGCAACAATCTGCCAAGGCTAGGACTGCGCCCTTGCCCTTCATGGCAATGGATGCGCCACCACAGGGGCACACATTGAGCGCAGGCAGTGTCAAGCTAAGGCCCTTTGAATGATGATCTTTTGCACGTCGCTGGTGCCTTCGTAAATTTGGCACACGCGCACGTCGCGGTAAATTCTTTCTACGGGAAAGTCGCTCACCACACCGTAGCCACCCAAAGTTTGAATGGCGGCACTGCAAACTTTCTCTGCGGTTTCGCTTGCAAACAACTTGGCCATGGCGGCTTCTTTCAAACAAGGCAAACCAGCATCTCGCAAAGTGGCAGCGTGCCACATCAATTGGCGCGCGGCTTCCAATTGCGTGGCGCACTCAGCCAACCTAAATCCCACGGCTTGGTGGTTGATGATGGCAGTGCCAAAACTCTCGCGTTGCTTGGCGTAGTCAATGGCCACTTCCAAGGCACTGCGCGCCATGCCAATGCTTTGTGCAGCAATGCCAATGCGGCCACCTTCTAGGGCCGACAAAGCAATCTTGTAGCCTTCGCCTTCTTGCCCGATCAAGTTTTCAACCGGCACTTCGCAATTTTCAAAATTGATTTGAGCGGTGTCACTAGAGTGCTGGCCTATCTTGTCCTCCAAGCGCGCCACCACATAGCCTGGTGTGGCCGTAGGCACGATGAATGCACTCATGCCTTTTTTGCCAGCGCCTTTGTCGGTGACAGCCAACACAATGGCCACATCGCCATATTTGCCACTGGTGATGAACTGCTTTACGCCATTGAGCACATAAGCATCTCCTTTGCGCGTGGCCGTTGTTTTGATGGCTGAGGCATCCGAACCCACGTGCGGTTCTGTCAAACAAAATAAGCCCAACAATTCACCTTGCGCCAAACGCGTGAGCCATTTTTGCTTTTGCGCATCGTTGCCATAGCGCATAAGGATGGCGTTCACAGGGCAGTTGGTGACGCTGATGGTGGTGCTCACGCCGCCATCGCCTGCCGCGATTTCTTCGAGCACCAAAGACAGCGTGAGGTAATCTAAATTGGCGCCGCCCAAATCTTCAGGCACGCAAATGCCATAGGCACCCAACGCGGCCAAACCTTTGTGAGCCGCTTTGGGAAACTCGTGCGACTTGTCCCATGCAGCCGCATTGGGCCAGAGCTCTTCTTTGGCAAAAGCGCGAACGGCATCGCGCACCATTTCTTGGTCGGTCGATAGCAACATGATGGTTCTTAAATGATTTCTAGGGCCACGGCGGTACCTTCACCGCCACCAATGCACAAGGTGGCCAAGCCTTTTTTCAAACCACGCGCTTTGAGCGCATGAATGAGCGTGACCATGATGCGAGCGCCCGATGCGCCAATGGGGTGGCCCAAGGCACACGCGCCGCCATTCACATTCACTTTGTCGTGGGGCACATTCAACTCTTTCATGAGCGCCATGGGCACGACGGCAAAAGCTTCGTTCACTTCCCACAAATCCACATCACTGACTTGCCAGCCCGCTTTGGCCAAGGCCTTTTGTGTGGCGCCCACAGGGGCTGTGGCAAACCATTCAGGTTCTTGGGCATGGGTGGCGTGGCTCACAACGCGGGCCAAGGGTTTGCAACCCAATTTGTCTGCTGTGCTTTGGCGCATCATGACCAAGGCCGCAGCACCATCGTTGATGGAAGAGCTAGAGGCCGCTGTAATGGTGCCGTCTTTTTTGAAAGCTGATTTCAATGAAGTGACCTTGTCTAACTTCACTTTGCCGGGCCCTTCGTCAATGCTGACCACTGTTTCGCCTGCACGCGTTTTAACGGTGACCGGTGTAATTTCTGCTTGAAAAGCACCCGATGTGGTGGCGGCTTTGGCGCGCTCCACACTGGCCATGGCAAATGCGTCTTGCTCTGCGCGGGTGAAGTTGTATTTGGCTGCGCAGTCTTCACCAAAGGTGCCCATGGATCGGCCGGGCTCGTACGCATCTTCCAAACCATCGAGCATCATGTGATCGAAAATTTTGTCATGGCCCATGCGATAACCCGCGCGGCCTTTGAGCATGAGGTAGGGCGCGTTGGTCATGCTTTCCATGCCGCCTGCCACCAGCACATCGTGTGTACCTGCTACCAACATGTCGTGCGCAAACATGGCGGCACGCATGCCGGAGCCACACATTTTGGAAAGGGTGACAGCGCCAGCGCTTTTGGGCAAGCCACCCTTAAAACCAGCCTGACGCGCAGGCGCTTGGCCTTGACCGGCCATGAGGCAATTGCCAAACAATACTTCTGTGACCAGCTCGGCGCTGAATTTGGAGCCAGCAGCTGCGCGCTCAACAGCGGCTTTGATAGCCGCACCGCCCAAGTCGTGCGCTGACAACGAAGCAAAGTCACCCTGGAAGCTGCCCATGGGTGTTCGGGCTGCACTGACAATGACAACGGGGTCATGCGAAGTGATCATTTGAATAACTCCTGGATGTTTTAAAAAAATGAGTTTTTTATTCGCCGCGTGGATAGCGCTTAAACGCGCGCCGAAACACGTCAACCACTTCGTGCGAACCTGTCATGGTGACATCCATGTCTTTCAAAAGGCCATCGTTCAGGCCATAGACCCAACCATGCACCGCCACTTTTTGACCACGGCTCCATGCGTCTTGCATGACGTTGGACAAGGCCACATTGCCCACTTGCTCAATGACGTTCATTTCGCACATGGCATCTTCCAATTGCTGCTGAGGCAAGTGGTTCAAGCGTTGGCGATGGCGCAGTCGCACATCTTGCACATGGCGCAGCCAGTTGTCGGCTAGGCCAATGCGGGTGCCCCGCGTAGCCGCCAACACACCGCCGCAACCGTAATGCCCCACCACCATGATGTGCTCTACCTTGAGCGCATCCACTGCATATTGGATAACCGACAGTGCATTCAAATCAGAGTGCACCACCACGTTGGCCACATTGCGATGCACAAACACCTCGCCAGGCTCCAAGCCTGTAATTTGGTTGGCCGGCACGCGACTGTCTGAGCAACCAATCCACAAGTATTTGGGCGATTGCTGCTGTGCCAAATGATTGAAGAAGCCTGGTTGTTCAAGCTCCATGCGCTTGGCCCAAGCCCGGTTGTTGTCAAAGAGATGAGATAAGTGTTTTTGAGTCATGTGGGCATTGTGTCAATGATTTAAAAATCTTGGTAAATTTTGATCAACTGTGAAAACGTTCAGTCTGCTTTAACAAGTTTCGGCAAACAATTCGCGACCAATTAACATGCGTCGAATTTCACTGGTGCCTGCACCAATTTCGTACAACTTGGCATCGCGCCACAAACGACCTAATGGATAGTCGTTGATGTAGCCATTGCCACCAAAAATTTGCACGCCCTCACCTGCCATCCATGTAGCTTTTTCAGCGCACCACAAAATGACACTGGCGCAGTCTTTGCGTACTTGGCGCACGTGGTCGGTGCCCAGCATGTCTAAGTTTTTTCCAACCGTGTAGCAAAACGAACGTCCTGCTTGGAGTACGGTGTACATGTCTGCCACTTTGCCTTGAATGAGCTGAAACTCACCAATGCTTTGGCCAAATTGCTTGCGATCGTGAATGTAAGGAATGACGTTGTCCATGACAGACTGCATGATGCCCAAAGGACCCGCCGCCAACACGGCACGCTCATAGTCCAAACCACTCATGAGCACTTTGGCGCCCATGTTCAGGCCGCCCAAAATATTTTCTGCTGGCACTTCGACATTTTGAAACACCAACTCGCCCGTATGACTGCCGCGCATCCCCAACTTGTCGAGTTTCTGCGCCACAGAGAAGCCTTTCATGTTTTTTTCTATCAAGAAAGCAGTGACGCCGCGTGCGCCCATCTCAGGTTCTGTTTTGCCGTACACCACCAAGGTGTCGGCATCGGGGCCGTTGGTGATCCACATTTTGTTGCCATTCAAAAGGTAGTAGCCACCTTTGTCTTCGGCCTTCAGTTTCATGCTAATCACATCTGAGCCTGCACCTGGCTCACTCATGGCCAAGGCGCCTACATGTTCGCCGCTGATGAGTTTGGGCAGGTACTTTTGCTTTTGCGCCTCCGTGCCATTGCGCTTCAGTTGGTTCACACACAAATTGCTGTGCGCGCCATAAGACAAGCCCACACTGGCCGAAGCGCGAGAAATTTCTTCCATGGCAATCATGTGTGCCAAGTAGCCCATGTTGGCGCCGCCATAAGCTTCAGGCACCGTGATGCCCAACACGCCCACTTCGCCCATCTTGAGCCACAAGTCCATGGGGAATTGGTCGGTGTGATCAATTTCTGCAGCGCGTGGTGCAATTTCTGCCTGCGCAAAATCGCGCACCGCATCGCGCAATGCATCGATGTCTTCGCCAAGTTGAAAATTAAGGCCTGGCATGTTCATCCTGTTTTTCTCCAAATTCAATCAATAGTTTTGAGGCACCGGCACCAGTGTTTGCTGCATCACAGCGCACATCGACTTTTTGCCTTGCGCATCGATGTGAAAAACTTCAACGGTGGTCACAATGATTCGCTTGCCGCCCTTGACTACTTTGCCCACTGCGCGCAACTCACCTTCTTGGTGGCCACTTAAAAAATTAATTTTGTATTCCGCTGTGACAATTTCCATGCCCTCTGGCAGAACTGTCAATCCTGCATAGCCGCCCGCAATATCAGCCAATGCACCAATTGCACCGCCATGAAATCCGCCTTGCTGTTGGGTGACTTTGTCGCCGAAGGGCAAGGCCACTTCAACTTCGCCTTTTTCAACGCGCAAGAGTTGGGCGTCCAAATGCGTCATCATGCCTTGACGAGCCAAACTGGCAGCTACTCTTTGGGCACGAGGTGAATTTAAATCGGATACGGTCATGCGCTCACCTTTTTACTGGCAACCTTTTCAGATCGCGCCAACAAATTGCGCGCATCCTTCTCATGTGTTTTTACCTCTTCTAAGGTGGCATGCAAATCTGCCAATTGCGACTCAAGCTGCTGCCTATGTTCGGCCAATACCACCATGAATTTTTTCAACTGCGGACCTGTATCGCGCGGCGAGTCATACATGTCAATGAGCTCTTTGGCTTCCACCAAAGAGAGCCCCAGCCTTTTGGCGCGCAATGTCAGTTTGAGTCTTGTGCGGTCGCGCGATGAGTACACCCTGTTTCGGCCGCCAGGGCCAGATCGCTCAGGCTCAAGAAGACCCATGTCTTCATAAAAGCGAATGGCTCGGGTGGTGAGATCGAACTCTTTGGCCAGATCGCTGATTGAAAATTGAGATGCCATGTTCATTCCGCTTTAGGTTGCACCGCAGGGCTTGTTTCAGCTTGCGCACAGGCGACAGACGCCGTCTGCGCATGCGACTTACAATGCCCCAACTGTAATTGACGTTAACGTAAACGTCAATTATGACCCTAAGTTCACCCACCCATCACCACCATGACCGTTCAAGTCCCTCAGCCAAGCGCTTCGCCTCAGGCTCCAACAGGCGAAAAAGCTTTGGCGTTCCCCCTGAATGACACGCTGCCAGCGCTCGGTCAGGCGCTTCAGGTGGCCCCAGGTATTTTCTGGATTCGAATGGCCTTGCCCTTTGCCTTGGATCACATCAACTTATGGCTGCTTGAAGATTCTGAAGAAACCGAACAGGGTACGCGCCGAGGCTGGACCGCCGTGGATTGCGGCGTCACCAACCCAGGCACTCAAGAGGCCTGGCGCCAAGTGTTTGCTGGCCCGATGAAGGGTTTGCCCATTTTGAGGGTGGTGGTGACCCACATGCACCCCGACCACATGGGTTTGGCCCATTGGCTGTGCGAGCAGTTCAATGCGCCTTTGTACATGAACGCCACCGAATACCAAGCCGCCTTGTTGGCCAGCACGGGAGCCTCCAATTTTGGCGGTGTGAGCACGCAAAAGTTTTTTGCCGACCACGGCTGGAACAACCCCACAGACCAGCAACAAATTCAGGCCCGCGTGTCTTACTACGCCAACATGGTGCCCAAAGTACCCGAGTCGTATCACCGATTGTTGGAAGGCAGCCAAATTCAAATCGGTGGCAACACCTGGGAATGCATCAGCGGCTGGGGACATTCGCCCGAACACATGGCGCTTTACTCGCGCAGTGCCAATGTCCTCATCAGTGGCGACATGGTCTTGCCCAAAATCTCGACCAACGTGAGCGTCTATGCCCAAGAGCCCGAAGCCAATGCTTTGGCGCTGTTCATGCGATCGTTGAAAAAATTTGATGTGCTGCCCCCAGATACTTTGGTGCTGCCTTCACACGGCCGTCCCTTTAAAGGTTTGCACACACGCACAGCGCAATTGCTGCAGCATCACGAAGAACGAATGCAAGAAGTTCTGGACGCATGCCGTGAAACACCTGGCAGTGCGCATGACATGTTGAAAGTGATTTTCAAAAGGCCTTTGGACTTTCACCAAACCACATTTGCCATTGGTGAATCAGTGGCGCATCTGCATGCACTTTGGTATGAAGGCAAGATGAAACGCTTTAAAGAAAAAGAGGGTATTTGGCGGTTTCAAACCGTTTCAAAATAAATTCAAGCCCAATTCGCCAAATTCTCTTTTTGCAAAGCTTTGCGCCGCTCTAGGTGATCGGGCAAGATATCCGCCACCACTTTCCAAAACGCGGGGCTGTGGTTCATTTCATGCAAATGCGCCAACTCGTGCACCACCACATAGTCAATGGCTTCTGGCTTTAAATGAATGAGTCGCCAGTTCAAACGAATGGCACCATCCACACGCGCGCTGCCCCAACGCGAACCTGCATTGGACAAACTCAAACGACGCCACTGCACACCCATCAAGGGCGCAAAGTGATTGAGTCGCTGTTCAAACAAGTTCTTGGCTTCGCGCATTAGCCAGGCTTGCACCGCATCTCTAATTTGTGAAGCTTCTGCGCTGTGCGGCAATGCCAAGAGCAATTGGCGTTGATCGTTCAGTTCACTTCGGCCATTTTGGGGGCTTAAGAGCAAATGAATGGGCGCACCCAAATAGTCAAGACTTGCACCTTCACGCCACTCAATTTGTCGAATGTTTTTTTGCCGCTCTTGCATTTCAGACCACTTGCGCAACACCCACTCTGCGCGCTCTTGCAAGCCCAACTCGACTTCTTTCAAGGTGACCCATTTGGGCGCGCGCACTTCAAGCCCATCAGGCCCTACCAAAAAACCAATGGAGCGACGGCGCACGCGTTGGAACAAATAGGCCACGCGCATGCCCTCCAAAACTGTTTCACGGTTAGCGCGAGGATGCGCAATTGAAACTTCGTCGGGCATCTGAACTGGGGCACTTGGGCGCACCGTCGTTCTCAATGCGCCAGGCTCTGGCGTGGTGGTCGAATCGGGTGTTCTAGGCGCTTTGTCTAAAGCCGGCGTTGTACGCTCCTGAGGCGGACTTAAAAAATCAAGAACAAGTTGCAGCGGATTGCGCATTGTTGAACTTCTAGATCAAGCGTCTGTATAAGCCTCGGGATCAAGGCGGCGCATTTCCGACTCAATCCAATCTTCCACCTCTTGCATCAACTCTTCTGGTTGACGGCCTTCGCTGGAAATGGCTTTGCCAATCGAGATGTCCACAATACCTTGCTTCTTCACAAAGGCTTTGGTGGGCCAACACTTGGCAGAAGTCACTGCAATAGGAACAACGGGCACTCCGGCTTCAATGGCCAAGCGCGTACCGCCTGTTTTGTAAACACCTTTTTGGCCGCGCGGAATGCGTGTGCCTTCGGGAAACATAATCACCCAGACACCCTGGTCCATCAATCGCTTACCCTGGGTGACCACCTTGTTGAAGGCTTGTGCACGCTGACTTCTGTCGATGTGAATCATGTCCATGCGGCCCATGGCCCAGCCAAAAAATGGCACGCTGAGCAGTTCTTTTTTGAACACATAAGCCAAAGGGTGAGGCATGATGGCCGGCATTAAAAATGTTTCCCATGTGGACTGGTGTTTGACCAACAAGATGACGGGGTCTTTTTCACCCAGTGGCAAATTTTCCATGCCGGTGATGCGGTTCTCAATGCCCAAAATGAAGGTGCCACTGTTGATGGCATGGCGAAGCCAAGCAGCGCACCACCAATACAAACGACTGCTGCTCATGAACATGGATGCAAACACCACCACCAAGGCCCAAGGTATGACCGTGAGCATCATCCACACCATGTGGACGAGTGAACGAATGAAGTTCATAGCGCAGGTTCCGCAGATTTTTTCAAGAGCACATCGACAAAGGCATTGAGGTCAGTGTGCATGCGTGTGCCCACTGGAAACGCAGGGGGCAGAGCTTGCCCACGCAATGCTTCAGACTTACCCGTTAACACCAAATGCGGTACGCAACCTGCTGCCTCTGCTGCCTTCATGTCGTTCAGGGTATCGCCCACAAACGAAACACCCCGCACTTCTAAACCAAATCGCTCTGCAATTTGTTCAATCAAACCTGGCATGGGCTTGCGGCATGCACAACCGTCTGTGGGCGCATGCGGGCAATAAAAAATAGCATCCACACGCCCACCCACGGCGGCGAGTTGTTTGATCATGCGTTTGTGTATGGCATTCAGTGCCGCCACATCCATCAAACCACGGCCAAGCCCTGATTGGTTGGTGGCAATGACCACGTGGTAGCCCGCATGGTTCAAACGGCTGATGGCCTCTAAGGCGCCAGGCAGCGCACGCCACTCTTCAGGGCTCTTGATGTACTCATCAGAGTCATGGTTGATGGTGCCATCGCGATCGAGAATGACGATTTTCATGAGGCCAATCGCGACAAATCGGCCACACGGTTCATGGCCTCATGCAAACATTTCAGCAAGCCTTGTCGGTTCAGGCGCACGTCCATTTCTTCAGCGTTCACCATGACATCGTCAAAGAAAGCATCGACGGGTGAGCGCAGTGCTGCCAAGGTTTGCAAGGAGCCGGTGTAGTCACCCGCTTTGAACAAGGCTTCTGATTCAGGCAACAAACGTTGCATCACTTCGTACAAAGCTTGCTCCGCATTTTCTTTGAGCAAGGCAGGGTTCACATGCGCATCAACTTCATCGGCCTTCTTCAAAATATTGCCGATGCGTTTGTTGGCTGCCGCCAATGCAGGGCTTTCAGGCAAGGCCGCGAATGCGCGCACCGCTGCCAGCAATTTGGGAACTTGGCCCAAACACGCAGGATGCAAAGCCAACACCGCGTCAACTTCTTGTGCGCTAAAGCCTTGCTCGCGCAATGAGCCTGCCAAGCGGTCGAACAAGAAGGTGGTCAAGGCTTCTGAAGGGTCGGTGATTTTGTCGCCAAACACAGGCACGGCCTGCGCCAGCAACTGACGCCATTCGATTGCCAAATCTTTGTCCATGAGCATGCGAATCATACCCAATGCATGACGGCGCAAGGCAAAGGGGTCTTTGTCGCCACTGGGCAAATTGCCAATGCCAAACATGCCCACCAAGGTTTCTAATTTATCAGCAAGTGCCACCACCAAGCCCACCTTGTTGCGCGGCAACTCATCGCCAGCAAAGCGAGGGCGGTAGTGGTCTTCGATGGCATCTGCAATGTCATTCGACAAACCATCGTGGCGCGCGTAGTAGCCGCCCATGATGCCCTGCAGTTCAGGGAACTCACCCACCATGTCGGTGAGCAAATCGGTTTTGGCCAAATGGGCTGCGGTGTCTGCGGCTTGTGCCAGTTCATTGCCGCCCAAGGCTTGGCCCAAAGCTTTGGCAATGCCGCGCACACGCGCCATGCGCTCGCCTTGTGTGCCCAGCTTGTTGTGGTAAACCACTTTGTTGAGGCCTTTAACACGCGAGGCCAAAGTTTTCTTGCGGTCTTGGTCAAAGAAGAATTTGGCATCGGCCAAACGCGGCCGCACCACACGTTCGTTGCCACCAATCACAGCACTGGCATCGGCCGGCGAAATGTTGCTCACCACCAAGAATTGATGCGTGAGTTTGCCATCGGCGTTTAGCAGTGGGAAATACTT
Organism: Limnohabitans sp.; assembly: GCA_009693505.1. Taxonomy (GTDB): domain Bacteria; phylum Pseudomonadota; class Gammaproteobacteria; order Burkholderiales; family Burkholderiaceae_C; genus Limnohabitans_A. The sequence continues at coordinate 10,427 of SHXD01000051.1, forward strand.
TTGATTGGCCTTCATGGTCAAAATCAAACATTCCTGCGGCACTTCCAAAAACTCTTTTTCAAATTCACAAATGAGCACATTGGGGCGCTCGACCAAGGCCGTCACTTCATCTAGCAAGGCTTCGTCTTCAATGGCCTTGGCACCACCGCCTACTTTGGCGGCAGCGGCATTGAGCTGCTTCACAATTTCTGCGCGGCGTTCAGCAAAGCTGGCAATGACGGCGCCATCGCGCGCCAGCGTGGCCGAATAACTGTCAGCATCTTGAATGATCAAGGGTGACACATTGGCTTCAAAGCGATGACCATGCGTTTGCTGGCCAGCCTTCAGGCCCAAGGTTTTCACAGGCACCACTTGCGCACCATGCAAAGCCACCAAACCATGCGCTGGGCGCACAAAATTGACACTGGTCCAACCGGGCAGTTCACAGTCTGTTTCCAATTGGTAGGTCATAACTTTGGGAATGGGCAATTTGGCAAGCGACTCGTCCAAAGCCTTTTGTAAACCTAGCAACAGTGTGGCGCCCGAGGCCACGCTGTCGTAAAACAAAGCTTCTGCTTTGCCATCGGGCGCTCGCTTGAGCGATGCCACCAGCGCTGCAGGGTTCGATACATCTGCACCGAGGGCTTGCAATTTTTTAAGCAACGCGGGTGTGGCATTGCCACTGGCATCCAAGCCCACCGTGACCGGCATGAGTTTTTGCTGAACCGCTTTGTCGGCAGCTTGCGCCGCTACTTGCGTGACATGCGCTGCCAAACGGCGTGGCGAAGCAAATGGGGTGACCACAGCCTCTGCACCCGTCAGGCCCGCATCGCGCAGTTGTTCAAACAGCACTGTGGCAAACGATTCGCCCAATTTTTTGAGTGCCTTGGGTGGCAACTCTTCTACAAACAATTCAACCAAAAGGTTTTGATATGTCATTTTGATTCTTGCCTTCAGGCAGCCTTCTTGCTCAAGGCATTCAACTGCTCAACCCATTCGCGAGGCGCCATGGGGAAGCCCAAACGCTCGCGACTCTCCCAATAGCTTTGCGCCACAGCACGCGCCAAGTTGCGAATACGGCCAATGTAGGCGGCTCGCTCAGTGACGCTGATGGCGCCACGCGCATCGAGCAAGTTGAAAGTGTGTCCAGCCTTGAGCACTTGCTCATAAGCGGGCAATGCCAACTGCTCACCAATTAAATGCTGGGCTTGTTTTTCATACGCAGAAAACGCCGTGAACAAGAACTCGACATCGGAGTGTTCAAAGTTGTAAGTCGATTGCTCCACTTCGTTTTGGTGGTAAACATCGCCGTAGCTGAGCGTGTCGGTCCACTTCAAGTTGTAGACGTTGTCGACACCTTGCAGGTACATGGCCAAGCGCTCAAGGCCGTAGGTAATTTCGCCGGTGATGGGTTTGCAATCAATGCCGCCTACTTGTTGGAAGTAAGTGAACTGCGTCACCTCCATGCCATTGAGCCACACTTCCCAGCCCAAGCCCCAAGCGCCCAAAGTTGGATTCTCCCAATCGTCTTCTACAAAACGAATGTCGTTCTTTTTAAGATCAAACCCCAAAGCTTCGAGCGAGCCCAAATACAAATCCAAAATGTTGGACGGTGCAGGCTTGAGCACCACTTGGTATTGGTAGTAGTGCTGCAATCGATTGGGGTTCTCGCCATAACGGCCATCTTTAGGACGGCGACTGGGTTGCACATAGGCGGCCTTCCAAGGCTCGGGGCCAATGGCGCGTAAAAAAGTAGCGGTGTGCGAAGTGCCTGCACCCACTTCCATGTCATAGGGTTGCAACAGTGCGCAGCCTTGAGAGTCCCAATAGGACTGCAGTTTCAAAATGATTTGTTGGAAGGTCAACATGGCCTAAAAATGAGAACGCCCCCGAACAGCGGCGGCAACCCTTGATTTTAAAGCGCGCGAGGGCCAGAGCGCCAAGAAACCACACCTAAAACCAGAACAATTGCGATGCAAAGCCACCAAAGTGGCGCCAAGCCCCATTGGGATGTCCAGTGTGCGTAAGGCGTGAGGCCCACACGTCCTTCAAACTCAAGCACCAAAGAGCCTCGCGTGAAGTTTGGCAAAGACGCTGTCACCTCGCCTTTGGCATCGACCAAACCCGTTAAGCCCGTGTTGGTAGCGCGAAGAATGGGGCGCTGAAATTCCAAAGCACGCATGCGCGAAATGGCCACATGTTGGGGTATGGCGGTGGTGTCGCCAAACCACGCCAAATTGCTCATGTTGACGAAGACAGTAGGCGCCTGTTCAGGCTTGGCAAAGTAGCGCGCCATTTCTTCACCAAAAAGATCTTCGTAGCAAATTTGAGGCAACAAACGCTGCCCTTGCCATTTCAAAACACCTGCAGGCGGTCGGTCCTGCGCAAAGTCACCCAACGGCATGTTCATCATGCGCACAAACCACTGAAAAAAGGGCGGCACATATTCGCCAAAGGGCACCAAATGCAACTTGTCATAACGGTAGGCCACTTCTTCAGGACCTATGGCCAATGCGGAATTGGTGTAGCCCACTCCAGCTGCACCCATGGGCAAACCGATCAAGGCAGTTTGAGGCGCGACGGGCAATGGCACGGACAACTGATCGGGCTTTTGATCGGCCAATTGATTCTGAGCCACTGGCGGCGCATATTTGTTTTTAATGGCTTGCCAATAAGGCGGCGAGAGTTGTTGCGGCAACACAGGAATAGCTGTTTCAGGGGTGACCACCAGCGGCTCGGTGTTGGCCAATAATTGTTCACCGTACCAAGTCAATGCCTGCTGCACACCTTGGCCAGGAATGAATTTTTCGTCTTGCGGAATATTGCCTTGAAGCAATCGCACTTTCAGTTTGCCCGCAGCTTGGGTGAATTCAGCGCCTGAATTTTGAAGACCGATGGGGATGAGCACGGACACCATGATCAATATCAGGCCAAGCATTAGCCAGGCTTTGGTTCTTCCCGCCATGAGAATAGAAACAACAACTGGCACGCCCATGGCCGCCCATGCTGCGATGGCTCCCATGCCATACACACCGAGCCAAGGCGCATAGCCAGCTAACGTGCTTTGCAGGTGCGCGTATCCACCGGCGCCCCAAGGAAAACCGGTTAAAAGTTGGCCGCGACACAACTCTGCCAAAGTCCACAAGGCACCAAACAACAAGATGCCGAAAAAGCCTTGTTTGAACTCCGCCAGGGTCATGTCATCCGTTTGTGTGGCATACCGCCCCTCTGTCATTCGGGCCGACAAAATAGACCGCCGAAACAAGGCCACCCAAACGCCACCTGCCGCCGCAAAATAAAGCGACAAGCCCGCTGCAAGCAGCAACACGGCCAAGGCAGCAAGCCAAGAAGGCAAGCCCCCATAGCGATGCATGGACACATACAGCCAACCCCAAGTGGCGGCCATGGCACTGGTCGCAAACACGGCGCTAATGAGCGCGCCCTGTCGCCATACAAGTTGACCTTGGCGCTTCGATTTAGATTGAACTTGTTGGGATGCAATGAAACTTGTTGGCTGCGCATCTTGCGATGCCACTTGCAACAAAATCGCCGCCAAAATACCGAGACTGAAACACTGCAAGAAGCCTGAAGACTGGCCCGAGACACCCAGCACATCGCCCAGCACAAAGGCTGGCCAGGCCATCGAAAAACCATGCACCACACCGGCTACGACTGACAAGGCCAGGCGCCACATGCTCATTATTTTTTCAATTTAGGTGTAGGTGAGACTTTGAACCATCGCACCGCGCCCCCACGCGTGTGCAGCACCACAAAATCCAAGCCCGACAAGCTGAATTTTTCGCCGCGTTTGGGCACATGACCCATCTTGTGCGCAACCAGTCCGCCAATGGTGTCGAATTGGTAGGTGTCTTCGTCCATCACATCGGGATTGAGCTTCACGTCAAAGGCTTCTGACACGCGCTCGAGTGAAGTGTCGCCGCTCACACGGTATGTTTGATCGGCCAACCCAAAGATGTCGCCGGCCTCTTCTTCAATGTCAAACTCGTCTTCAATTTCGCCCACAATTTCTTCAAGTACATCTTCAATGGTGATGAGGCCAGCCGTGCGGCCAAACTCATCAATGACGATGGCCAAGTGCTGGCGGTTGTCGCGAAACTGCCTGAGTAAATCGTTCAGCCCTTTGCTCTCCGGCACAAACACGGCCGGTCTGAGCAGGGCTCGAATATTGAGCTCAGGCGCGCGTTGCAGCTTGAGCAAATCTTTGGCCATCAAGATGCCAATGATGTTTTCCCGATCGTCTTCGTAAACAGGAAAACGCGAGTGCGCTGTGTCAATGACTTGGTGCAGCAATTCGTCAAAGGGCGCATCGATAGACAGCAAATCCATGCGCGGTGCGGCCACCATGGCATCGCCTGCCGACATGTCTGCCATGCGGATCACGCCCTCGAGCATGAACCGGCTTTGCGCATTGATGATCTCGTTGTCTTCTGCCTCAGCCAGCGTTTCTATGAGCTCGTCTTTGGAGTCGGGTCCAGGGTGAATGAACTCTGCCAGTTTTTGCAGGAATGAACGTTTGTCTTCACGCCGTTCTTCGCGCCTATCTTCTCTTACGACTTCGCGTTTGTCGTCTCGTTCGTTCAAGCGCGCGGGGTGGGGGTCGGACACAGTTGTGTTGGCAATGAGCCGTTGTTGCAGAACCTCTAGGATAGCGGATTAAACGCCTGATTTGTGACGCGATTCGCGAACACGCGTTCTGACTTCTTGCAAGGTGCGGAGCATTTGTAAAAATTGTTTGGCACGCACTTTGAATTGAAAATCCACATCGGCCATGCCTTCTTCAATGAATTCATTCATTTGACTGTCCATGTCGGCCGCCGGCAAGCTTAAGTAGGCATCACTTTCGCTGCCATCTCGCACCACCCGGGCGCCTGATTTCCTGGCAATTTTGAGCATGGCGGTGTTTTCACTCAAGGCATGTATGAACAATAGCCCAACACCCTCATTTCGGGCGTGCATGACGGCGCGATCAAACAAACGCGCGCCCAGTCCTTTGCCGCGCATTCTCAAGTCAACTGAAACACCAAATTCTGCACATGTGGCCCATTCAGGGTCGACCGAGAAGGCCAAATGGGCCATGGCCACGATTTTTAAGCGCCGATTGAAGACCCCATAGATGTCATCGCGCGCAAAATTCAGTTTGTTGACATAGTTCTCAATCTGCTCGTCGGTGGCGGGGTAGCCAAAGCGCAAATATCGGTCTTGGGGGCCCAAACTCTTCAAATGGTCGCTGATGCGAGCTTGGTGTTTGATGCTCAAAATGCGGACAGGCACCCACTTCATCCAGCGGCGCCAGAGAGATTGCGTGAAGACAGCAAGTTGAATCATAGGGTTTACCCGCATTCTCGCACACCTTCTCTCATTTGTCCTTGCTTTGTTGCAAACGGGGCATTTTTTGGTTTGTCGCTTTGGGGACGAAAAATAGACTTTTTAATTGCGTGTCAGGGGTAATGCCCCGTGACAACGGCTCTTCAAATTGACGACAATATTGTCATCCCTAGGAGCAGTACATGGACAAGATTTGGCTGAAGAATTACCCCGCCAACGTGAAGCACGAGATTGACCCCAACGAGTACAGTTCGTTATCAGATTTACTCAACCAAGCCTTTCAAAAGCATGGCGATACGCCTTTTGCTGTTTGCATGGAGAAGTGGATGAGCTACCAAGAGCTGGACCAGCTGTCACAAGCTTTGGGCGCTTGGTTTCAAGCGCAGGGCTTAACCCCTGGCAGCCGCATTGCTTTAATGTTGCCCAACGTGCCTCAATTTGCAGTCACCATGGCCGCCATTTTGCGTGCCGGTTATACCTGCGTGAATGTGAACCCCTTGTACACAGCCCGCGAGTTAGAGCACCAGCTGAAAGACTCTGGCGCATCCGCCATTGTCATTTTGGAAAACTTTGCAGCCACGCTGAGCGCTGTCATTGATCGCACGCAAATACAGCATACGGTGCTTGCTTCGATTGGCGATTTGTTAGGCCCCTTTTATGGTCGCTGGATGACCTTTGCGGTTCGCCATTTGGCCAAAATGGTGCCCGAGTTTGAACTGCCATTGAGCGATAAACACCGCGTCACCTCGTTCAAGCAAGCCATTGCCGAGGGCCGTCAATTGACTTTCAAGTCAGTCCCGCAATCGCTCGATGACATTGCATTTTTACAATACACCGGCGGCACCACAGGCTTGTCCAAGGGCGCCGTGCTCACACACCGCAACATTGTGGCGGCTATTTTGCAAGCAGAAACATGGTTTGCGCCAGCACTCGCGCGCATGCCTGACTTGCGCAAAGTCAACAGCATTGCGGCATTGCCGCTGTACCACATCTTTGCATTGACACTTTGCTTCTTGGCCATTCGCCAAGGCTCGCACCTCACCTTGGTTCCCAACCCGCGTGAATTTGGCAAGTTCATTGAAACTCTCAAAACACGACCCTTCCACTTGTTGCCTGGCGTGAACACTTTGTTCAACGCATTGTTGCAGCACCCCATGTTCAAAACGATTGATTTTTCTAACCTGTGCCTCACACAAGCAGGGGGTATGGCTGCGTCTGAAGGTACAGCACGTGCTTGGCAAGCTGCCACCGGCAGCGCCATGATTGAGGGCTGGGGCATGAGTGAAACCTGTGCCATTGGCACCAACAACCCGGTCTCTCAAACGGCCTTCAGCGGCAGCATTGGTTTGCCACTGCCCAGCATCGACATGGCCATCAAGGACGAACAGGGCAACAGCTTGGCACAAGGCGCGTCTGGCGAAATTTGCATTCGCGGCCCCAACGTGATGTTGGGCTATTACAAACAAGAAGAGGAAACGCGCAAGGCATTCACGCCAGACGGTTTCATGCGCACAGGTGACGTAGGCATTATGGACGAGCGAGGTTTTTTCCGCATCGTCGATCGCATCAAAGACATGATCATTGTGAGTGGCTTCAATGTGTTCCCCTCTGAACTTGAGAATGTCATTTCTCTTTGCCCCGGTGTGGTTGAGTGCGCCGCCATCGGCATTCCTGACGCCATGCAAGGAGAGACCATCAAGGTGTTTGTGGTGCGAAACGACAGCATGCTGACCGAAGATGCCGTGGCAAAATACTGCCACGACAACCTCACGGGCTACAAGCGACCCAAATACATTGAGTTCAGAGATGAGCTGCCTAAATCCAACGTGGGTAAAATTTTGCGTCGTGAGCTGAGAACCACTGCGCACTGAGCGCATCAGGTTTTTAGAATCCCTCAGAGCGTTCTTTGTCAATGACACAGCGGCTACAAATACCAGGACTTCAAGTTTTTGAAAGAGGCTGGCTGTCGGCCAACAACATCCTTTTGGCAGACGATGATTGCGCGACCCTGATTGACAGTGGTTATGTGACGCACGAAGCGCAGACTTTGGCCCTCGTTCAAAATGCCTTGAATGGCAGACCGCTTGATCAGTTGGTTAACACCCACTTACACAGCGACCATTGCGGAGGCAACCATCACCTTCAAACTCACTATAGCCAGCTTGAAACCTGGATTCCTCCTGGTGAAGCAAAGGCCGTGTCAATTTGGGATGCTGAGGCCTTGAGCTACGAAGCTACGGGTCAATTGTGTCCTCGATTTAAGTTTGAGGGTCTGTTGCAGGTGGGTCAAATATTGCGCTTAGCTTCCTTGAATTGGGAGGTTCATGCTGCACCAGGCCATGATCCGCATTCCGTCATTTTGTTTGAACCCACCCACAAAATTTTGATCTCAGCTGATGCCCTGTGGGCCAACGGATTTGGTGTTGTGTTTCCGGAGTTGGAAGGCGTTGAAGCATTTCATGAAGTGTCTCAGACGCTGGATCTGATTGAGTCGCTCAAACCCATCTGGGTCATACCAGGCCATGGTGCTGTTTTTGACAATGTCGATGCTGCCTTAGAAATTGCACGCAAGAAATTAGATGGCTTTGTTCAGAGCCCTTTAAAGCATGGTCGCTATGGCGCCAAAGTGCTTTTGAAATACAAACTGTTAGAGTTGTCTGAGGTTGAAAACACGTCCTTCATGGCTTGGGCCAGTGAAGTGCCCTATTTAAAAATACTGCACCAAACGCATGCCGCCTCAATGTCCCTGCAAGAATGGCTTCAAGACATGCTGCTGGATCTTGAAAGAAGCAACGCCTTGGCATTTCAAGACAACATGATTGTGAATTTGTAGTCGGCTTCTGAATTCGGCAGACCAAAAAAAACGCCCCATATTTCTATGGGGCGTTTCTCGCTATAAGAGCCTGACAATGTCCTACTTTCACACGGGAACCCGCACTATCATCGGCGCTAAGTCGTTTCACTGTCCTGTTCGGGATGGGAAGGAGTGGTACCAACTTGCTATGGTCATCAGGCAAAACTTTTGTGCTCTCTTGACCACCACGGTCAAGAAAACAAATTCACAGAGTTCGAATTAGATTGGCATTTCAGCCTTATTTTGAATGCGTCAAACTTGGCATAACTTCCTTGATCATGATGTTACTTAGTTATCTTAAAAGAAAACATAAGCAACTGATCAAAGTTATAGGGTCAAGCCGCACGAGCAATTAGTATCAGTTAGCTTAACGCATTACTGCGCTTCCACACCTGACCTATCAACGTCCTGGTCTTGAACGACTCTTTAGGGGGCTCAAGGCCCCGGCAGATCTCATCTTGAAACGAGT